>NZ_JBAVEJ010000184.1:0-9823 GCF_049587675.1 Sulfuricaulis sp. | reverse complement strand
GAAGTGCTGTAGGTCCGTGCGCAGGCGGTTGGCGAACATCTCTGCGCTGGAACCGGGGCGGATCTCGAAGGGTTTCGGCGCGCGTTCAACCACGACATTTTCCGGCGTGATGTCGAAGTGCAGCAGCTTGCATTCGATCGCGCCGTTGTAGAGGGTGTGCATTTTCTTGGCGCGCAGACCCATGGATTTTCCAAGTTCGGGATTGCCGGTGAACACCGCGGCGCGCCAGCCGGGGAAGCATGCCTTCAGCTGTGCACCGAGTTCAGCGTAAAGCGCCGGCAGTTCGGAGCTTGGGCCCAGGCGTTCTCCGTAGGGCGGGTTGGCCACCACGAGCCCGGTCAGGCTCTGTTCCGGTGTGCAGGCAGCCAGCTCGCGTTGTTGTGCAAGCATAAGATTACCCAGCCCCGCGCGTTTTATGTTGTCGCGCGCGGCGCGGATAGCCAGCGCGTCGCGGTCGTAGCCGTGAATCGGCGGTAATTTCGGGAGCCCGGCTTCGCGACGGTTGTGCGCTTCCTCGATCAAATCCGACCAAAGGGTGGCATCGTGCTGTTTCCAGTTGAGAAAGCCGAAGTACTCGCGCGCCAGCCCGGGCGCAATGTCGGCCGCGATCATGGCCGCTTCAATCAGCAACGTACCCGAGCCGCACATCAGGTCGACCAGCGCCCCGTTTTCCTTGGCGATGGCGGGCCAATTAGCGCGCATGAGGATGGCCGCGGCGAGATTTTCCTTTAGCGGCGCTTCCACCGTCTGCGCGCGGTAACCGCGCCGATGCAGCGATTCACCCGATAGATCCAAACTAACCGTCGCTTCATCGCGCAGCAGATAGATGTTCACCCGCACATCGGGTTGCGCCGTGTTTATCGACGGGCGCGCGCCGAATTCGTCACGCAACTGGTCTACGATGGCATCTTTCACCTTGAGCGCGCCGTAATGCGAATGGGTAATGACGGATTGCGATGTGGTGAAATCCACCGCCAGCGTGCCCTCGGACGCCAGATGCTCTTTCCAGGCGATGGTCTGGACGCCATCATAGAGTGCCTCCGGTGAAGTGGCGGGAAAACTTTTGAGCGGCAACAGGATGCGGTTGGCGAGCCGCGACCACAGACAGGCGCGATAGGCAGTCGCTAGCGTGCCGGTGAATGCGACCCCGGCGCGGGTTTCCTTGACGCCTTCGGCCCCGAGTTCGCGCAATTCATCGGCGAGCAAAGACTCGATGCCTTTGGGGCAGGTGGCAAAAAGTTGTCGGGGTGAAGTCATGGATGGGGCTGCATGTTACGTGCCCCGGTGATTGCGGTAAATGAAAATGGTTATGGTCTTGGTTGGCGGGTATGATAATCGGTCAATCAACCACTGATTCTGGGTAAACGCTCATGGCGCGCATCGGTCTCGATCCGGAAGGCAAGGTCGTCAACGAATGTTTCGCGCTGATCTACGCGCCGCGGCGCACCCGCGACCGGTTTCCGGAGAATTGCGTGACCGTGGTTGATTCCGAGGCGGCGGCGGTTTCCGGTGCTAATCCAGAAAAGAATCTCTATCCGGCCCGGGTCATCGGGCCATCGCGATCTTCGGAAGGCTTGCGGCTCTATTACCTGGTGTGCTGGCTTGATGCGGAGGCCTGATGTGGCAGTGCAGAGGCAAGACACCAGTCCAAAAAATAAGGGCTTCCCGGTGGAAGCCCTTCGATTCTCAGGCAAGGCGGCGTTTATGCTTCGAGCGCGTCTTTCATCACATCCAGCGCCTTCATCTCGATCTGGCGGATGCGCTCGGCCGAGATGCCGTATTCGTCGGCCAGTTCGTGCAGCGTCGGTTTTTTCTCATCGAGCCAGCGGCGCTGGATGATATTGCGCGAGCGTGCATCGAGTGAGGTCAGTGCGGAACTCAACTGCGTCTGGCGCAAATCATCCTGATCGGACTGCGTTGCCAGGACTTCCGGGTTATAGCGCATGTCCTGCAGGTAGCCTGCCGGCGCGGCGTGAAAACTGTCGTCATCGGCATCGTTGTCGGCGTCGAACGCCACGTCCGCGTTGCTCATGCGGCCTTCCATTTCCTGCACGGTCTCCGGCGCCACGTCCAGATTCTCGGCCAATGCATCGACTTCGCCGCGCGTCATCCAGCCCAGACGTTCACGCGACTTGCGCAGGTTGAAAAACAGTTTGCGCTGCGACTTGGTGGTCGCCACCTTGACGATGCGCCAGTTGCGCAGGATGTAGTCGAAGATCTCGGCGCGGATCCAGTGGATTGCGAATGACATCAGCCGCACCTTGTGCGCCGGGTCGTAATGCTTGACCGCCTTCATCAGACCGATGTTGCCTTCCTGGATCAGGTCCGCCTGCGGCAGGCCGTAGCCCGAGAAACCGCGCGCGACGCGTGCTACGTGACGCAGGTTCGACATCACCAGTTGGCGGGCGGCGTCGAGGTCGTTGTGCTTGCGATAGCGCCGCGCCAGTTTGCGTTCCTGCTCCACGCTCAAAACCGGCAGCGCATTGACCGCCCGGATATAGGTCGACAGCCCCTTTTCGGGGTAGAGGTTAATGGGCAATGTCAGTGACTGGGCCATGGGTCGGAACCTCCACTAATTCAGAACTACCGGTTATTGGAAAAACATTTTAGCACTCGGCCCATATGAGTGCCAAATCACTAAAAAGTTCTTTTTCCCTTGGAAAAGTAGGGAAAAAGTCATGGTTTCAATGGATTTAGTGCGGCTCTATGGCCCGCAAATGACGGCCGACAGCCAGGCGGGAACCCAGCCAGCCGAGCAGCCCCCCGGCGCCAATCAGGGCCAGGGTAGCCAGGATGCCCAAATTCTCAGCCTCAAACTGACTCCCATACAGTCCGGCCAGGTTGTTGATGGGGTCGGTGAGGAGCAACAGGCCCAGACCCACCAGCAGCCAGGCCAGCAGCGCCCCGAGCAGGCCCTGCAGGGTGCCGGTATAGAGGAAGGGACGGCGGATGAAAGCGTTGGTCCCGCCGATCAGTTTGGTGATCTCGATCTCGTCACGGCGATTGAGGACCGCCAGCCGGATCGTATTGCCAATAATGAGCAGCACGGCTATCGCCAGTCCCGCGGCCAGGATCAGCACGCTCTGACGCGCAAGTTCGAGCATCGCATGCAAGCGGCGTACCCAGTCGAGATCGATCTGCGCGATGTCCACCTCGTTGAAGCGGCGCAGGTCCTTGAGCAGCTCCTGCAGCTTGTCGGGATGCGCGTACTTGGCGGCTGGATGCACGACCAGCACCGCCGGCAGCGGATTGCGATCGAGCGCATTCAGCGCCTCGCCGAAGCCGGACAGGCGTTTGAATTCGGTGAGCGCCGCCTCGCGCGAAACATAGTCCACCCAGGAGACGGCGGGCATGCGGCGGATTTTGTCGGCGAGTTTTTCGATGGCCGCGCCCGGAACGTCCTGCTTCAGGAACAGCGATATCTGACCGTTGTCTTCCCAGCCGCTGGCGAGACGCTGTACGTTTTCGATAGCGACATAAAGACCGGCCGGCAGCGCCAGGGTGATGCCGATGACGGCCACGGTCAGGAACGTGGCGACCGGCGTACGCGTAAGTTGCCCGAGGCTGTAGAAAAACACCTGCGCATGACGCAAAAAATAGTTTTTGATCATGCCGCCGTCCCCGAGTCGCGGACCAGCTCGGCCTGCTTCAATTCAATGACACGCTGACGCGCGCGGTTGATTAGATGCCAGTCGTGGGTGGCGATCATCACGGTGACGCCGTGGTGATGAAAGTCGAGAAACAGATCGAGGATTTCGTCGGACAGCGCGCTGTCGAGGTTTCCCGTGGGTTCGTCCGCGAGCAGCAGCGGCGGTTTGTTGACCACGGCGCGGGCGATGCCGACTCGCTGTTGCTCGCCGCCGGAGAGCGTGACCGGATACATTTTTTCCTTGCTGAGCAGCCCGACCATTTCCAGCGCCGCGCGTACGCGTCGGGGAACCTCTTGCGGATCCGCGCCGGTGACGATCAGGGGAAGCGCCACGTTGTCGAAGACCGTGCGATCGAACAGCAGCTTGTGGTCTTGAAACACCACGCCGATCTCGCGCCGGAAGTAGGGGATGCGGCGTCGCGGCAGGCGCAGAAGATTTTTGCCGTTGACAACGGCCTCACCGCGCGTCGGTCGCTCGATGGCGGTGATGAGCTTGAGCAGCGTGCTCTTGCCCGCGCCCGAATGACCGGTGATGAAAACCATTTCACCCGCACCGATCTGCAGGTTGATATTGCGCAGCGCGTCGAAGCCGCCGGGATAACGCTTGAAGACGTGGGTAAACTGGATCATGTTCGACCGGCTCAAGGCGCGGGCAGCAGCGCATCGACGTACTCTCCGGCATCGAACTCGCGCAGGTCGTCCATGCCCTCGCCCACGCCAATGTAGCGGATGGGCAGCCCGGTTTTGCGTGCGATGGCGATCAGAATGCCTCCCCGGGCGGTGCCGTCGAGCTTGGTGAGCGCGAGGCCCGTTACCCCCACGGCCTCGCCGAAATGGGTGAGCTGCGAGAGCGCGTTCTGCCCCGTGCCGGCATCGAGCACCAGCAGCACCTCATGCGGCGCGGAGGAATCGGCCTTGCCGATCACACGTTTGATCTTTTTCAGTTCATCCATCAAGTCCGCCTGTGTGTGCTGCCGTCCGGCGGTGTCCACGATCAGGATATCGCTGCCGCGCGCGGTTGCGGCGTTTACGGCGTCATGCACCACGGCCGCGGCATCGGCCCCGGTATGCTGGGCGATCACCGGAATATCGAGACGTCCGGCCCAGGTTTTGAGCTGCTCGATGGCGGCGGCACGGAAGGTGTCGGCGGCGGCCAGCATGACCGCGTGCCCGTTGTTTTTGAGGCGGTTGGCGAGCTTGGCGATGGTGGTGGTTTTGCCGACGCCGTTGACGCCCACCACCATAATGACGAAAGGCTTGACGGGAGTGATGTCGAGCTGGCGGCTGCAGGGTTCCACGATGGAGAGGATACTTTGCCGCAGGGCGTGGTAGACGGCGCGCGTGTCCGTCAGCTGCTTGCGCGAGACCTGCTCCGTGATACCTTTCAATAGATATTGGGTGGTTTCCACGCCGACATCGGCGGACAGCAGCAGCGTTTCGAGTTCCTCAAACAGGCTGTCATCGAGCGCGCGGCTCCCGAGCAGCAGGTCGCTCAGGCCGCGGGTGAAGCTGCGCTGAGTAGCGGTAAGCTTTTCACGCAGGCGGCCGAAGAGGCCGGCGGGCCGGGTGTTTTCGGTCTGCTTCGGATGGCGGAATTCTTTCAAGAACGATGATCCTGGGGAATTATTTTCGGTGTCGATGCTCTAAGCTGTGGCACAATAGTATATAAAGAATCATCACCACGGAAACCCCATGTACAAAAAACTTTTGTGGCTCCTGTTTCTGAGCCTGTGGCTCACGGCCTGCGACCAGACGCAGGAAACCACGCTGGCCAACGGCCTGCGCGTCATCGTCAAGCAGGATCACCGCTCGCCGGTGGTGGTATCGCAAATCTGGTACCGGGTGGGCAGCCAGGACGAGCCCGACGGCGTCACCGGCATCTCGCATGTGCTTGAGCACATGATGTTCAAGGGCACGGCCAAGCACGGACCCAACGAGTTCTCGCGCATCATCGCCGAAAACGGCGGACGCGAGAATGCCTTCACCAGTTACGACTACACCGCCTATTTCCAGCAGCTGGAAAAATCGCGCCTGCCGATTTCCTTCGAACTCGAAGCCGACCGCATGCAGAATCTGACGCTGGCCGATGAGGAGTTTCGCAAGGAGATCAAGGTGGTGATGGAAGAGCGCCGGTGGCGCACCGAGGACCAGCCCGAGGCGATCGTTCAGGAAAAATTCATGACTACCGCGTACAAGGTCCACCCCTACCGGCACCCGGTGATCGGCTGGATGGCCGATCTGGAGTCCATGACAGTCAAGGAACTGCGTGACTGGTACGAACGCTGGTATACCCCGTCCGACGCAATACTCGTGGTGGTCGGCGACGTCGAGCCGAAAGAGGTAATCGCGCAGGCGCAGAAATATTTCGGACAGATTCCGGCACGTTCCGTCGAGAGGGCCAAGGAAGTCGTGGAACCCGAGCAGAAGCAAGAACAACGCATCCGTGTCGCGATTCCGGCGGAAGTGCCTTACCTCCTCATGGGCTATCATACGCCGGTGCATGCCTCCGCAGGCCATGGAAGCGATGTCGCCGAATGGGAACCTTACGCGCTGAGTGTGCTGACCGGTATCCTGGATGGCGGGCAGGCGGCGCGTTTCGAGCGCGAGCTGGTGCGCGAGAAAAAACTTGCCGCCAGCATCGGCACCGACTACTCGGCGGTTGCGCGTTCTCCTGGTCTGCTGATGATCGAAGCCACGCCGGCCAACGGCCATACCGTCGCGGAGCTCGAACAGGCCATCCGGGCGCAGATCGAACGCATCAAGAAGGAGCCGGCCACCGACGAGGAATTGAAACGCGTCAAGGCGCAGGTGGTGGCGAGCAATGTCTTCAGCCGCGATTCGGTGTTCTATCAGGCGATGCAGATCGGGCGCCTGGCGGCGGTCGGACTCGACTGGCACATGGTCGACGACTACCCGGACAAGCTCAAGGCCGTCACCGCGGAGCAGGTGCAGACGGTGGCACGCAAGTATCTCGTGGACACGAACCTGACGGTGGCGGTGCTCGATCCGCAGCCGATCGGCAAGGGGCAGCGGCGCATGCCGCGGCCTCGGGGAGGCGGCGATGTTCGCTAGAACTCTGGTATTCCTCTGCCTGCTATTCATGTCGGGAGTCGCGTCGGCCGCCCCGAAAATCCAGCAGTGGATGCTGGACAACGGGGCGCGCGTCTATTTCGTTGAAACCCACGAACTGCCGATGCTGCAGATCCGGGCCGTGTTCGACGCCGGTTCGAGCCGCGATCCGGCCAACAGAGCCGGGCTCGCGCGTCTGACGAGCGCCATGCTCGATGAAGGCACGGGCGATCTGACCGCCGACGACATTGCCAGTCAGTTCGAGAGTCTGGGCGCCGAGTTCGGTGCCGGCGTCGATCGTGACATGGCGACCGTGGACCTGCGCAGCCTCTCGGATTCCGCGCTGCTCGATCCGGCGCTCGATCTGTATTCCAAAATTCTGGCGGCACCGTCATTTCCGGCGGCCAGTCTCGAACGGAACCGCGAGCAGGCGCTGGTGGCCTTGCAAAAGGACATGCAATCGCCGGGTGCGATCGCCGATAAGGCGTTTTACCGCGAGCTTTACGGTGATCACCCCTACGCCCATGACCCACAGGGAGATGAATCCAGCCTGAAGGCGATCACTCGCGAGGATTTGCAGAAGCAGCATCGGAGTTATTTTGTCGGCGCCAATGCCTGGCTCGTGATTGTCGGTGACGCGAGCAAGCGCCAGGCGCGCAAAATCGCCGAACGTGTCGTCGGTCACTTGCCCGCGGGCCAAGCAGAGGTTCCGCTGCCCCTGGTGCGTACGCTCTATGCCCCGCGGCAGAAGCAAGTGGCGTTTCCCGCCACCCAGACGCATATCATCCTGGGCCAGCCGGGAATGCGGCGTGGTGATCCGGATTATTTCCCGTTGTATGTCGGCAACTACATTCTCGGCGGCGGCGGACTGGTGTCACGCCTGTCGACGGAGGTGAGGGAGAAACGCGGCCTGTCCTACAGCGTTTACAGTTATTTTCTGCCGCTGCGCAAAGCGGGACCCTTGATCGTAGGATTGCAGACTAAAAACGCGCAGCGCGATCAGGCGCTCAAGCTTGTCCGTCAGGTCATTTCGGATTTCGTCGACAAAGGGCCGACGGAGCAGGAACTTACTGCCGCGAAGAAGCACATCACCGGTGGATTCCCGCTGCGTCTCGACAGCAATGGCAAGATCGCCGAGAACCTGGCGGTCATTGCTTTTTATGGACTGCCGTTGACTTATCTCGATGATTTCATTCCGCGCATCGACGCGGTGACGGTTGAACAGATTCGCAATGCCTTCCGGCAGCGCGTCCATCCTGACCAAATGGTGACGGTCATCGTCGGTGGCGGCCGCTGACCGCAGGTCCGCGCGCCGCCGCGTGGCCACGAAGACGGGATTGTCTTATCCGGGCAAGCTTCGCATTATCGGCGGACGCTGGCGCGGCCGGCGTCTGAGCATTCCCGAAGCGGAGGGATTGCGGCCCACCCCCGATCGCGTGCGCGAGACGCTTTTCAACTGGTTGCAGCCTTATATCGCCGGTGCGAGTTGTCTCGATCTTTTCGCCGGGACCGGTGCCTTATGCCTGGAAGCCTTGTCGCGCGGCGCCGGACAGGTGGTCATGGTGGAAAAGAACGCGCATGTGGTGGAATCCCTGCGTCAACATGTGGCAATTCTTCAGGCACTCAACGCCGGCGTGGTGCAGGCAGATGCCGTCGATTTTCTCCGTCAGACGCCGCAGCCGTTTGACATCGTTTTTCTGGACCCGCCCTTCAATAGCGATCTTATCGCGCCTTGCGCGGAGCTGGTGGAAACGAACGGCTGGATCAAGCGCGGTGGTTTTGTCTATGTCGAGGCGCCCAGTCAGGTCGATGTGTTACCCTTGCCGGCGACCTGGGAATTGATCCGCAGCAAAAAAGCCGGGCAGGTGGGATATCATCTGGCGCAAAAAACCGGATGAGAAACAGGTCATCTTGATTTTCGTCAAGGGGAAAGCTATGTGCAGTGATATGCTTTGTGCAGTTCCGAGAGCCTGAATGAAAGTCATCGCGCTGTATCCCGGCACGTTCGACCCGATCACCAACGGCCACACGGATCTGGTGCGTCGCGCGGCGCGCCTGTTCGATCAGGTGATCGTCGCCGTGGCGGCCAATCCGCAGAAGCAGCCGTTATTCAAACTGTCGGAACGCGTGGAACTGGCGCGCACGGTGCTGGCGGACATCAAAGGCGTGAAGGTCACCGGCTTCGACAATCTGCTGATCGATTGCGTGCGTCAGCATGGCGGCAACGTGATCCTGCGCGGGTTGCGCGCGGCCTCGGATTTCGAATACGAGTTTCAGCTCGCCGGCATGAACCGGCGACTCGCGCCGGAAGTGGAAACGGTGTTCATGACGCCCTCGGAGCAGGAGATGTTCATCTCCGCTTCGCTGGTGAAGGAGATCGCGCTGCTCGGCGGCAATGTCTCGGATTTCGTGGACGCGCGTGTGGCGGCTGCGATGGCGGCGAAAATACGTTAAGATGTAACGGCTTTAACCGGATTCTTTCAAGGGTATTTTATGTCTTTGCTGATTACCGACGAATGCATCAACTGCGATGTCTGTGAGCCCGAGTGCCCGAACGGGGCGATTACCATGGGCGAAGAGATCTACCAGATCAACCCTGATCTCTGCACCGAATGCGTCGGCCACTTTGAAACTTCCCAGTGCGTGGATGTCTGTCCGGTGGATTGCATTATTCCCGATGCGAATCATCCGGAGTCCAAAGAGGAATTGCAGCGGAAATATCAGGAGCTGATCCGGAAATCGGCCTGATTTCGATTTTCTGTTTTCTGTATTGCAAAGGCGGCTTCGGCCGCCTTTTTTGTTATGGTATCGCGCGCTAGGCGCGCGATCTTAAAAGCTACTTGTGGGTGGCTGACCCACGGCAGGTGACTTTTCTTTGCTTGTGCAAAGAAAAGTCACCAAAAGAAACACACCCCGGAGCGCACGACGTCTCCTTCGTGCCCGGGGTGCGCCGAATCACGGCGCACCCGTTCGGCGGCGTGGAAGTCCACCGGACTTCCATGAATACTCCGCCTCACCCTCGGGCTCAAACACGAGGCTCGCTTCTCCCGATTTTCCCTGCGATGCTCGGCGGCTACGGGGATCTGAAAACCCCTAGTGCCAGAT
>NZ_JBAVEJ010000183.1:0-13016 GCF_049587675.1 Sulfuricaulis sp. | reverse complement strand
GTGCAGAGCCGCTGGGGCGCGCAGATCATCCTGACCGGCGGCCCGGGCGCGCGCGAACAGGCGGCCGGTGCGACCATCATGAATGCGGTGTCCACCGGCGTCACGAACCTCATCGGCGCGACCACGCCGAAAAAACTCGCGGCGGTACTGGCGCACGCGGATTGTCTGCTTGCGCCCGACACCGGGCCGGTGCATCTTGCCGGAGCGGTCGGCACGCCGGTCGTGGGCCTGTACGCGGTCGCGCCGCCGGAGCTTTCGGGCCCGTATCTTTATCCCGATCTGGTGGTGAACCGGTACCCGGAAGCGGTGCGCACCATCCTCGGGCAGGACCCGCAATCGGTGAACTGGACCACGCGTGTGCATCGCGGTGAAGCGATGCGGCTGATCGAGGTCGCCGACGTGCTGTCTAAACTCGCGCAGGTATTTGAAAAAATGGATCGGAAGCAACCTGCATGACAATATTAAAGGGCGCAAGAAACGTCGCGTGGAGGCCCCGTCCGCAGAGCGGAGAACGCTACGCGGGCGCACCGCTCACACCGCTGCGCAAAAGCCTGTACTACTTCGGCCTCGCCCTGGCTGTATTCACGCTTTTCCGCGTCGTGTTTTACTATGATTACCACGCCTATTTCGGGAAATTGTCCGTCGGGCAGATCCTCGGGGCGTTTCTGCACGGCGTGCGTTTCGACGCCGCCATCATCGCGGTCTTTTTCTCCATCCCGCTGCTGCTGATCAATCTGCCGCTGCGCTTCGCCGCCAGCCGCTGGTGGCACCAGCCGCTGGCGTGGATCCTGTGGGTCGTGACGGTGGCAATGGCGCTGGTGCTGGCCGCGGACGTCGAGTACTTCGGTTACGTCGACCGCCACATCGCCACCGAGCTGTTCGCGATCGGTCAGGACATGGGCGCGATGTTGCGCCTCGCCTTCACCAGCTTTCTCGGCGCCGTCCTCGTTTATCTGGTGCTGTGCGCCGGTCTGGGCTGGCTGTGGTGGCGCGTCGCCCGGCGCGAGACCGTGCCCGTGCGCGCCGGCGCCGGCGCACTCTGGTTCGTCGTGTTGTTTCTGGCGCTGATACTGACCGGGCGCGGCTGGACGCTCTACGGCAAGCCGATCAACGTGGTGCATGCCTTCACCAGCGGCAGCACGGAGGCGGGCAACCTGACCCTGAACGGCGTGTTCAGCGCCGTGATGACCAACGACGCCTCGAGTGACGTCAACCACCGGTTTTTCGATACGGGAGAGGCGCGTCGCCTGGCGGCGCAGATTTATCCGATCACGGACGACAAATATCCGTTCCTGCGCGACTACATGGCGAAGCCGAACCATCCCAACGTGATCTTCGTGCTGCTGGAGAGCTGGAGTTTTCACTACATCGACGCGCTCGCCGGGGGGCATTTCGGCGTGACGCCGAATTTCGACGCGCTCGTGAAACAGAGCCTCAGTTTCACCCGCGCTTATTCCCACGGACAACGCTCGATCGAGGGCGTGCAATCTTCGCTCACGGGCATCCCGCGGCTCCTCGGCATGCCGTATCTCGGCAAGGGCCTGGAGGTGACCAACATCTCGCGTCTCGGCACGATCGCGCAGCGCCACGGTTATCGCACGATTTTCGTGCAGGCCCCGCACCGCGGCTCGTTCCGCATGGACGCGATCGCGTACGCCGCCGGATTCCAGGAGTACTACGGCATGGAGGACATCCCGATCGTGCTCGAATATCCGGACGCCGGGGCCGCGGCCTTCGGCTGGGACTACGACACCTTCATGTTCGTTTCCGACAAACTCGCGCACGAGAAGCAACCGTTCCTTGCGTACGTCTACACCGGCAGCACGCATGAGCCGTTCGCGCGACTGCCTGAGCGCTTCGAGAAGCGCCCGCACGGCAGCCTCACCGAGGACGGCTTCCTTAATACGCTCTACTACTCCGACTGGAGCCTCGGCGAATTCATGAAGAAGGTAGCGCAAACCGACTGGTTCAAGAACACCATTTTCGTTTTCGTCGCGGATCACCCGATCGGCAAGTTCGGGATCGCCAAGATTCCCGACCGCTTTCACGTGCCGCTGCTGATCTACGCCCCGGGCCTGGTCAAGCCGGGCACGAACGACGTGGTCGCGTCACAGCTCGATATCTTTCCCACCCTGGTCGACCTCATGGGCTTCGAGGATCCGTTCAGCGCGCTCGGCGACTCGCTGATGCACAAGCAAAACGGTGTGGCGTTCGTGTCCGCCGGCAGCATCGTCGGCCTGATCGGCAAGGAAGGTTATCTCACGTCCAGCCTGAAAAACCGCCTCGACACCGGCGCGGTCGGCGCGGCGCCAATGCCGCCACCGGCCTATTTCAACGACCTGGAGAAGAAATTGCTCGCGACCGATCAGGTGGTGTACGAATTGTTGCAGAGCAACCGCTGGGCGCCGCCGTAGGGATTCAAGAAATAAAATTACGGAAGCTCTGATCAATTATTATGCCGTTCGCCTTGAGCCTGTCGAAGGATGAACGGCAAATATCTGAAAATATGAGGAACCTATCTGTTCGTGGTTCGATAAGGCTGTCCTGAGCCCGTTCGTGCTTCGACAAGCTCAGCACGAACGAGACGAAGGGCTCACCACGAACGGGAATTAATGAGAGGTTCCTTAACTCTTGCTTTTATTGGCGCGCGCGAGCTGCATCAGCTTGGCGTACTTCATGAAGCTATTGAAGCAGCCGATGGCGATGTGCACCAGCCCCGGCACGCCGTCGAGAAACCCCCGCCGCAGAAAATAAAACTTGATGAACCGCGCCAGCGGCGAGAGCACCAGGCGCGCGGCGCCGACGTGTTTGCCTTGGGCGTGCAGCCGTTCCGCCTGTAGCGTGGTGTAGCGGTTCTGCTTGTCGAGATAATCAGCGAGGCTGACAGCGCTGTCGTGCAGCAGGTCGCCGTCGAGCCGGCCGACCGGGCCGGTGGTGACGACATGTTCGTGGATCGGGTCGTCGCTCCAGTGTGCGTGGCCGCGGTGAAACAGCCGCAGGTTCGGGTCGGGATAGCCCTCGCCGTGACGCAGCCAGCGCCCCATGAAGCGGTTGCAGCGCGGCATGTCGTAGGCGAAGAATTCCGGGCCGCGCAGCGCGTCCTGGATGCGATGCGCCAGCTCCGGGCTCACGCGCTCGTCGGCGTCGAGACAGATCACCCAGTCGTGGGCGGCCCGTTCCACGGCGAACTGCTTCTGTTTGCCGTAGCCGAGCCAGTCCTGGTGCAGGAAGCGCGCGCCGTGGCGCTTGGCGATGTCGCGCGTGTCGTCCTGGCTGCCGGAGTCCACGATCAGGATTTCATCCGCGAAGCGGATACTTTCGAGGCATTCGGGAAGCAGGTCGGCGACGTCGCGGGTGATGATGACGGCGGAAAGATGCTCGGGCATGGGCTATTTTATGCTGAAAAATTGCCGGGATGCACGCGCACTGCGCATGCGATAATTCCGAACATCCGCCACCGAGACTGTCACATGCACGCCGCCTATAACTGGTTTCTGCGACTGCTGTTCCCCTATGTGCTGGTGCGCCTGACGTGGCGCGGCCTGAGCAACCCGGATTACTGGCGGCGCATCCCGGAGCGCTTCGGGTTTATCACCCCGCTCTCTACGCCACGCGTGATCTGGATCCACGCGGTGTCGGTCGGCGAGGTGCGCGCCGCGGAGCCGCTGGTGCGCGAGCTTACTGCACGCTATCCCGATTACCCGCTGCTCATCACCACCATGACGCCGACCGGCTCGGCGCAGGTACGGGAACTCTTCGACGGCAAGGTGGCGCACTGCTACGCGCCCTACGATTACCCCGCGGTGGTCCGGCGCTTTCTCGACCGCACACGGCCCATGCTGGCGATCGTCATGGAGACCGAGCTGTGGCCGAATATTTTTCACCAGTGCCGCGCACGTTTCATTCCGGTATTCGTCGCCAATGTGCGCATGTCGGAGTCCTCGATGCGCAAATATCAGCGCTTCGCGTCGCTGGCGCGCGCCACCCTGCAACAGGTGAGCCACTTCGCGGTGCAGTCGCAGGCGGACGCGAACCGGCTGCTCACGCTCGGGGCCGATCCGGAATCGGTGACGGTCACGGGCAGCATCAAGTTCGAACTCAACGCCGGCGCCAGCCTGCGCGAGTCCGCCGAGGTGTTGCGTCTCGCCTGGGGCCAGGACCGGCCGGTGTGGCTCGCGGCCAGCACCCACCAGGGCGAGGAGGAGGCGGTTCTCGCGGCGTTGGCGCAGCTCAAACAGCAGAAGCGTTTCGCCAACATGCTGCTGGTGCTGGTGCCGCGTCATCCCGAGCGGTTTGCCGCGGTGGCGCGCCTGTGCCGCAAGCATGGCTTTCGCATCGCGCTGCGCAGCCAGACCCCGGGGGCGGTTGCGGACGACGTCGAGATTCTGGTGGGCGACACCATGGGTGAGCTGCAGTTGTTCTTTGGCGCGGCCGACGTCGCCTTCATCGGCGGCAGCCTGGTGCCGACCGGCGGCCACAACCTGCTCGAAGCGTCGGCGGTGGGCAAGCCGGTGGTGTTCGGCCCGCACATGTTCAATTTCCAGGAGATCAGCCAGATGACGCTCGAGCGCGGCGCCGGCGTGCAAATCCAGGCGCCGTCGGAACTCGCCGCGGCGGTGTCGGATTTTCTCGGCAACGCCAACCGCCGTGACAGCGCGGGCGAGGCGGGCCGCAAGATGGTCGAAGAAAACCGCGGCGCGCTCGCGGCCAACATGCACCTGATCGAGCAACTGCTCGGAAACTGAATATCAGCGCAGTCGATCGGCGGGTTACGGCGCTGCGCGCCTAACCCGCCCTACATCTTTCATGTAGGGCGCGTACCACACGTCTTTTTTTTCGATCAGTGCGCTTCGCTAACGCTCAGTACACCCTGCGCCTGTTTGGTTTTTCGGGTACCCGTAGCCGCCGCCGAGCATCGCAGGGAAAATCGGGAACAGCGAGTCTCGTGTTCGAGCCCGAGGGTGAGGCGGAGTATTCATGGAAGTCCGGTGGACTTCCATGCCGCCGAACGGGCGCGCCGCGGATCGGCGCGCCCCGGGTGCATGCGCCCGGCGAGTTAGGCGAGCGCCGATTTTCCCGAGAAGCGCAGGAGTGAGCGCTGCCAGTGGCAGCGTGAACGGGCGCACAGGGATGTGCGCCCCAGACTTTCACGCGGAGCCGGACGCGTAGCGGGAAAGGTCGGCGGCTCCGGGGCGTGCTTTCTTTTGGTTCCTTTTCTTTGCACGAGCAAAGAAAAGGAACCCAGGGTGCAGGGGCGGAGCCACCCGCAATTAGGTTTTGAGATCACGCGCATGGCGCGCGATACCATTCAAGTCCTGGATCTCCGCCTTCGCGGAGATGACAACGAGGATTGGGGCCGCCTTCGCGGGGACGACGCCTGGATCTCCGCTGAAGCCTGCCCTCGAATGCTTTAGTCGGGGGCGGAGATGACGGCAATGGAGTGGGTCAGCCACCCACAAGTCAGTGCAGCGTCTTGGACTCGGCCTTCTGAGGGGTTGGCGAGGCCGGCGAGGCGTGGTGCAGGATCATGCGCCAACCGCCCTCGGTCAGGCGGTAGATATTGGTGACCTGCATTGGCGCGGACGGGGGTTCGCCCTTGGTGCGGATGTGCTCCTCGACGATGTGCATCGCGATCTCGCCGTTCTGGGTGCGCGAGCGCTCGGTGATCATGAACTGCATCTCCGGCGAGTTGCGGAAGATCGATTCCCACGAATCGCGCACCGCCGCACGCCCCGTCACGATCTGGCCGAGCGGATGCACGCAGCTGATGTTGTCGCTCTCCGCCCATACCGCCATCATCGCGTCAACGTCGCGCTTGATGAACGCAGCGTAGAACGCGGTCTCTGCCTCGCGCGGCGTGTGTAAGCGTTTTTCGGTCATGGAAGCCATGCGTTGGTCCGTTTCAGCTTGTTTTCGCTCAGGGTTACTGCCGTCTGTCTCAGACGCATCAGGTTCAGTCGTTTAAAGAAGTTCTGATTAAGCCCCCCGTTCGCCCTGAGCCTGTCGAAGGGTGAACGGCAATAACGGTAATAACCAGGCCGTCCGTTCATGGTTCAACAGGCCTGTCCTGAGCTAAGTCGAAGGGCTCACCACGAACAGACTTAATCACAAGTTCCCTAATCATACCGCGTCGGGGCTCGGTCGCGCTTGGGGGTAAAGATCGCGGCCGGTGTCAGCACGTCGATATTCGTGTTGACGCCAGCGGTAAATCCCCCGGTCCTGGCCGCCATCAGGGTATCCCTGCGCGCGATTGAAGGCTGGGGGCATGCGTGCCGGGGCCGTTCAGTAGGTCGACATGTTCGGGTCGACTTCATGCGCCCAGGCGTTGATGCCGCCGACCAGATTGTTGAGCCGGTTGAATCCCTGGCGCTCGAGGTAATTCGCCACTTGCTGGCTGCGCACGCCGTGATGGCAGACCACGACAATCTCCTGGTCCTTGGGCAGTTCCAGGTAACGCGCCGGGATCGCACGCATGGGGACGGAGATGGCGCCCGGCATGGAACAGATATTCAGTTCCCACGGCTCGCGCACGTCGAGCAGCGTGAAATCCTTTTTTTCCTCGTCGAGTCGTGCCTTCAGCTCATGCACGGTGAGTTGCCGGATCATGAACGAAACAACACTCAGAATACGAACCGGGTGGGCTCGATGGCGTTTTGCAGCGGTGGCAAGTCGGTATCGAACAACGAATCTTCGGTGAAGATGTGGGCATCGAGACGCCGGATGCGCTTGACCTCCATCACCGGCGACTGGCCGACGATGGCGATCATCCGTCCGCCGGGCGCGAGGCTGTCGCGGAACGCCTCGGGCAGGATCGGCAGCGAGCCAGTGATGAGAATCACGTCGTACGGCTTCTGGCGGTCCCAGCCGCGCGCGCCGTCGCCGACTTCGAGCGTGATGTTGCGGATGCCGTGGCGCGCGAGCTTGGTCGCGGCCTCGGTGGTGAATTCCGGGCGGATCTCGACGCTCACCACGTGGCGGCCGAGGTTGGCCAGCAGCGCGGTTACGTAGCCGCTGCCGGTGCCGATCTCGAGAATCTTGTCCTTGGGGTCGATTTCCAGTTCCTGCACCAGGCGCGCCTCGTTCTTCGGCGTCATCATCACTTCGCCGTGCCCGAGCGGGATGTTCATGTCCACGTAGGCGAGGTTGCGGCTGGCCGCGGGCACGTAGTCCTGGCGCGGCATGCGCGCGATGAGGTCGAGCACGCGGTCGTCGTGAACGTGCCAGGCACGCATCTGATTCAGGATCATGGACGTACGCGCGGCATCAAAATTCAGCGAAATCATATTTTACGCACACGGTATAGGGGTAAACGGCCGACTAGGGTAAGCAGTTTGGCCGGGGCGTGCAAGCTTGGAACCTCTATGAGGGCATTAGCGGAGGGTATTTTACGGAGGCTTTTAACAATTGCCGTCATGCCCGCCCCGACGGGCAAAAGGTTGCAGAGATTGCTTGTCATTCCCGCCCCCGACTAAAGCATTCGAGGGCAGGCTTCAGCGGGCATCCAGGCTCCAGCAGACAGGGCGGGTGTTGTGTTGTCACGCCGCCCCGACGGGGAAAAGCTTGCACAGATTGCTTGTCATGCCCGCGAAAGCGGGGCGAGGCGGGTTTTCGTGAACATACTTAACGTATGTTCGCGCCGCCGGGCGGGTGCAACGGGGATTGTTGCACCCCGGGCAGCAACAGTGCTGTTTATGTAATCGCGCGCGAAGCGCGCGATACCATGTAAACCCTGGATGCCCGCCTACGCGGGCATGACACAAGAGGGAATTCCACGCCTACCCGTAAGGTTGCATTCCCCCCGGGAATCCTTTAGCTTGAAACCATCCGTATGAGCTAGGGGTGCTGGCCGATGGCCAGCTGAGATACACCCTTCGAACCTGAACCGGTTAGTCCCGGCGTAGGAAAGCTTCTTGAAGCCTCCTCAGTTTTGCCCCGCCGCTCATACCCACGATTTGTTTTAGTGAGGTAGTCATTATGAGCGCCAACCCCAAAGATTTTCTGCAACCGACCTCGACGCTTTCGGCCGAGGCCATCCGCCCGTTCCCGGCCTCGCGCAAGATTTTCGTGACCGGCCCGCGTCCGGACATCCGCGTCGCCATGCGCGAAGTGACGCAGACGCCGACGTCCTCGAGCCACGGCGCCGAGGAGAATCCGCCGATCACGGTATACGACACCTCCGGGCCGTACACCGACCCGACCGCGCACATCGACCTGCGCGCCGGCCTCGCGGCCCTGCGCGAGAAATGGATTCTGGAGCGCAACGACACGGTGCAGCTCGACGGCCCCAGCTCCGAATACGGTCGGGCGCGGGCGCGCGACCCGAAGCTCGCCAGCCTGCGATTCGAACACATCCGCACGCCGCGCCGCGCCAAAGCCGGCGCAAACGTGTCGCAGATGCACTATGCGCGCCAGGGCATCATCACGCACGAGATGGAATACATCGCCGTTCGCGAAACACTGCGGCTCAATGAGCTGCGCCAGGACCCGCGCTACGCCAAGCTCTTGAAGCAGCATCCCGGAACTCATTTTGGTCCGCATCCTGACGTACAGGGACGTACTAATGTCGCGGGAGGCAGGATGCCGGGAGCGACCCGAGAAATCACCCCCGAGTTCGTGCGCGCGGAAGTCGCGCGCGGGCGCGCCATCATCCCCAACAACATCAACCACCCGGAATCCGAGCCGATGATCATCGGCCGCAATTTTCTGGTGAAGATCAACACCAATATCGGCAACTCGGCCGTGTCCTCGAGCATCGAGGAGGAAGTCGAGAAAATGGTGTGGTCGGTGCGCTGGGGCGGCGACACGCTCATGGACCTGTCCACCGGCAAGAACATCCACGAGACGCGCGAGTGGATCATCCGCAACTGCCCGGTGCCGGTCGGCACGGTGCCGATCTACCAGGCGCTGGAAAAGGTCGACGGCAAGGCCGAGGAACTCACCTGGGAAATCTACCGCGACACACTCATCGAGCAGGCCGAGCAGGGCGTGGATTACTTCACGGTCCACGCCGGCGTGCGCCTGCCGTGGATCCCGCTCACCGCCGAGCGCGTCACCGGCATCGTTTCGCGCGGCGGCTCGATCATGGCCAAGTGGTGCCTGGCGCATCACCAGGAAAGCTTCCTCTACACCCACTTCGAGGACATCTGCGAGATCATGAAGGCCTACGACGTCGCGTTCTCGCTCGGCGACGGCCTGCGCCCCGGCTCGATCGCCGACGCCAACGACCGCGCCCAGTTCGCCGAGCTGGAAACGCTGGGCGAACTCACCAAGATCGCCTGGCAGCACGACGTGCAGACCATGATCGAAGGCCCGGGCCACATCCCGATGCAGCTGATTAAAGAGAACATGGACAAGGAACTCGAAGACTGCTTCGAGGCGCCGTTCTACACGCTCGGCCCGCTGACCACCGACATCGCGCCGGGCTACGACCATATAACGTCCGCCATCGGCGCGGCCCAAATCGGCTGGTACGGCACGGCGATGCTGTGCTACGTCACGCCCAAGGAACACCTGGGATTGCCCGACAAGCAGGACGTGCGCGACGGGATTATTGCTTACAAAATTGCAGCCCATGCGGCCGACCTCGCCAAGGGCCACCCCGGCGCGCAGTTGCGCGACAACGCGCTATCGAAAGCGCGCTTCGAGTTCCGCTGGGCCGATCAGTTCAATCTCGGCCTCGACCCGGAGAAGGCGCAGGAATTCCACGACGAAACGCTGCCGCAGGAAGGCGCCAAGCTCGCGCACTTTTGTTCCATGTGCGGCCCGCATTTCTGCTCGATGAAAATCACCCAAGAGGTTCGCGACTACGCCGCCAGCCAGAAGCTTTCGGAAGCGGAGGCATTGAAGAAAGGCATGGAACAAAAAGCCGTCGAATTCCGTAAGTCCGGAAGCGAGGTCTACAACAAGGCCTAGGCGAAGGCGGGAATGTCATGGCCCGCGGGGCGGCCGATAGTGCGCCGCCCCCGTACGGGCAATTCCCCTAGGGTTAGCAGAACGGCAATCCGGCATCGAAGGGCCCCATCTCCCCCGCCGCGCCGGTCAGGAACACCTCGCTGAGCAGACCGGTATCCACGTCATAAATGAAGCCGCGCACGCGTACCGCATCCGGGCCCGTGGTCGGGGTCCAAGGATGATTGATGATGCGCGACAGGCCGCGGCGCACGTCCCATTGCAGGCGCGTGAAGTTCGAGTGTCCGTTGGCGTCCGTGGTGTTCTTGTCGGAGTCGAGCGGCGTGGCGCCGCCGCGGAAGGCCGCGAAGTGCGCGGGATCTGCCATCGACACGCCCGGACTCACGAAGGTCCTTCCGACGGCGCCGCTCAGGGCCGCGACCGCGTTCGGATCGCCTTCGAGACCGGCGCGCAGCAGATCGTCCTTGAAGGCCAGCATGCCGCAGCGAGTGTGATGGATCAGCATCCAGCACTCGGTGTTGAGCAGGTGATGCGAGATGATGAGATTGCGGATCGCGTCTTCGGTGATCACGCCGCCGGCGTTGCGGATGACATGCGCCTCGCCCACGCGCAGGCCGAGGAGCTTCTCGACGTCGAGCCGCGCGTCCATGCAGGCGACGACCGCGACTCGCTTGGAGGGCCGGATCGGCAGGCCCAGGTCACCGGCATTGGCCGGGTTGCTCGCGTAGGCCTTGTTGTTTTTGAGCAGATCGTCGATCACCCGGCAGCGGGGAACGTTGTGGTCGCCACCCGCGAAGCTGGACGCCGCCGCCGGTGTCGCGACCATTCCACCGACGCCGCCCAACGCGGCGGCGCCGACGGCGATGCCACTCAACTTGAGCAGATCGCGGCGCGACGCATCGGTGGTTTGATCGGATTGAGATGACAAAGGGGAATCCTGGTCTTTTTGGTCTTTCATGACTACCTCCATGTGTGCATGTAACCGGATTTGAAGGAGACGCCGCGCGCGCTCAGGACGTGATCGATACAATGCGCGATGGCGCGGACGATTCGACGAGGCAGGAAGAAAGGGTTTTGTCTGCCATGGTGAATCATCCACCTGGACAGCGGAAACTTGGAGCGTCATCAACATAATCCCGAATCGCCCCCGGTGTCTATCGGAGATTCTCCTGAGGTTCTTCAGAAAGACCTTTTAGTTTCTGGGTCAAGATAATATTTAGCGGAAACCGTGATCTGACCCCAGTTTTCTTGTGACTTCCAGATAAAAGGTTGCTTATACTTCCTATCCCCATCGTGACCACCGGTCTCGACCGGCAGCGCGGACATCAGAACGGAGAACGGCCCGCCCATTGGAATCTTCAAGCCCGCCTGCAATTGAGACGTCGGATCTGACGCGCCGCTTTGGCGAGTTGACCGCGGTCGATCGTCTGAATCTGGTGGTCGCGCAGGGCACCATCTTCGGTCTGCTCGGCCCGAACGGCGCGGGCAAGAGCACCGCCATCAAGATGATGACAACGCTTCTGCGGCCGAGCGCCGGCACCGCGCGGGTCGCGGGCTTTGACGTGCTTACCTCGCCGCGCGCCGTGCGCCGCCATATCGGCTACGTACCGCAACTGCTGTCGGCCGATGGCGCACTCACCGGGATCGAAAACCTGCGACTGTCAGCGGTGCTCTATGGCGTTCCGCCCGGCGAGGTGCGCGCGCGCGTCGAGGAGGCCCTGCACTTCATGGGCCTGGAGGCGGCGGCGCGGCGGCTGGTGCGAACCTATTCGGGTGGAATGATCCGCCGCCTCGAACTGGCCCAGGCGATGCTGCACCGGCCGGCGGTGTTGTTTCTGGATGAGCCGACCATCGGCCTCGACCCGGTGGCCCGGTCCAGCGTGTGGGAGCGCCTCGTTGAACTGCAGAAGCACCATGGGTCGACGATCTTTTTGACGACGCACGACATGGAGGAGGCGGAGGTCTTGTGCAGCGAGCTCGGCATCATGCACGAAGGCCGGATCGCCGTACTCGGTACGCCGCAAGGTTTGAAAACGTCGGTGGGTCCACAGGCCACGCTCAACGACGTGTTCGCGCACTACAGCGGCGGCGCCATCTCGGAGGCCGGGGAATATCGCAATGTCCGCACCACCCGCCGCACCATCCAGCGTCTCGGTTAGGCTCGCCGAGCTCGGCGAATTCGCGCGCGACAGCCACGCGATCGCGCGGGTTGAGATCCGCAAACTGTTGCGCGATCCGACCGAGTTGTTCTCGCGCGCCGTGCAGCCGGTGCTGTGGCTGGTGGTGTTCGGCCAGGTGTTCAGCCGCGCACGCGTCATCCCCACCGGCAATGTCGACTACCTGGCGTTCATGACCCCCGGCATTCTCGGCCAGAGCGTGCTGTTCAGCGCCATCTTCTACGGCATCGCGGTGATCTGGGAGCGCGATCTGGGCGTGATCCATAAACTTCTGGTCAGCCCGGCGCTGCGTGGCGCGCTGGTGTTCGGCAAGGCGCTGTCGGCGGCGGTCCGCGGTCTCATCCAGGCGGTGGTCGTCTATGTGATCGCCGCCGCGCTGCACATCGGCATGCACTGGGAGCTCACCAATATTCTGGCGGTCATGCTGGCGGTGATGCTCGGTTCCGCCACCTTCGCGACCTTTTCGCTGATCATCGCCTGTCTGGTGAAGACGCGTGAACGGTTCATGGGCATCGGCCAGGTCCTGACCATGCCGTTGTTCTTCGCCAGCAACGCCATCTACCCGATCGAGTTGATGCCCGACTGGCTCAAGGTCATCGCCCGGCTCAACCCACTGACCTATCTGGTGGATGTCCTGCGCGGCTTGATGATCGTCGGCGGTGAAAGCGTCCACAGCGCCGCCCTCGACTTCGGCGTGATGAGTCTGGTATTCGTGCTGTTGCTGTTCCTGGCCGCCCGGCTGTATCCGACATTGTTGACGTAGGTTTCGCCAGCGACCGGCGCACAACTGCGCGACAACGCGCTATCTAAGGCTCGCTTCGAGTTCCGCTGGGCCGATCAGTTCAACCTCGGCCTCGACCCCGAGAAGGCGCAGGAATTCCACGATGAAACGCTGCCGCAGGAAGGCGCCAAGCTCGCGCATTTCTGCTC
>NZ_JBAVEJ010000182.1:0-20291 GCF_049587675.1 Sulfuricaulis sp. | reverse complement strand
GGTGCGAATTATGGCTCTCGTTTCCTGTTTAGCCGCTGGGTTAGTTACGAGCAAGCAATCGTCCTGGCTTATTTGGTCGGTATGTTCGTAGCCTTCTTGTTGATGCGGGGGCATGTCTTTGAAGCCAAGGGCAAAGCGCTTGCCCCTCAGGTTGCTAAATTCGTTGGAGTAAATATTTTGGCGCTGTCACAGACACTGATTATCAGTGTGGTGCTTGCCCGTTGGGTGTTGCCTACCCTGGGCATCGATGAACATGCCAAGGCCTTGGCGCACTTGGTGGGAGTGCTGGTTCCTGTGGTGACCAGTTATTTCGGCCACAAAATTTTTACGTTTCGATGACTGACACCCCGGATAACTCATTAATACGATTCCAGAGCTCGGCATTTTTCCGCTCGGTGGTGATCTTTGTTGCGATAGGGGCTTCTCTTTACTTGAGCGCGATGCTTTGGTTTGGGTGGGAACAGGCGATCGCCACCATCCGAAAGCTGGGCATTCTCACCCTTGTAGTAGGCGGAGTTATTGCGTCTTCAGCTTATCTCTGGCGTTTTGCACGTTGGCACTATTTATTATCAAGATTTGGCTATCGCGTGTCCAAGCAATCTAATTTTAATATCTATCTTGCCGGGCTAGCGCTGACAGTGTCTCCAGGGAAATTGGGCGAAACTGTTCGCTCGTTAATGTTGATGCCCCATGATGTTAAAGCCGGACACAGTCTAGGTGCGTTTCTCGCAGACAGGCTTTCTGATGTCATTGGCGTGTGTTTCCTCGGCATTGTTGCGGGAATCATCAACGGCAGAATCAATTGGTTACTCGCGATCATCGCCATGAGCCTTCTCGGTGTGAGCCTGTTTGCAAGTTACGCAATTACTCACCCCGCCAGTGGCGGATTCTGGGAGTGGCTGGCTGAGAAAATAAAATGGCTCCCAATTCGTGGTGGGCAGGCGGTGCTGAAAAGCTGGGCTGCGCTATGGTCGCCTTTGCGGGCGATTACGTTTGCGTTCGTGGCTGTCGCCGCTTTTGGCATTCAGGCGGGTGTATTCTCCTGGTATTGCCATTTAGCAGGCATAGATATTTCTTCAGCTGACGCGGTGGCGATATTTGTCAATGCCACACTTTTTGGTGCTGCCAGTATGTTGCCGGGAGGACTGGGAGCGATGGAGGCTGCCTTGGTTTTGCAACTCACCGGTTACGGGGTGGAGAACTCACTCGCGGTTTCGGTTGCGATTGCCACTCGTTTAGTGACACTTTGGCTGGGAGTTTTGTTGGGGGTGTGGTCATTGTGGGTAACGGCTCGGTAACGTGTGTTGATGCCTGGATCAAGGTGTGCGGCGGATGATTGATGTGGCCGAAGAAAATCCTGACTACTCGATGTTTGCCAGTCGACACCATGACTGGTGTTGCCAATGACACGGCCGTATAGCCTGGGCGTAGTTGCCATCGTTGTTACCTATCAACCTGTACTTGAAGTTCTTAGGAAATTATTAGATGCGCTTATCCCCCAAGTTGAGTCTGTTGTGGTTGTGGACAATGGCTCTCATGCAGATTTTCAAGCTTGGAGCAATGAGCGGCAAACACGTAATGTTGAAGTGCTTCTGTTGGGTGAAAATAGGGGCGTTGCCGTTGCACATAATACGGGTATTCAGTGGGCACGAAATCATGGGGCAAGGTTCGTGCTATTGATGGACCAGGACAGCATCCCCAGTCCTGACATGGTTGATAAACTAGTTGCCGCTACCTCTGAATTACCTTCACTGGCAGCAGTGGGGCCTCGATATCTGGACGAGCGGCATGATAATCCGCCGCCATTCATTCGGGTTCGAGGCCTAACACTGGAGCGGTGTGCTTGTGACACGCAAGATCATGTCGTTCACGTGGACTACGTGATTTCCTCTGGCTGTCTGGTACCGATGGCGGTGTTGGATAAGGTTGGTGGCATGTGGGATGATCTGTTCATCGATTATGTTGATATCGAGTGGGGTTTGCGAGCACGCCATCATGGCTTTCAAAGCTATGGAGTTTGTTCTGCTCACATGCAGCACAGCCTTGGTGATCAGCCTATCAAGTTCTTTAGTAAAAATATTGCCTTACATAGCCCGCTCAGGCACTATTACCATTTTCGAAATGCGGTGCTTTTATACAAAGAGCCGTGGGTACCATTGAACTGGAAGCTGGTGGATGGCTGGCGCTTGTGCCTCAAATACATTTTCTATTCACTGTTTGCAAGGTCACGGATGGCCCATTGGCGTATGATGACGCTGGGTGTGTGGCATGGGTTGGCGGGTAAGACCGGGAAATTCGAGGGCAGCGAATCGTGATTTCCATGGTTGCGGTCAATTACAACGCCGGACCTCACCTGAAAGAGCGCGTACGTGTAGCTTTTCCTTAAGTAAGTGAAATCCTGAATGCCGTCGCAGAGGAAATCTACTCACCGTGCGCCGCTGCCGTGATCTGCCGCAGAGACGTATTTCTGAAAGCTGGTGGATTTGATAAAAAATTCTTCTGTTATGGAGTGGACATAGATCTCGGGCTCCGGCTGTGTCCTCTGGGTTACGTAGTTTGTAAATTTCAGATGCTGTCGCTTGTCATGTGGATCGAGAATAACGTGGCCACATAGCGCATATACCGTTTATCACGGTCATCGGAATTATATTTCAACGAAATGCTCTGGTCGCTGCTCTGGTAGTATCTGAAGCAACATTTGTTGTTGCATGTGGTTACCATAGATGGTTCGCCCTTTGCGGTCAGGGCGCCATAATCAGGGCGAAGCGGAACGCGACGATGGGGTTTCCCGGGTATTGCGACAGCGCCGCCTGATACAAAGGTGCCACACCGTGAGTGCCCGGTAGATTCGCCGCGCGATATCGCAGGGGGACTTGCCGTTTTGTGGCGACGTTGTCGTATGGAACGGTGAGAAAGATTTGCGAATCATAGGCCTTACTTGTTTTTTTACCGCATGGACGGGCCCGCATCCATGCAATCTTTCTATGTCTAGTGATTTAAGTTGCTCAAGCCCCCGTTCTTCACGTAAAATTAATATATAGATGTGTATTGATTGCGAGCATGGGTTGGCCGACAATGCTCAGCAACAAATAATGGTACTGATTGGCAATGCGAGCGGAGGGGGCAATGAGGCGGCAGGACACGGAGCTAGATGCGCGGCATCCACAGCACCGTATGCTTGTCTCCGCCATAATCGTCAATTTCAACGGCGGCCCCATCCTTACTGCGGCAGTGCGGTCGGTACTGGCCTCAAGTGTGCCGGTCGAGTTGCTCGTCGGTGATAACGGTTCTACGGACGGCAGCCTTGAATTGTTGCGGCGATCGGTTGGAAGTAATGCGCGCCTGCACATTATTGAGAACCACCGCAACCTCGGCTTCTCCCGCGCATGCAACCACCTGCTCGTGCAGGCACGCAGCGATTACCTCTTGGTGCTCAATCCCGATGCCGTGATCCAACCGGATACCTTGGCGCGAATGATTGAAACACTCGCCGCCTATCCTGATGCTGGGGTGGCGGGTTGTGTTCTGCGTAACCCGGACGGCACTGAGCAGGCTGGCTGTCGTCGTAGCGTTCCCACCCCTTGGCGTAGCTTGGTCCGGGTTTTCCATTTGGATAAGCTGTTCCCACATCATCCTCGTTTTCGCAATTTTTTGTTGACTGAGCAGCCACTGCCTGAAACACCTATATTCCTTGAGGCGATTTCCGGAGCGTTTATGTTGGTGCGACGTAAGGCATTGCAGAATGTTGGACTTTTGGATGAAAAGTATTTCTTGCATTGCGAAGACCTGGATTGGTGCATGCGGTTTCGCGAGACGGGTTGGAAAATCCTGTTTGTCCCGGACGTGGAGGTGGTCCACTACAGGGGGACATGCAGTAAGACAAGGCCTATTTTTGTGTTATGGCATAAACATAAAGGGATGATCCGTTTCTACCGCAAATTTTTCCGTCACCAATACCCGTGGCCGCTGATGCCCCTGGTTGTGGCCGCTGTGTGGACGCGTTTTATGTTGTTGGCGGGGATGGCGCTATTCAGGCAAGGGGCGAGCGAGCCTGTAAATGCGGATCGAGATCGGAAAGCCATGAGAACGGTGGCTCATGATAGGAGCAGAACACCGCCAGCTGTTGGGCCGGGCGCCGAATCACTAGAAATTCATCCCATGTTGGTGATCTCCAGCACCGAAGCTGAACATACACATAGTCGGATGTCCTGATTACTGATCTTTTGCAGCAGTCTCATTTTCCTGCCTGTTGAATGATGCCGGGTTTTCACCGGTATCGCCTGGACACGAAACAGTTGCTTCAGTGCCGATGTGGGTCTTCCGCAACATTCACAATGATCTGTCTCTGCCAATAGATTATGTCCAGTGGCCTGGATAGCGGTGCGATGCTTGTTGCCGGCGCTAGCGGATTTATCGGCCGCAAGCTTATTGATGCATTGCGCTCTCGGAGGGTGCCAGTCTATGCGCTGGCGCGGGACTTGGCGAAGATTCGCGCTCTATGGCCGCAGGGCAATGTCGCCGGCCGCTGCGGCGACATTGCGAACGCCGAAACTCTGAATGATGTCTGTGCCGGTGTGCGTACTGTTTTCCATCTCGCCAGCCGCGCCGATGAGGCGCACTCCAGTGAAACCGAAGACCCGCACTGGCGCGTGACCGTGGAGGGGACGCGGCATTTGCTGGAAGCGGCCGCGCGCTCTGGGGTGAGACGATTTATCAACGTGAGTAGCGTCAAGGCCATGGGGGAGGGTGG
Organism: Sulfuricaulis sp.; assembly: GCF_049587675.1. Lineage (GTDB taxonomy): Bacteria > Pseudomonadota > Gammaproteobacteria > Acidiferrobacterales > Sulfurifustaceae > Sulfuricaulis. The sequence goes on along the minus strand of NZ_JBAVEJ010000182.1, from coordinate 15,541 downwards.
CGAGGCTTGTCTGGATGAAACCAGTCCCGCCACGCCGGTATCTTCCTATGGCCGCGCCAAGCTGGAGTCTGAAAGACTGGTGCTGGAAGCCGGTCAGAAACATGGCATGCATGTCTGCAACCTGCGCCTGCCACTGGTATATGGTCGTGATAACCGGGGCAATATTTGGCGCATGATTGCAGCCATTGATTACGGGCGGTTCCCGCCGTTACCGGAGACCGGCAACAAGCGATCCATGGTGCACGTCGATGATGTCGCCCGCGCACTGCTGTTGGCCGGGGAAAATTCTGCCGCAAACGGACAGACCTATATCGTCACCGACGGTCAGGTCTATTCCACCCGTCAAATCTACGTTGCCATTTGCAAAGCGCTCGGACGACCGGCGTCGCGATGGTCTATCCCCGTCGGTATGTTGCGCGTGGCGGCAAGAATGGGCGATGTTATCGGAAGGATTCGCGGCAGGGGCTTTGTATTCGACTCCAATGTTTTGAGAAAATTAACGGGGTCGGCCTGGTACAGTTGCCGGAAGATCGAGACCGAGCTTGGCTATCAGCCCACGCGGCTCCTGGAGGACGGGCTGCGCGAAATGGTGGATGAATATAATAGGACCGTAAAGTCATGAGCATATTGTTGGCAGTGGCGGCCTTTGTTATTTCCTTGGTGCTGACGCGGCGCTTCTGTGATCCGACCTCGCGCTTCCATATCCTGGATCAGCCTAATGCTCGCTCCTTGCACACGCAGCCGACCCCGCGCAGCGGTGGACTGGCGATCCTGTCAGCGGTCGCTGTGTGCGGTATCGCAGCCATTTATTGGTTAGGCCAGCCTCCGGATTCCTCGTACGGGTGGATAGGAGGAGCGGGTCTTCTTGTTGCAGGCGTTTCCTATATTGATGATCGCATCACCCTGCCATCGGGCATCCGCTTTATCGTTCATGCGATGGCAGCGGCACTTATAACGGTCGGTGGTTTTGTCATAGGCCGTTTGGAATTGCCAGGACTGGATCTGTCGTTGCCGTACTGGATCGGCGTAATCTTTACGCTGTTGTTTGTCGTGTGGATGCTGAATCTTTATAACTTCATGGACGGCATGGACGGGTTTGCCGGAGGCATGGCAGTTATTGGTTTCAGCACGTTTGCGCTGCTGGGTTTATTCACAGGGAGCATGCTCTTTTCCGCCCTCAACCTGATCATCGCGGCCGCGACTATGGGGTTCCTGGTATTCAATTTTCCACCTGCGCGAATTTTCATGGGAGATGTTGGCTCCTCCACGCTCGGATTTCTGGCGGCATCGATGTCGCTGTGGGCGTCGCACGAACGGCTCTTTCCGCTCTGGACCGCCGTTCTGGTGTTTTCCCCCTTTGTTATCGACGCAACGGCGACTCTGATACGGCGGTTGTTGCGAGGCGAAAGGGTATGGCAGGCGCATAAGACACATTTATACCAGAAGCTGGTGCAGGCAGGGTGGGGACATCGCAAGACAGTGTTGTTTGAATACGCCATCATGCTCGGCTGCGCAATGACAGCTCTGTGGAGTGTTCATGCCACCGACAAGCTGCAAGCAGTGTTGCTTGTCGGATGGGCGCTGTTTTATTCTGTTTTCTTTGTTTGGGTATCGCGGCTTGCGGCACGGCACTATACGACAGGGACTTTATAGGGATACTTAAACTATAATGCATTGCATATATTTAAAGGGATGAAAAATTAACGGACGATGAAGGGATGAAAGAAATTCTCAGGTACTTCCGTTCGCGCGCCGCTGCCTTCGCGCATGACGTGGCGATGGTTCCCGTCGCCTGGTTCGGCGCGTACTGGTTGCGTTTTAACCTCGATGTCATCCCGGAAGGGTTCTTCCACCAGGCACTGGTGCTGTTGCCGGTTATCTGGATGGCGCAGGGCGGAATGTTCTGGTATTTCGGACTCTACCGGGGCATCTGGCGGTTTGCTTCGATCCCGGACCTGGTGCGCATTATCAAGGCCGTCGCGACAGGGGTGGTCGTGGCCGCGACCGTCAGCTTCATTCTCACCCGTCTGCAAAACGTTCCCCGTTCAGTTTTTATTCTCGATGGCATCCTGCTCGTATTGTTGCTGGGAGGGCCCAGGTTTGTATATCGCTGGTTCAAGGATCGACATCTGCACCGTTCTGTTCATGCCTCCAGTCTTTTTGCGAATGAAGAAATTAAGAACGCATTGATAGTCGGTGCCGGCAAGGCCGGTGAAATGCTGGTGCGTGATCTGCTCCGCGAACAAAGCGGTCCTTACTATCCGATCGCTTTTGTTGATGATAATAGCGGCAAAATCGGCAAGGAAATCCATGGTATTCCCGTCACGGGAAGCTGTGACAATATCCCGGTAATCATCACTCGTCTTGGCATCGATCTTATTATTATCGCTTTGCCTTCGGCGTCATCACGTCAAATCCGGCGCATCGTCGAGATCTGCGAAACCACCAATCTGCCTTTCCGCATCCTGCCGCAGATGCAGGACCTGGTCAGCGGCCGGGCGAGCCTCAAAGATTTGCGTGATGTAAAAATCGAGGATCTGCTGGGGAGGGAGCCGGTCAGCCTCGACTGGCGCGCCATTACCGACGCGACGCATGGCAAGACGATTCTCGTCACCGGCGGTGGCGGTTCCATCGGAGCCGAGCTTTGCCGTCAGATCGCCAGACTCAAGCCGTCAAAACTCGTCATCCTGGAACGCAGTGAATTCAACCTGTACAGCATTGATCTTGAGTTGCGGCGCAATATGCTGGACCTGCCGCTCGTTAGCCTGCTGGGCGATACCAGCGATGTCGTGCAGATGGAAAATATCCTGCGTCAACATTCTCCAGCAGTTATATATCATGCCGCCGCTTACAAGCATGTTCCCATGCTCGAGGATCAGACGCGCGCTGCCGTAACCAATAATATATTGGGTACGCGCGTGGTGGCCGATCTCGCCGACAAATACGGATGCGAGTCGTTCGTGATGGTATCCACGGACAAGGCGGTCAATCCCGCCAATGTCATGGGCGCCAGCAAACGGGTCGCCGAAATGTACTGCCAGGGTTTGAATGCCAGATCCAAGACACGCTTCATCACCGTGCGTTTTGGCAATGTCCTGGGTTCTTCAGGAAGCGTTATCCCGTTGTTTCAGCAACAAATTGCGCAGGGAGGTCCGATCACGGTGACCCATCCCGATATTTCCCGCTACTTCATGACCATTCCCGAGGCCTGCCAGCTGATTCTGCAGGCGGGCGTCATCGGCCGAGGGGGCGAGATATTCGTGCTGGACATGGGTGAACCGGTTAAAATATCGTATCTGGCCGAGCAGCTGATACGGCTGTCAGGCAAAACTCCCGGGGAGGACATTGAAATTGTCTATACCGGGTTGCGTCCCGGAGAAAAGCTTTACGAAGAACTCTTCCATGACGCGGAAAAACTGGCGGAGACCAGTCATCCCAAGATCCTGCTGGCCCATTGTCGTCAGATGGATAAGGAGCTTCTGGAGAAGACCTTTGATGCCATGCAGCGTGCGTGCAACCAGGGTGACGAGTCTGTATTAAGGAATATGCTGATTGAGCTGGTTCCGGAACATACCGGGCTGGCGGTGTTGACCACCGAAAAAGACAAGAGCGCGGTAATTTACCCGTGGAAACAGACAAAATCGCCTTGAGACAAATATCTGTTTCACGTTAAACCTTTATTTTTTCTCTAGCAGGTAACAACATCCATGAAGTTGACGATTATTGGTACGGGCTATGTCGGCCTGGTAACGGGCGCGTGTTTTGCAGAAATGGGCAATACCGTTACATGCGTGGACATCGATAAGAACAAGATCGAAGGACTCAAGAAGGGAATATTGCCCATTTACGAACCGGGCCTTGAATCCGTCGTCGCGAACAATTACAAAAACGGCCGGTTGAGTTTTTGTACTTCGTTAACCGATCCCATCGCCGAATCCGATGTATATTTCATCGCCGTTGGCACGCCGCCCGGTGAGGATGGCTCGGCCGATCTGCAATATGTATTGGCGGTGGCCCGCGACATCGGACGGCACATCAAGGGTTATACCATCGTTGTCGACAAATCCACGGTTCCAGTAGGTACGGCGGACAAGGTCAGGGATGCCATTCGAGAGGAATTGAAAAAACGCGGATCTGACGTTCCCTTTGATGTCGTCAGCAACCCGGAATTCCTCAAGGAAGGTGCCGCGGTGGAGGATTTCATGCGTCCGGATCGCGTCGTAATCGGCACGGACAGCGGACAGGTGCACAAAGTCATGCGGGATCTTTATCTCCCGTTCATGCGTGCTCACGAACGTCTTCTTTTCATGGGCGTGCGCGACGCCGAGATGACCAAGTACGCCGGCAACGCCATGCTGGCAACCAAGATTTCATTCATGAATGAGATCGCGAACCTTTGTGAGAGCATGGGCGTGGACGTGGAAAACGTCCGGCAAGGCATCGGTTCGGACTCGCGGATCGGTTATTCATTTATCTATCCCGGTGCCGGTTACGGTGGTTCGTGTTTCCCCAAGGATGTGAAAGCATTGATCCGTATGGCCAAGGACCACAATTATGAACCGAAAGTAATGAATGCCGTGGAGGCCAGGAACGAGGCGCAAAAGCACGTATTGTTCAAGAAGATCGGCCGTCGCTTCGGTGCCAATCTGAAGGGAATGACGTTCGGTGTCTGGGGATTGGCCTTCAAACCCGGAACGGATGACATGCGTGAGGCGTCTTCGGTAGTCCTGTTAAGCGAACTGATCGGCGCGGGCGCCACGATCAAGGCCTATGACCCGGTTGCTATGACAGCCGCCAAGCGCGAATTTCCCCGCGCATGGTTTGACAGCGGCCAACTGAAATTGGTGGATGAACAATACGCCGCGCTCGATGGCGCCGATGCCATGATCCTGATCACGGAATGGAAGCCTTTCCGTCACCCGGAATTCGACCGCATCAAGAAAATCATGAAAAAGCCAATTATTTTTGACGGACGAAACCAGTACGATCCTGTTTTCCTGCGCGAGGCCGGATTTGAATACAGCGGCATAGGGCGCTGAGCAATAATCTGTGTCGCTACTATAATTAGATTCACGCCATCCTTACAGGATGGATAAGCATAGGAACAGAAGCAGGATGGATAATTCTTGAATCCGGGATCAGAATAATGAACCGAGTCACCAAAGCTGTATTCCCCGTCGCCGGCTTGGGCACGCGTTTTTTGCCGGCCACAAAAGCGAGCCCCAAGGAAATGCTCCCGATCGTCGACAAGCCGCTGATCCAGTACGCCGCGGAAGAAGCGATTGCCGCCGGCATTGACGAGCTGATTTTCGTTACTGGCCGCAACAAGCGTTCCATCGAGGACCATTTTGACAAGGCCTACGAGCTTGAGGCGGAACTCAAGGCCAATGGAAAGCAAGATTTGCTGGACATGGTGCAGAATATATTGCCGAACAAGACATCCTGCGTGTATATCCGGCAGACACAGGCGCTTGGTTTGGGGCATGCGGTGCTGTGCGCCAAGCAGATCGTGGGAAATGACCCGTTCGCCGTCATACTCGCCGACGACCTGATTAGTGGCGAACCGGGTGCTCTCCGGCAAATGGTGGATCAGTACCAGTCGACCCAGTGCTCTGTCATTGGGGTACAAAATATCTCGCGTGAAGAGACGCATCGGTACGGAATCGTGAAAGCGAAACCATCGGGACCACGAACTCATACCGTCGAGGGCATCGTGGAAAAACCTTCCCCGGAAACAGCCCCGTCCACGCTGGCGGTCGTCGGCCGGTATATCCTGACACCGCGGATTTTCGAACTGCTTGAGAACGTCGTGTCTGGCGCGGGTGGTGAAATCCAGCTAACCGACGGCATTGCTGCGTTGTTATCCCATGAGAAAGTGCTGGCTTACGAGTTCATCGGAAAACGCTTCGATTGCGGCAGCAAATTCGGCTACCTACAGGCGACCGTCGAGTATGCGCTGACGCATCCCGAGCTCAAGACCAAGTTCCTCACCTATCTTCGGGGCCTTAAACTTTGACTTTTATCAAGCCTGCATCAGGCCAATGATGTGGCATCTCCTTTTCAGATTGGCGACAGCATCTCAAGTAGCCTTGCATGACAAAGGGCAATATAATCCGCGCAGGCAGGTGAATCGTTAACTCTGATTTTTGTCAGTGCTCAGGAGAACCCCATGCCCGACAAACTGATGATAGTGATGGTAAATACGGATCCATCGGATCCCGCTGAGCTGGGTGCGCCGTTCTTCCAGGCGACGGTCGCCGCGGCGATGGAATACGAGGTGGAAGTCATCCTGACTGGACGGGCCGGTGAACTGGCGATCCGGGGCGTGGCGGAAAAACTGCGGGTACAGGAGAACAGCCCTAAGTCGGTTTACGATTTCATCAAGGACGCCCACGAAGCAGGCGTTAAATTCAAAGTCTGCACGCCCACGCTCGAACTGTGGGGCAATGAGCTTATCCCTGAAATCGAGGAGACCGTGGGCGGTGCCTACGTGATCAGTCAGGCGATGGATGAGGACGTTGTCACGTTCACCTATTAATCTCTCGAAGAATAATAAAGATTCGACGTTGAACCCGATCAGTGCGCAGCAGGCATGGGAAGTTTTGCAGCAGGCGGATCGCCTGTACTCCCCTGAGCAGGTGGAGTCGGCGCTCGCCGGGATGGCTTCGCGCATCAGCCAGACGCTCGCTGGCACCGATCCACTGCTCGTATGCGTCATGACCGGCGGGGTCGTTCCCTTCGGCCGGCTGCTGACCCAGCTCCAGTTTCCGCTGCAGATCGACTACATCCATGCCACGCGTTACGGCAAGCAATTGCAGGGCGGTCAGCTTCAGTGGTTGTCCGGGCCGCATCAGGACCCGCGCGGTCGTGTGGTGCTGCTTGTCGATGACATTCTGGACGAGGGCACGACGCTGGCCGGTATTGAAGCGCGCTATCGCGCCGATGGCGCGCGCGAGGTCTACAAGGCGGTCCTGGTGGTGAAAAAGCGCCAACGTTTGTACGACGTGAAGGTCGAATTTACCGGCCTCGATGTGCCCAACCGTTATGTATTCGGTTGCGGTATGGATTATAAAGGTTATCTGCGTAATATTCCGGGAATCTACGCTGAGGCGGAACCGAAATTAGGCAAGACGAACGAGCGCAGCGAGTAGGGCTACTAGTCATACATCAAGACGAACGAGCGGAGCGAGTAGGGCTACATTTATGACAATCGTGGCCATCATCGGCGGCAGCGGCCTGACCAATCTTAAAAATCTGCGCATCACGCGGCGCGAAGTGATTCGTACGCCCTTTGGCGAACCGTCCGCGCCCATGGTTTACGGCCAGCTCAGCGGGCGGGAGGCGGTGTTTCTGCCGCGTCATGGGCCTGGTCACACAATCCCGCCGCACGAGGTCAATTACCGCGCCAACATCTGGGCCCTCAAGGAAACCGGCGTGACGAAAGTCATCGCTGTCAACGCCGTAGGCGGTATATCCCCGGATTTCCTGGTGCCGGGGAGCTTGGTCATTCCCGACCAGATCATCGATTACACGTATGGACGCGCCCATACATTTTTCGGCAGCGAACACAAGCAGGTCACGCACGTGGATTTTACCTATCCCTATTGTGAGGAACTGCGGAAAATCCTGATCGATGCGGCGAAACGCGCCAAACTTCACGCCCGCGGGCATGGAACCTACGGCGCCACCCAGGGCCCACGCTTTGAAACCGCGGCGGAGATTCTGCGCATGGAGCGCAATGGAGCGGATATCGTCGGCATGACCGGGATGCCGGAGGCCGGGCTCGCTCGCGAACTCGAGCTCTGTTACGCTTCGATCAGTGTCGTGGTGAATCCCGCGGCGGGGAAGAGCAAAGAGACTATCAGTCTCAAGGAAATCGAAAAGAATCTGGAGACGGGCATGGCCAACGTCCGCACTCTGCTGGAGCAAACCATCCCGCTAATCGTCAGGGCCTGATCGCGTCCTGCGCATCGGGATTCGGCGGGTACAGAAACTCTGGTCAAGTCCGTTCGTGGTGAGCCTGTCGAACCATGAACGGATGAATCGCCTGACATTTACCGCATTTCCCGTCCACCCTTCGACAAGCTCAGGGCGAACGGGAGACTAAATCAGCAGTTCCCTAGTTAGCCTTGACCGGCGAAACGCGCACCAGTGCGCCGAATTTCGGATGGTCGAAGTAAAACGTTTCCGACGGTTTAACTCGCCGCGCCTCAGTCAGCCGATACACTGGCGCGGTCTGTCCCGTCCCCGCCGACACACCCCCGCTTACCGCTTCACGCAGCGTGAGATTGACATCCAGGAGCAGGAAGCGGCTCGAATAAAACCGCAGCGCCCCGTCCAGCGCGCCGTCGGCACTTACGACCTTCACCGGCTTGGAAACCGATTTGGCCTCGGCGCTCTGCCGCCAGCGCAGATGCGCCAGGACATGGTGCCGTCCGGAGCTTTCCAGCGCGGCCGCCGTCGCTGACAGGGCGGAATCCGCGGCCGGCTTCTCCCCGACGCTGACCGCATTGTTCATGTCCGCGTTGGCGGATTTATCCGGGTCGCGATCCCAGAGTTCGCTGCCTTCCAGGTCTGGATTCCGGTTTTCAAACACAACCACTTCGATTTCATAGACGTTGGTGGATGGCGCCGCAGCATATACCGGCATGCACGTGACGGATAACAGTACAAAAATAAGGAGAAGCCGCTTCACATGTTTTCCTTGCGCTGAATTTTTAATAGTATCTCTTATTCCCTGGGCAATATCGAGGGTGGAAAATGGCCGTCCGGCGCGTTCTCAAGATGGGCGATCCGCTGTTGTACCGAAAAGCAGAACCGGTGAAGGGTTTCAATACCCCCGAACTCGACGCGCTGGTCGCCGACATGTTCGATACCATGGCGGCGCTGAACGGCGCCGGCCTGGCCGCGCCGCAGATCGGTGTATCGCAACGCGTGGTCATCTTCAGCGTTGAATCTAACCCGCGCTATCCCGACGTGGAAAACGTGCCGACCACGGTGCTGATCAATCCGATCCTGACGCCGATCGGCGACGAGATGGAAGAGGGCTGGGAAGGTTGTCTCAGCGTTCCGGGCCTGCGCGGACTGGTAGCGCGTCATCGAAGCCTGCGCTACACCGGGTTTGATCAGCACGGAACACCCATCGACCGCACGGTTTCCGGTTTTCATGCCCGCGTCGTTCAGCATGAATGCGATCACCTCGACGGCATCCTGTATCCCATGCGCCTGCGGGATATTCGCCTGCTGGGTTTCGAGGACGCATTGTTTCAGGAACTCTAGGGAAGGTTTGAATAAGTTCTCCGTTCGTGGTGAGCCCGTCGAACCATGAACGGAGGACGGTGTCGAATCGACGCCTTGCGCCATTCTTCCTTCAACAAGCCTGTTCTGAGTGAGTCGTTCGGTCTTCGACAAGCTCAGACCGAATGGCGAGTCGAAGGAGCCAGGCGAACGGCACTTGTTTAGAGCATCCCAAGAGAATCACTATGGAGTCAGCGGCGACTGGCGACCTTCGCTTCGGGCGTGAGCGCCTCGAGAAAGCGGCGGATCGTCTTGATCCGTGCTTCCACATCCGGCATGTCCCCCAGTATGCGCACGCGGTTCGGTCCGTCGAGCTTGTAGGTTTTCGGGGCGGACTGCAGCAGACGCAGAATGACGCCGGGGTCGACATCCGGCTTGTCGATGAATTCGATGCGTATTCCACGCGGGCCAGCGTCGATTTTTCTGATGCCCAGCGGTGTCGTCAGAATCTTGAGTTCGGTCGCCCGGAACAATAGCTGTCCAGCTTCGGGCAGCACACCGAAGCGGTCGATGATTTCCTCCTTGAGATCCTGCAGGGCACCGAGCGTTTTGACGGAAGAGATGCGCTTGTAAAGAATCAGGCGCATGTGCACGTCCGGCAGATAATTTTCCGGGAACAACGCCGGCGCATGCAGATTGATTTCCGTCCCGCTGTGCAGTGACGTGTCGGTCTCTGGCAAGCGGCCCGCCTGTAGTGATTGCACCGCCCGGTTCAGCAGTTCCGAGTACAGCGTAAACCCCACCTCGTCGATCATCCCGCTCTGGGTTTCCCCCAGCAGTTCACCCGCGCCACGAATCTCGAGATCGTGCGAGGCGAGGGTGAAGCCCGCCCCGAGTTCCTCCAGCGATTCGATCGCCTCCAGTCGCTTGAGCGCATCCTCGGTGAGCGCGCGTTTGTCGGGCACCAGCAGATAAGCGTAGGCGCGGTGATGCGAGCGCCCTACGCGTCCGCGCAGCTGATGCAACTGGGCCAGCCCGAATTTGTCGGCACGTTCGATAATAATGGTGTTGGCGGAGGGTACGTCAATGCCGGATTCAATAATCGTGGAGCACACCAGGACGTTGAAGCGCTGGTGGTAGAAATCGAGCATGATGCGCTCCAGCTCGCGCTCCGGCATCTGGCCGTGCGCGATGCGAATGTCCGCTTCCGGCAGCAATTCCTGGAGTTCGCGCGCCGCCTTGTCGATGGTCCGCACCTCGTTATGCAGGTAATAAACCTGGCCACCACGGCGGATTTCGCGCAGGCAGGCCTCGCGAATCACCGATCGGTTCACCTCGCTGATGAAAGTCTTGACCGACAAGCGCCCTTCGGGGGCGGTGGTGATCAGGGAGATGTCGCGCAGCCCGGACAGCGACAGGTTCAGGGTGCGCGGGATGGGAGTGGCGGTCATGGCAAGAATGTCCGCTTCACTGCGCAGTTTTTTCAGGCGTTCCTTCTGGCGCACGCCGAAGCGGTGTTCTTCGTCGATGATGACGAGGCCGAGACGCTTGAAGTGCACGTCTTCCTGCAGCAACCGATGGGTGCCGATGATAATGTCCACCGATCCGTCGGCTAACGCCGTTAACACCTTGCGCTGATCGGCCGGACTGCGGAAGCGTGACAACAACTCGATGCGGAACGGCAGGCCGGCGAATCGGTCCTGGAAATTTTGGAAATGCTGCTGCGCGAGCAGCGTGGTCGGGACCAGCACCACGACCTGCGCCTTGCCCATGACCGCGAGAAAAGTCGCGCGAATTGCGACTTCCGTCTTGCCGAAACCCACGTCGCCGCACACCAGCCGGTCCATGGGTTTGGTGGATTGCATGTCCTGCAGGACCTCTTGAATCGCTCGTTCCTGATCGGGGGTTTCCTCGAAGGGGAAGGCACCGGCGAAGGATTGATAATGTTCGTCCGGAAGCGGGAAGGCATGCCCCTGACGCGCCGCGCGCAGGGCGTAGATCTCGAGCAATTCCGCGGCCGCGTCGTGCGCCTTGGCGAGCGCGCGGCGTTTGGCTTTTTCCCAGGCTTCGCCGCCGAGTTTGTGCAGCGGCGCCTGTTCCGGGTCGGTGCCGGTGTAACGACTGATGAGGTGCAGCGACAATACCGGAATGTAGAGCTTGTCGCCGTCGGCGTATTCGAGCGCGAGAAACTCCGCCGGCCCGTCGCCAATATCCAGCGTCTGCAAGCCGAGATAACGCCCCACGCCATGGTCCTCGTGCACCACCGGATCGCCGATTTTGAGTTCCGCGAGACTGCGGATGATCGCCGCCGGCTCGCGTTCTCCACGCACGCGGCGGCGGCGTTGTGCGGCGCGCTCGCCGTAGAGTTGCGCCTCGGTGATGACGGCGATGCCGGGTTCCTTGAGGAGCAGTCCTTTTTCCAGATCGGCGACCGTCAGGCCGAGCTTTGTGTTGCCTTGGAGAAACGCATGCCAGCCGGAAACATCCTCCGGGGGGTGACGGTGTTCCTGCAGCAGACCTCTCAGCGTCTCGCGCCGGCCAGCGGATTCTGCGACAACCAGGATGCGCCCGGGATAATCATGCAAGTACTGGAACAACGCGCTGTAAGGCGCGTCGGATTTGTGATCGACAGGGAGACTGGCTGGCGGGCGCGTGCCATAGGCAATTACATTCCCGTATTCCTGAGCTTGTCCCGCCGCTGTATTTTCTTCCGTGGTAAATTCCAACAACTGCACCTGCGGCCAAGCCTTCAGGCCCGAAGTGAATTCATCCTTGGTTATGAAAATCTCCGGGGGTTCCAGCAATGGATGTTCGATGTCGTGGCGCATCTCGCTGTAGCGCTGTAGCGTTTCCTGCTGGAATTTTCCGGCGGTTTCGCCTGCGCCGGCCTCCAGCAAACACAGCGTGTCTTTCGGCAGATAGTCGAAGATCGTCGCCATCTGCGGGAAAAACAGCGGCAGGTAATATTCGGCACCCGACGGGCTGATGCCCTTGCTGATGTCGCGATAGAGCGGGACTTTCTGCGGGTCGCCTTCGAAGCGCGCACGGAAGGCTTGGCGGAATTTCTGGATGGCCTCTTCGGTCATCGGAAATTCGCGTGCCGGCAGCAACTGGATGGACTTCATGGTGTTGCCGGAACGCTGCGTCGCCGGATCGAATTCGCGGATGGATTCCACCTGATCGCCGAAAAGGTCGATGCGGTAGGGTTGATGACTGCCGGCCGGGAACAAATCGATGAGCCCGCCGCGGATGGCGAACTCGCCGGCCTCCATGACCTGCGACACATTATGATAATTGGCGTGAATCAACTGCTCGCGCAACTGCTGGATATCGAGCCGGTCGTCGAGCTTAAGCAGGAAACTGTGTCCGGTGACGAAATCCCTCGGTGGCAGGCGGTGCAGGAGCGTGGAAACGGAAGCCAGCACCACGCCGCGTGTCAGGCCTGGCAGACGGTAAAGCGTCTCCAGGCGTTGGGAAATGATGTCCTGGTGCGGCGAGAACACGTCATAGGGTAGGCTTTCCCAGTCCGGTAGCGGCAGGATAGGCAGGTCGCTGGCGTAGAAGCGGATCTCGTCTTCCAGTCGCTGGGCGGAGAAGCTGCTGACGGTAATAATCAGCAGCGGCCCGTTGTGGCCTTCGGCGGCCGACGCGATGGCCAGACCGCGTCCGCTGCCGGCCAGCCCGCCCCAGGCGCAGCTTTCCCCTGGATGCGTGGGCAGAACCGGCTTTAGTGGCGAATCCAAGTGTTTATTGATGCTATGAGTCCATGACCTTGCCGGCCAGGCGGCAAGGCTGGCTATTCTACCCTATGTCGCCGCCGGGGCACCCATGGATGAAAATCCAAAAAGTCTTGTCAGAGGAGGGGGTTACAGGCATAATCTAATCCAGATCAACAATAGTTGACTCTAAGTTAATAGAACCCATTGCTACATAACCGAGGAGAATGGCTGAATGGCGACGAAACGTCCGCGCTTTAAGGTTGGTGATACGGTTTTTTATCCTTCCGCAGGTGTAGGCGCAATTCTGGCCGTTGAAGATATCTACCATTCCGGCCAGGTCGAATCGTGTTTCGTCATTCGCATCCAGGATACCCAGATGACCGTCAAGGTGCCGCGCTCCAATCTGGAACGCAGCGGCATCCGTCCACTGCTCGACGGCAAGAAACTCAAGGAACTATTCAAGATTTTATCCTCCAAAAGCAAGCGCCGCGTTACCGGCGGCAACTGGGCCGAACGTTGCAAAGATATCGAGCGCCGCATCAATTCCGGTTCCTGTCTTGAACTCGGTGAAGTGGTGCGCGACCTGACGCGCTGGAAGAAACAGTCCGGACTTTCCTTCGAGGAATCCATGCTGCTCGAGACCGCGAACAGCTATCTCGCGCGCGAAGTTGCCGCGGTGCAGGGAATCGCTCCCGACGCTGCCAGGGTTCGTATCCTCAGTTATATCGAAGAACACGCCTGATTCTTCAGGCCGTAATACTCATTCTGTCCAGACGAAAGCAGTAGGGCGATGCGTATTATGACCAGACGAACGAAGTAGGGCGACGCATATTATGTCCAGACGAACGCAGTAGGTCGACATTTATGACCGCCGCTGACGGAATCTGGGCTCTCGTACCGGCGGGTGGCCGGGGTCTGCGTATGCAGACGCCGCTGCCCAAGCAGTACCTCCCCCTTCTCGGTCGTCCCGTTATCCTGCACACGCTCGAACGCCTGTGCACGCATCCGCGCGTGCGCGGTGTCATGGTGGGTATCTCCGATCAGGACCGTCACTGGCCGGCGCTGATCCCCATGCTTGCGAATCTCCCGAAATTTCTCGGTAAGTACTCTGGCGGTGAGACCCGCGCGCATACCGTGCTGAACGGCCTCAAGTCCTTGAGCAAGCATGCCAAGTCCGAAGACTGGGTGCTGGTGCATGACGCGGTGCGTCCGTGCCTGCGTCACGAAGATGTGGATAAGTTGATTTCCGCTGTGGGGAGTGGACCAGAAGGCGGTCTACTCGCCTTTCCAATTTCCGACACGGTTAAGCGCGTGGATAATGAAGGACGCGTGGTCGAGACGGTCCGGCGCGAAGGTTTGTGGCGCGCGGCCACGCCACAGATGTTCCGTATCGGCGCATTGGCGAACGCTTTGGAAAGCGCGCTGATGCAGAGAATTGAAATTACGGACGAGGCCTCGGCGATTGAAGCAACCGGCGGGCACCCGCGCGTTGTCGCCTGTCACGCGGACAATATCAAGATCACGCTATCGGAAGATTTGGCTCTGGCCGAGTTATATTTGAAGCAACAGCAGGGGAAGACATGATACGCATCGGTCATGGTTACGACGTGCATCCGCTGGTCGCCGGGCGCGATCTTATTCTCGGCGGCGTGAAAATTCCGCACCGCAAGGGGTTGCACGGCCATTCCGACGCCGACGTGTTGATTCACGCCATCTGCGACGCCTGCCTCGGCGCCGCCGGGCTCGGCGACATCGGCCAGCATTTTCCCGACACCGACGCGCTATACAAGAACATCGACAGCCGCAAGCTGCTGCGCAAAGTCAAAGAAACCATTGCCGAGCGCGGCTGGAAAATCGCGAATATCGACAGCACCATCGTCGCCCAGGCCCCGCGTGTCGCTCCGCATCTGCCGCAGATGATTCAGAATATTGCATCTGATCTCGACATTCCTCAAGAGAGCGTGAACATTAAGGCCACCACCACGGAAAAGCTGGGCTTCGCCGGACGGGAAGAGGGCATCGCCGCGCATGCGGTGGTATTGTTGGAAGATTGATAATTCTGAGTATAAAAAATGCTCAATATAAAATCCCTCCGTCCCCTTTTATTAGTCTAGAAATCCTCAATAAGGATATGAATGCGCGTTAAACGCTATAGTCAGAGTTGATACAAGAACAGTTATTACACGAATTAGCCATGAAGGCAATTGTATGCGTGATTTTGCTGATTTCTCTTAACGGCTGCTGGTATGCAGTGGATCATTACTATGTAAGTGATGTTGTGGCAGACAGCGAAGAATTGCAGATAAAAAGAAATGGTACGTTAAACCTAAAAGGCGTGCGGTTAGTTGTCAGACCCGCTAATGCGTTGCATGCCTATTCCCCGACAGATGAGGCATATTCATATGGTTATTATGAAGACTTCGGTTATGGGCGCGTGAAGACACCAGATTATTTTATTTTCGAGATTCTTGTTCGATCAGATAATGCAGATGTGATTATAGCTCCCGAAAACATCGTCATGAAAGTTGACAATCAAGATATAAATGCCGCGAGTTACTTCAGCTTGGAGCAACGTTATTCAAGCC
>NZ_JBAVEJ010000181.1:0-44909 GCF_049587675.1 Sulfuricaulis sp. | reverse complement strand
GCTCGCGCTCAAACAGGGCGTGATCGGCGGCGCGGGCTTCGACGTGCTGACTTCAGAACCGCCGCGCGCGGGCAACCCCTTGCTCGAGCTGGATCTGCCCAACTTAATCCTGACGCCGCATGTCGCCTGGGCGAGCCGCAACGCCATGCAGATCATGGCCGATCAGCTGATCGACAACATCGAGGCATTCATTCATGGCGCGCCGCGGAATCGTGTCGTTTGAAAACGGCCCGGCTCCAAATCGAAATGTTTGACAGATGTTTTGCCTGAACTTGCGGTCTGCTGCATACTCCGTCTGTCACAACCAGGGCGATCTTACCGATCGATCATGAAAATACAGCGTAGCGTCTTTTTTGTCTCGGACCGCACCGGTATCACGGCGGAGCTGCTGGGAAAAACACTGCTGACGCAGTTCCCCGATGTCGAGTTTCACAAACACACCACGCCCTTTGTCGACACGGTGGAAAAAGCCGAGGCCGTGGTTGCTGAAATCAACCGTGTTACGCTTCAGGAAGGAAAACCGCCGATCGTCTTCAGTACTTTGATCAACGATGACGTGCGCGCCGTGGTCACTTCCGCCAACGCGCTGTTTCTCGATTTTTTCGCGGACTTCATCGGCCGGCTGGAATCCGAGCTCGGTCTGACCTCGTCCCACGCGCTCGGTCTCAGCCACGGCATGGGCGACGAACTGGCCTACCAGAAGCGCATGGACGCGGTGAACTACACCCTTTCACACGACGACGGCGTCAACACCGCCAACTACAACCGGGCCGAGGTGATCCTGACCGGCGTGTCGCGCACCGGCAAAACGCCGACCTGCCTTTATCTCGCCATGCAGTATGGAATCCACGCCGCCAACTACCCGCTTACGCCGGATGATTTTTCTGACGGGATGCTGCCGAAACCGTTGCTTCCTCACCACGCCAAGCTGTTTGGCCTCACCATCCACGCCGAACGGCTGGCGAAAATTCGCAACGAACGCAAACCGGGAAGCCGTTATGCCTCGCTGGAAAACTGTCGCAGCGAACTGCGCGCCTCCGAATCTCTGATGCGCCAGGCGCAGGTTCCTATCCTCGACACCACAACCAAGTCGGTGGAGGAGATCGCCATTTCCATTCTCCATGCCACGGGATTGATCAAGCAAGTTAAAAGCTAGCGGAATAAATTACTCAGAGTTTTGTCTGCTTTACAGCAACGTCATCGCGCAGGTAAATCGGAAGCGCTTGCTCCGGTTTCAATGCTGTTCCTTTTTCATACAAATAAGCACCAAGCTGTGCCACAAACCGGGCGCGAGGGAAACTTTGCGCGCGCCATGCCGCCACACGATTCTTCAGGCGCGCGGTTAGCACGGCGGCATACTGATCCCAACCGCTGCCGACGCCAACCCATCCGGCATCATCGGGTACTGGCACCTGCATAGGCGTCAAGACTTTTTCCTCGCCGACAGGTTCGGCCATTCCTTGTGCGTTACGAATGTAGGCACCCCAGTACACCTGATGCATGCGCGCGTCGAACGCCGCCAGCACACGCGCAGCATCGACTCCCTGCGCCAGGGCCGCGAGCGAGGATACCGGAACCACCGGCAGATCCGCGCCGAAAGCCAAACCCTGCACGACGCCGGCGCAGATGCGCAGGCCCGTGAACGATCCCGGTCCGCGCCCGAAGGCAATGGCATCCAGTTGCGTCAGCACCTGGCCGCCTTCGGCCAGCATTTCCTGCACCATGGGAAGAATACGCTCGGAATGCTGACTGCCGGTTTCAAAACGCTCCCGCACTTCGCCATCCGTCCACAAGGCGACGGAGCAGGCTTCGGTGGAGGAATCCAGTGCGAGAATTTTCAAGGAAGAGATTACCCGCGCCGTGTGCGACAGCTGACAGTCAAGCGTCCACCGCTATTCCATCGCTCAGTTTCAGCCAGCCTTTGAGGATGCGGTAGACCAGCCACAGCGCAAACACGAAAAGGATGAGCTGGCCAACAATCAAGATATAAGTGACAAATCCCAACAAGATCCATGGCAGGCCGAACCAGAACGTGCGTATCTGCCAGCGGAAATGCGATTCGAGCCAGGTGCCTTGCGCGTCGTCGCGCTTGAGGTAGCTCAGTATCACCGCGATGAAATAAGGAAACACGAGGAACAGGCTCGCCGCTTGCAGGGCATATACCACCGTGGCGATAGTCTTCAGCGACTGGCGATCGGGTTGACGACTGTTGTTAGTTGTCAGCGGTGTGCTCATGGCGCTCCCGGACCTGCCGGATGGTGCGACGATTCATGCTCCGGCGGCTGGCAGGCGCGGCATCCGGGCCGGAATATCGAATAATAACGGAAGAACACGAATATCCATACCGGCAATAATCCGATCCACAACCATTCCCACAGACCGGCGTGCAATTCGCCTTTCCACCAGCCAACGGTGACGGTAATGGATTGCAAAAAACTGAAGGCAAATGCCATCCACAACACAAACGCGAAGAGAAGTTTTCGTCTCATGTGCTTCAGCGACCCGTCTTCCTCTGGCGCAATTCACCCAGCCGCCGTTTCAGCTGCTCCGCCAACAGGATTCTGTCCGTCCTGATCATTCGGTGATCGCGTTTACGCATGGCCCATACCGGATCGGGAAAATGCGCGTCGTCGGCGAATCGCGGTATCACGTGCCAGTGCAGATGCGGTACCTGGTTGCCGAGTGAAGCGAGATTGATCTTGTCGGGATGCATTGACTCGCGCAATGCCTGCTCGACGGCGAATACCACGGCCATGAAATGGCCGCGATCTGTTTCGGTCAGGTCGGTCATTTCCTTCACATGTTGTTGCCAGATCACGCGGCAGAAACCGGCGTAATCCGGATCGTCCACCAGTATCACCCGGCAGCGAGTATCGCTCCACAAAGCGGTTTCCTTGTCAGGCCGGCAAAGCGGACAGTCTGTCATCGCCGTCATCCGCTTCAGGCCTTGACCGGCCTGACCTTGGAGGCCGCGAGTTTGGCGCGGGCGCGGGCTTCGTTCGTATCGGCGCCATTGGCCAAGGCCACGCCCATGCGCCGGCGCGTAAACGCCTCCGGCTTGCCGAACAGACGCAGGTCAGATTGCGGCACACGCAGCGCCTCGTCAACGCCTTCAAACGCGATGCCCTTGGCGTCCATGCCGCCATAAATCACCGCACTCGCGCCCGGCGCGCGCAGGGCCACAGAAACCGGCAATCCCAGAATCGCACGGGCGTGCAATTCGAATTCGTTCTGGACTTGGCTAATCATGGTCACCATGCCGGTGTCGTGCGGGCGCGGGCTGACCTCGCTGAACCAGACATGGTCACCCTTGACGAACAACTCCACGCCGAAGATTCCGCGTCCGCCGAGGCTATCAGTGACTTTCCTGGCGATCTCGCGGGCCCTATTCAATGCTTTCATATTCATCGGCTGTGGTTGCCAGGACTCAACATAATCGCCCTTGATCTGCACATGCCCGATGGGATCGCAGAAGAAAGTCTCGACATCACCGGAATCACCCACAGCTCGTACCGTTAATAACGTAATTTCGTAATCGAACTTGATCGTCTCTTCGACGATCACCCGTGTCTGATTCACGCGCGCGCCGCTCATGGCGTAGTCCCATGCCTTGGCAACGTCCTCCGGGCTGCTCACGGTGGATTGGCCCTTACCCGACGACGACATCACCGGCTTGATGATGCAGGGATACCCGATTCCGCCATCGATTGCCTCCTTCAATTCGCCGAGGCTGGCGGCAAATGCATAACGCGAGGTTGGCAGCTCCAGCGTTTCGGCCGCGAGCCGCCGGATGCCCTCGCGGTTCATGGTGAGCTGCGCCGCACGCGCCATGGGGATAACCTCGGCGAGCTTATCACGCTCGATTTCCGCCAGCATGTCCGTGGCAATGGCCTCGATCTCGGGCACGATAATATGCGGACGCTCCTGCTCGACCAGCGCGCGCAGGGCGGCGCCGTCTGCCATGTTGATTACGTACGCGCGATGCGCGACCTGGTGCCCCGGCGCGTGGGGGTAACGATCCACCGCGATAACCTCAACCCCCAGCCGCTGCAAGGCGATGATCACTTCCTTGCCCAACTCTCCCGCTCCCAGCAACATCACGCGCGTGGCGCTGGGGCTGAGTGGTGTGCCGATTTTCATGTGTCTCCTTATTTTAATTTGGCGAAATGATCGTGACCTGTGAATGCCGGGCGATAAGGCCCACCCGATTCATCCACGATACGCAAGCCGGGCTCCGACTCGATCTCTCCGATGCAATGCAGCCCGCAAGCGAATTGAAGTTTCTCCAATGCGCCGATATTGTGCGGCGGCACGGTAAAGCACAGTTCGTAATCGTCGCCCATGGCCAGTGCCGCCTCCCAGCCGAACTTTGTGATATGCGCCCGGCAGACCGGCGACACGGGTATTTTATCGAGAAAAATGCATGCGCCGGCCTGGCTCTGCTCCAGAATATGTCCGAGATCCGCTACCAGACCGTCGGAAATATCGATCGCACTGTGCGCCAGACCACGCAGCGACATGCCTTCGAGCACACGCGGTGTGGGCCGGTCGAGATGCTCGACCACTGCGGCGAAATCGTCCTCAGACAGTCGCTGTTTTCCCAGCCGGTGCCGCAACGCCACAGCCGCATCGCCGAGGGTGCCGGTGACATAAATCCGGTCGCCTACCTTGGCGCCGGAGCGCCGCAACGCCATAGCCTCCGGCACAAATCCATGCGCCTCGATCCCGATCGCGAGCGGTCCGCGCGAGGTATCGCCGCCCACAAGTTGCACGTTGTAGGCGCGCGCCAGATCGAACATCCCTCCGCAGAATCGCTCAAGCCATTGTACATCTACTTCGGGCAGTGCCAGATTCAACAGGAACCATGCCGGCTCCGCGCCCATAGCCGCGAGATCGCTGAGATTGACGGCCAATGCTTTGCGACCGAGAGAGTGAGGTTCGACATCCGGCAGAAAATGCACGCCCGATACCAGCAGGTCGGAGGTCACGGCAAGTAGCTGGCCGGCGGGCGGATGCAGCAACGCCGCGTCATCGCCGATACCGGCGGCCACGTCGGCGCGCGACACCGGCTGGCGCGCGAAGAAAGTGCGGATCAGCTCGAACTCGTTCAAAGACCGAGGTCAGGCCGTGGAATGGGCGGCCTTGATTTCGTTCGCGCGCAGACCGGCGGCGACCTTGTCGAGAATGGCGTTGACGTATTTGTGACCATGTTCGGCGCCGAAGGTTTTGGCGAGTTCCACAGATTCATTCAGAATAACCTTGTAGGGAATCTCGGGGTGAAACTCGAATTCGTAGGTGCCGATGCGAAGACACGCGAGCTCGACCGGATCTACATCATTCAGCTTGCGGTCGAGATGCGGGGAGATGTGATCGTCCAGCTCGTGAATGTGCCGTGGTATCTCACGCACCAGATGGTGAAAGTACTCGACGTCGATACCATTCATCTCGTGGTCGAGGATGAAATGATCTTCAATGTCGCCCGGCGGCTGTTGGGTCAAATGCCACTGGTATAGGGCCTGAACGGCAGCACGGCGCGCTTTGTGACGACTGCCCTTGTTCATGATGTCCCCTCAAATACGCAGTTTCTTGAGCAGATTAACCATCTCGATGGCGGTTAACGCGGCATCCACACCCTTGTTGCCGGCCTTGGTGCCGGCGCGCTCGATCGCCTGCTCTATAGTATCCACCGTCAGCACGCCAAAAGCCACCGGCAGATCGAACTGCATTCCCACCTGCGATACGCCCTTGGCACATTCACCGGCGACATATTCGAAATGCGGCGTCTCACCACGGATCACCGCGCCCAGCGCGATCAGCGCATCGTATTTCTTGGACGCCGCCATGGTCTTGAGTGCCAGCGGCATCTCGAATGCGCCTGGCACGCGTACGACATCGATGTTGGCTGCTTCGGCGCCGTGGCGCACGAGCGTATCGACCGCGCCTTCGAGCAGCCGTTCGCCGATAAAACTGTTGAAGCGTCCGAGTGCAATACCGAAACGCGCGCTGCGCGCGATCAAATCGCCGTCTATGTTCTTTACGTCGCTCATCGGGATACCTTTTTCTCTTTGTTGTGCCGGTGATGATCCTGTGTGGACGGCGTCTTACCGCCCTCGATGTATCCTACAATCTCGAGCCCAAAGCCGGACAACCCCGGCGCTTTCATGGCATGACCCAGCACGCGCATCTTGCTCACGCCAAGGTCGGCGAGAATCTGGCTGCCGAGGCCGTAGGTGCGCATTTCGGCGCGTCCCGGTTTGCCACTCTTCGATTCTAATGCTTTGCCCTGTTCCTGAAAATGCCGGATGCGTTGCACGAGATCGGCGGGCTTTTCTTCCTGCTGCAGGATAACCACGACACCGGCGCCTTCCGCCGTGACATGCGTTAGCGCCTCATGCAGCGTCCAGGAACCGGCGCGATGCGCCGTGGTGACCAGATCCAGCAGACTTTCCTGGACGTGCACCCGCACGAGCACCGGCCGGTCACGGTGGATGTCGCCGCGGACAAGCGCCAGGTGCACGGCATCGCCAATGTCGTCATGAAAGGCCACGACGCGGAAGTCGCCGAATTCAGTCGGCATCACACATTCACCGACACGCTGAATCGTGGATTCATGCTCCGTCCGGTAGCGGATGAGATCGGCGATGGTGCCGATCTTGAATCCATGCCTGTTGGCGAACTCCTCCAGTTCCGGCAGGCGCGCCATGGTGCCGTCTTCATTCATGATCTCGCAAATGACGCTCGCGGGTTCCAGTCCCGCCACGCGCGCGAGATCCACGCCGGCCTCGGTGTGTCCGGCGCGCGCCAGCACACCGCCGCGCTGCGCCATCAGCGGAAAGATATGCCCCGGTTGTACGATATCGCTCGGTATGGCATTGCTTTTGACTGCCGCCTGGATGGTGCGTGCGCGGTCGGCAGCGGAAATGCCGGTGGTGACGCCCTCCGCCGCTTCGATGGAAACGGTGAAATTGGTCGCACGCCGGTGATGTGTGTCGCTGACCATGAGTGGCAAGTGCAACTGGCGGCAACGTTCCTGGGTCAGGGTGAGGCAGATCAGTCCGCGGCCGTGACGCGCCATGAAGTTGACGTCTTCCGGACGCGTATGCACCGCAGCCATCACCAGGTCACCTTCATTTTCGCGGTCTTCGTCGTCCATCAGCACGACCATGCGACCGCGTTTTATCTCGTCAATAATCTCGTTTACCGGGCTTATCGGCATAAATCCATTACAAATTCCGGGATTGGGCGTGCATTATCACCTATTTTCGCACCGGATGCGCTGATCTCAGCCATATCAAGCCCTTAAGTCTGGGGTCACCGCTTGTCGGGGCTTCTTGGTCTTCCGTCCCACCTCGCCATGCTATTCGCCAAACCCGCGCCATACTTTAGAGAGTAAGCGGGTTCTGCCAGGGAGGGCGGCATCCGCTGGTTTTTTCCTGATCCATATATAAAAACCCATGACCGCCAAGGCCGACAAGCTGCAAAGCACCGTCATTATATCCGGTCGATTCACCGAACGGCGGGCGCAAGTCAGCGCAACGCGTCTGGACGATGATCCGGCAGCGGAGGTGCTCGAGCCCGGCAGCATGGTCGGACGTTATCTGACGCTGAGCCGCGTGGGCGTCGGCGGCATGGGGGTGGTTTACCGCGCCCATGATACTGAATTGAATCGTACCGTGGCGCTGAAGGTATTGCCGCCGCAGCTTTGCAAACACACCGAATATCTCAAGCGTTTCCGCACCGAGGCGCAGGCCCAGGCGCGGCTGAACAGCCCCCACATCATCACACTGTACGAACTGATGGAGCATCCTGCCGGAGAGATACTGGTGCTCGAATACGTTGAAGGGGAAACGCTCGAAAATCGTCTACGTCATTACGGCCCGATGTCTGTTTCCGAGGCGATCCGCATCTTCGATCAGGCGCTGCGCGGCGTGGAACACATCCACCAGATGGGCGTGGTGCATCGCGATCTCAAGCCAAGCAACATCTTCATCACCCGCGATGGTGTGATCAAATTGATGGACTTCGGCGTCGCACGGCTCATGGACAACCACGACCCGTCACAGAACGGCACCATGGTTGGGACACTCCTTTATATATCCCCTGAGCAGATCAACGGTCGGGAAACCGACTGCCGTTCTGATATCTATACGCTCGGCGTCAGTCTGTTCGAAGCCGTCACCGGACGACTTCCCTTCGAGCGCCGCAGCGATTACGCGCTCATGCACGCACACGTGCAGGAAAATCCACCGAGCCCAAAGGAATTCCAGCGCCGACTGCCGCGCGAGCTTGAATCTGTCATTCTCAAGGCAATTGAAAAAGACCCGAACCGGCGATTCCAGACAACCGCTGAATTCCGCGCCACCCTACTTGGACTCGGTCTGGTTGAACGCCGCCAAACCACTCTCAGTCGCACCGGCAACGAAAAACGCCGCCCATGGAAGCGCCAGCAAGAATCCGCAGGGCAGCGTATCTGGGGCGGCGCATGGTTTGATGTTTCCCTGGCAACCATGGCATTGCTGCTGGTACTGGCGTTCGATATCTATCCGTTGCATAAATTGTCAGAGGATAATAACTTTGCCGCCAATGCTGCCACACAAAAGGTCGCGCAGCGGAAATCGACCATAACCGCCCCCAGACAGTCTGTTTCCATGGCACCTAAAACCACTGAATCAAATCAGGTCGCCGCCAAAAAAACCCGCGACAAATATGAGACTTTGCGTCAGGCTTGGGGCAGCTGAACCATTACGGAGATTCATCGTTGTTTGACATGACGCGCGCTCAGCGCTGCTTCCACCTGCGCCGGCTTGTTCCGGTTATTCTCGTCGGATTAAGTCTGATGGCGTCCGGCTGCGCGACTATCCGTGAGGAAACCTGCGAGCAATTCGAGGCAAACCGTAAAGACACCGACTACAGTACGCAATATCAATTTTCCGAGTCGGATACGGAAACATTCGCCAAGAACTTCAAGCCGTTACCCCGCGGCGCAAATACTGTGGTCCGCCTGTACCGGATACAACTCGACCCTCCCAAGGTAAAGCCCTGCCGCCATCTCACGATCCATAAGGAAATATATCTGCTGCAAAGCGCCCGGCTGAAACGGACGCTGGAAGAAGTCCGCGAAATCTACACGACCGACGGCGCACTGATCGCGACCAAGACAGAATCCGTCGGCGACCGGCTCCGCACCAGCGGCTACTATACGGGAGAGACAATGCTGCCGATTCCCGAAAACGCACCGTTGGGGAAATACCGTATCGTGAGCAAACTCGTGTTGAAAACGAACAAGAAATCCAAGACTATCGTGCTCGCCAAAACCAGCGTGAGTTTCCAGGTATTGTCGCGGCAATAGACCGGCTATTTGATAAATCCATGCCTGGCAAGAAACTCGCGGGTGATCTCTGATCCGCCTCGTGCCGCGTACTCGCCGTGTATGAGTCGCTCCAGATAACGCGCCACAAGATCCACTTCGAGATTGACCTCTGAATCCTCCTTGATAGCGTCCAGCGTGGTTTCCGCCAGCGTATGCGGAACGATATTGACCTCAAATTCCACACCATGAACGGCATTGACGGTCAAGCTCACGCCATCCACACAAACAGAACCTTTTTCCGCGATATATTTTGCCAGGCCTTCAGGCGCCTTGATCCGGAACTGTACTGACCGGGCCGCCTCGCGGCGACGGACCACAACGCCCACTCCGTCCACGTGGCCACTCACCAGATGTCCGCCCAGCAGGGTCGACAGCGTCAGGGCCTTTTCAAGATTCACGGAATCGCCGCTACGCAGACGCCCCAGTGTCGTGCGTGCCAGGGTTTCGCCGGAGACATCCGCCGTAAACCCCGCGACGGAATGCTCGACAACCGTCAGACAGACACCACTGACGGCAATACTGTCGCCGGTGTTAACATCCGACATATCGAGTTTCCCGCGGGCGATGCGCACGCGTGCGTCACCGCCGCTGGCTTCGAGGGCGGCGATTTTTCCGACCGACTGAATGATTCCCGTGAACATATGACAATGAAACGTGTAAAGTGAATGGTGAAAAATTTGAAATCGCGTTTTAGTTCCTGCTTTTTACTCTTTACTCTTCATTTTTCACTGACTCTGGCGATCACCCGCCAATCTTTCCCAATGGGCCGCACATCCATGATTTCAAGATTAACCCGATCCGCCATGCGTGCCAGCGGCGTTAGCGCAAACATCCCGCGCTCATTATTCCCCATGATTTGCGGTGCGTAATAGAGCACCAATTCATCCACCAGGTTCGCCCGCAACAACGCGCCGCACAACGTGGCGCCCGCCTCAACCAACACCTCGTTCATCTCCAGCCAGGCGAGATGCTTCATTAGCCTCCCCAGGTCCACGGTCTTCTGCTGCGTGGGCATATCGGCGATCTCGGCGCCGGCTTTTTTCAATTTCTCCGTAATCGCCATGTCCTGACTCGCCGTGATCACCAAAGTCTTGCCCGCGCCGCGCAACATACGCGCCGTGACTGGCATCCGCAGGCGGCTGTCCACCACCACGCGCAGCGGCTGACGACCGGTCTTGATGTCACGCACATTCAGCGAAGGATCGTCCGCGAGTACCGTGCTTACCCCCGTCAGGATTGCCGAACTGCGCGCGCGCCATTTTTGCACGTCCGCGCGTGCGGCCTCGCCCGTGATCCACTTGCTCTCGCCGTTGGCCATGGCAGTGCGTCCATCGGCACTGGCCGCAAGTTTCACTCGAACATACGGCCGGCCACGCTTCATGCGGCTCACGAATCCCGGGTTTAGCGTTTCGGCCTCTTTCTCCATCAGCCCGACATCCACCCGGATACCATGACTTTCCAATACCTTGATCCCTTTGCCCGCGACCTGCGGATTCGGGTCGCGCATCGCCGCCACGACCCGCGTCACGCCTGCCTTGATAAGCGCTTGAGTGCATGGCGGCGTGCGGCCCTGATGACAACAAGGTTCGAGCGTCAGGTACACGCCAGCGCTGTGTGCCTGAATTTTTCCCGCCTGATTCAGCGCATTGACCTCGGCATGCGGCTCACCGGCACGCTCATGCCAGCCTTCGCCGATGATTTTCCCGTCCTTCACGATCACGCAGCCGACACGCGGGTTGGGATCGGTCGTGTACATCCCGCGGCGTGCAAGCTGCAGGGCGCGCGCCATGAAGCGCGCATCGGCGGCGGAGGTCGTCATGACTTCTTACCCGCGGTGTGCGGTTTCCGTCCCTGCGCGGCGCTTGATTTGGGCGGCGTCTCCGGCTCGGGAATCAGCGAAAGCTGCTTGCGCCGCGTCTCGGCGCTTGGCTCGTTCTGCAAGCGCTGCACTTCCTCGCGAAAGGCATTGAGGTCCTGAAAGCTGCGATATACCGAGGCGAAACGCACGTAGGCCACCGGGTCGAGATCCTTCAGCTCTTCCATGATCCACTCGCCAATCCTGCGCGAAGCGACCTCGCCCTCGCCACTGGCCATGAGTTTGTGACGAATACGACCGATGATTTTATCGATCGCATCGGTATCCACCGGGCGTTTTTCGAGTGCACGCGACAGGCCATTTTGCAGTTTCTTTTCGTTGAACGGCTCGCGGCGCCCGTCGGACTTGATGATCTGGGGAAGGCGCAGCTCGGCGCGTTCGAAGGTCGTGAACCTTTCGCCGCAGACCTCGCACTCACGCCGGCGGCGCACGGAGTCACCTTCGTCGGAAAGCCGCGAATCGACGACACGGGTTTCATCAGCGGAACAGAACGGGCAGCGCATAGCAGAATAGTAGCAAGCAGCGGCTGAAAGGCGAACTGTCCGCCCCGCCAGCGGTTAGCTGCTAGCGCTGGCTGGACTCATACACCGGAAACCGCCGACAAATATCCAGTGCCTTGGCGCGAACCGCGGTGCGCACCGCGGCGTCGCTCATGCGATCGAGAATATCGCAGATCCAGCCGGCTAGCTCGCGGGCATCCTTCTCGCCGAAGCCGCGCGTGGTAATGGCCGGCGTGCCGATGCGGATGCCGCTGGTGATAAACGGCGATTGCGGATCGTTGGGCACGGCATTCTTGTTCACCGTGATGTTCGCCTCGCCCAGCGCCGCTTCGGCATCCTTGCCGGTAATGCCCTTCTCGATCAAACTGACCAGAAACAGGTGATTGTCGGTGCCACCGGAAACCACCTTGTAACCGCGGTCCATCATGACTTTCGCCATGGCGCGGGCGTTGTTCAGCACCTGCTGTTGGTAAGTTTTGAATTCGGGCGCGAGCGCTTCCTTGAAGGCCACTGCCTTGGCCGCTATGACATGCATCAACGGGCCGCCCTGGCTGCCTGGGAAAACCATCGAGTTCAATTTCTTTTCGATCTCGGGATTGGCCTTCGCCAGAATAATGCCACCGCGCGGTCCACGCAGCGTCTTGTGCGTGGTGGTCGTCGTCACATCGGCGATCTGCACCGGATTCGGATAAATACCCGCGGCAATCAGTCCGGCGACATGCGCCATATCGACAAACAGGTAGGCGCCGACGCTGTCCGCGACGCGGCGGAACCGTGCCCAGTCGACCACGCGCGAATAGGCAGAGAAGCCCGCCACGATCATTTTAGGCTTGTGCTCGCTGGCGAGACGCTCGACCTGCTCGTAGTCGATCTCCTCGGTCTTGTCGCTCAAGCCGTATTGCACGGCGTGGTAGATCTTGCCGGAGAAATTCACCTTGGCACCGTGCGTGAGATGCCCGCCATGCGCGAGGCTCATGCCGAGAATGGTGTCGCCGGGATTAAGCAGGGCCATGTACACCGCGGCATTCGCCTGCGAGCCGGAATGCGGCTGTACGTTGGCATAGGCCGCGCCAAACAATTGTTTGGCGCGTTCGATGGCCAGGCGCTCGGCAACATCGACGTACTCGCAGCCGCCGTAGTAGCGCTTGCCCGGATAACCTTCGGCGTACTTGTTGGTGAGCTGAGAACCTTGAGCCAGTAACACACGCGGACTAGCATAGTTCTCGGAGGCGATCAGCTCGATATGCTCTTCCTGGCGCCGGGCTTCGTTCTGGATCGCGATCCACAGCTCGTCGTCAAAGCCCTTGATGGTCATGTCATTCGTGAACATTTAAACCTTGCTCCTGTCCGTTGCGTACCGCCCATCCCGTTCGATAACGGGGGTTAGCGGCCTGAAAAGCGGCCTAGGATATACGATTATGCCCGGCGATGCATGGGTGGACGTGGAACACGCCACGCATCGAGCTTGAAGCCCTCGGGAAATGTCAGTGATCCAATCAGGGGTATTGCGCCTGCAATAGATTTACCACTGCGGCAGAAAATGGAAGTCAGGCATAGAGGTTAATGGCCTGAGTCAGAAATTCCGCGTAGTTGATATAGTGACTGCCATCGCAGGAAAAATTCAGCCCCACCAGACCGTTCACCACGTTGAGGGAAGCCGAACGCAGGTAGATATGATTATCTTGCATGCGCAGGCGTTTGAATTCGGCCAAAACTTTCGGGATTTCCGGCGTGGGAACGAGCGCCTCTTCCG
Source organism: Sulfuricaulis sp. (assembly GCF_049587675.1). Classification (GTDB taxonomy): domain Bacteria; phylum Pseudomonadota; class Gammaproteobacteria; order Acidiferrobacterales; family Sulfurifustaceae; genus Sulfuricaulis. The sequence continues at coordinate 31,410 of NZ_JBAVEJ010000181.1, read as the reverse complement.
TATAGGGCAGGCGTGGATAGGCCAGGCAGATGTCCGGATCGAGAAACTCTTCCTTGACGTGCACGCGGTAGCGCAGCGGGTCGTCGAGCAGCCACAGGGTCACCTGTCCGGTGGAGAAGTGCATCTTGGCGTGAAACACGCCGTGCCCCAGGATCAGCACCTCGACACGCGCGAGCACTTCGTCGAGACTCTTGTCGAATTCATTCGGCACGCGCGCCTGCTTGAACACGAACTGGCGCACGGAGGGATCGCCACGGATTTGCAGCCACCGTGAGCGCATTGCTCTACTTCTCCTGCATCAGTTTCCTGGTTCCGCCAAAACTGCGCAACAACATCAGGGAAAACCAGTGCCAACCGACTTTGAGCGCACCCAGATTCTGTATCATGGTTTGCGCAAACATGGGTTTCCCTCAATGGCCGACGGTACGTTTTCTTTCATATCCTTGTGCAGCATGGCTCTGACTCCCGGTAGGCGTGGTGCGCATGTGTATCCAATAGTTGTTATAGCAACCCGTGTGCCAACCATACACGATGAAAAAACGGCGCGGTTTCAAGTAATTATGCGATGCAACGAGGTGCACCCACGATCGAGTTGCACCAGCAACGGGAATCGCACCGCGCCTTGAACTAATTTGGTGCAGAAAACAACGCCAGCAGTGTGAATAGCATTGCGCAATGACTTATCGCTGCCGTGAGGATCGTATAACGGCACGAGGCTGAAAGATGGAAGGGACTGTCTGCCCGGGTGGGCGGCATACTGAAGCGACTACTAGGGGCGGCCGTCTTCGAGCGTCTCTTTCTTCACCGGCATGAGGTCCTCACGCGAAACACCGAGCCACATGACAATGGGGCTCGCCACCAGCGCTGAGGAATAGATGCCGAACATAATACCGATGGTGAGCGCAAGGGCGAAATAATGCAGCGTCTCGCCGCCGAGGAACAGCATAGCGAGCACCGCCATTTGGGTGCTGCCGTGAGTGATGATGGTGCGCGAAATCGTACGCGTGATGGCGTTGTCGATGATCTGCGGCACGGTATGCTTGCGCAGCTTGCGGAAATTCTCGCGCACGCGGTCGAACACCACCACCGACTCGTTCACCGAGTAGCCGAAGATCGCGAGCACCGCGGCCAGCACCGTAAGCGAGAATTCCCACTGGAAGAAGGCGAAAAAGCCGAGGATGATCACGACGTCATGCAGGTTCGCGATAATCGTTGCCACGCCGAATTTCCACTCGAAGCGGAACCAGAGGTAGAGCACAATGCCAATGGAGACGAATAGCAGCGCCAGCGCGCCGTTCTCAACCAGCTCCCGGCCGACCTGGGGGCCGACAAACTCGGTGCGGCGCAGCTCGACCGTCGGGTCGCCCTGGCGCAGGGATTCCATGACCGTCTCGGACAGCTTGGCGCTGGACGTTTCCTTCCTGAGCGGCAACCGGATCAGCACGTCGTGAGAGGTGCCGAAATTCTGCACCGCCACATCGCGATAACCAAGTTTGGCGAGCGAATCGCGGATCTGCGGTACATCCGCGGCCTGGCGGTAATTGATTTCCATCACCGTACCGCCGGTGAAATCGACGCCAAAATTCAGGCCCTTTGTGATCAGGAAAAACACGGCGAGCAGGAACGTCACACCTGAAATCACGTTGAACGCCAGCGCGTGGCGCATGAACGGGATGTCTTTTCTGATTTTGAAAAATTCCATGGTGCGTCTTACCCCTTGGCCGAACTCGTTTCTTTCCAAGCGGTATTGCCGATTGGAATTTTTTCCAGCTTGCGCCGGCTGCCGTAAATCAGATTGACCATGCTGCGTGAGACCATCACCGCGCTGAACATGGAGGTGAGGATGCCCAGGCACAGCACGACGGCGAACCCTTTGATCGGACCGGTGCCGAACATGAACAGCGCCAACCCCGCGATCAGGTTGGTAACGTTTGAATCGAGAATGGTGCCAAAGGCCCGTTCGTAGCCGGTGTAGATACTGGCCTGCGGTGTATTGCCGTTGCGCAGCTCTTCGCGGATGCGCTCGTTGATCAGCACGTTGGCGTCGATCGCCATGCCGACGGTGAGCGCGATACCGGCCATGCCGGGCAGCGTGAGTGTTGCCTGAAGCATGGACAGCAACGCCACCAGCAGCAGCACGTTGATCGCCAGTGCCATCACCGAGATCAGGCCGAAGATGACGTAATAAACGCTCATGAACAGCGCGATAGCGGCGAAACCGACCCAGGTCGAATGGAAACCTTTGGCGATGTTGTCGGCGCCGAGGCTCGGGCCCACGGTGCGCTCCTCGATGATCTCCACCGGCGCGGCGAAGGCGCCGGCACGCAACAGCAGCGACAGCTCGTTCGCCTCCTGCACCGAATCGAGACCTTCGATCTGGAAACGCTTGCCCAGTTGCGAACGGATCACCGGCGCGGTAATCACCTCTTCCACGCGTTTGCTCACGCGCTGCGGGCGGCCGTTGGCGTCAAGCACCGGTTTGCCCTGTTCGTCGAGTTTGGGTTCGGACTTGATTTCGATATACACCACCGCCATGCGCTTACCGACGTTCTCTCCGGTAATGCGCTGATTGATGGCCGCGCCGCGCGCGTCGAGAGTGATTGAGACGATCGCGCTGCCGGTCTGACTTTCAAAGCCCGGCGCGGCATCCACGATATTGTCACCCGAGTAGATGAGCCGGTTCTTGAGCAGAATCGGACGCCCGTCCCGCATCTTGTACAGCTTCGACCCGGCCGGAACCTGCCCCGCGAGCGCACCGGCCAAATCATGTTCCTCGTCCACCATCATGATCTCGAGGGTCGCGGTGCGCCCGAGGATTTCCTTGGCCTTGGCGGTGTCCTGCACGCCGGGCAGTTGCACCACGATGCGGTCTTGTCCCTGCTGCTGGATGATCGGCTCGGCCACGCCCAGCTCGTTGACGCGATTGCGCAACGAGTTCATGTTCTGTTCCAGCGCAAACCGGCTCTTTTCGAACACAGCGGTTTGCTTCATTTTCGCGTTGATGGCGAAGTCACCGCTACGATCCGCGTCGACAAGTTCGACGTCCGGGAGTTCCTTGCGGAGAATGTCACGCCCTTTGTCGCGCTCGGCGCCATCGCGGAAGCGGATCTCGATACCGCCACGGTCGAAGCGCGTCACTGTCAGGTACTGCACCTTTTTCTCGCGCATGATGCGGCGCATGTCGTCGACGTAACTCTCCTCCGCCTTCTTCAGCACCGCCGCCATGTCCACCTGCATGAGGAAGTGCACGCCGCCGCGCAGGTCGAGACCGAGGTACATGGGTTTGGCGCGCAGCGCCTCGAGCCAGCCAGGTGTTGCCGGCAGCAGATTCAGGGCGACGATGTATTGCTCGCCCAGAGCCTTCTGCACCAGATCGCGTGCCCGTAACTGGGTTTCCGTGTCGGTGAAGCGGATCCGCGCGCCCTTGTCGTCGAGCACGGCACTTACGTAAGAAATATTCGCCTGCTTGAGTTGGTTCTCGGCAAGAGACAGCAGGCCCTGATCAACCTTGGTGGTGCGTGTCGGCGAGATCTGGACGGCGGGATACTCGCCATAAAGGTTAGGCAGGGCATAAACGATCCCGACCACGACAACGATGAGGATAAGCAGGTATTTCCAGAGCGGATATTTGTTCATATTTAAAAATTATTTTTAACCGGCGGGCCACCAGAGGCGCCAGGAGAATCGTTCCTTGTTCTCATTCCCTTGCGATACTGGCGTCCTGGCGATTCAGATCAAATTTTTTGATTCTTAAGCCGACTTGAGCGTGCCCTTGGGCAGAACAGTTTGGATCGCCTGACGTTGCACTTTGATCTCCACTCCCTCGGCAATGTCCACCGTCACGTAGGTATCGCCGAGGTTCGTGACCCGGCCGAGGACGCCGCCCGCCGTCACGACCTCGTCGCCCTTGGCGAGCGCGGAGATCATGGCCTTGTGTTCCTTGGCGCGCTTGGCCTGCGGGCGGATGAGAATGAAATAAAACGCCGCGAACAGTACGCCGAGCATGATGAGAGTCACGAACGGACTGCCTTGTGCCGGCGCACCGGCGGCGGCCGGGGCTTCGGCCCAGGCATCGGAAATCAGAAAGTTCATGGTGTTTCCTTCGGTTATGTCAGTCGGATCCCGTCGGCGCCTCTTGGGAGGCGGCCGGGCGGCGCATACGATAAAACTTCTCGACGAAATCATCCAGTTTTTTTTCTGCGATGGCCTGGCGCAGGTTCTGCATCAGACGCTGGTAATAGTGGAGATTGTGGATGGTGGCGAGCCGTGCGCCCAGAATCTCGTTCGCCTGCTGCAGGTGGCGCAGGTAGGCACGGGTGTAATGCCGGCAGGTATAACAGTCGCACAGCGGGTCCACCGGGCCGGTATCGCGGGCGTAACAGCTGTTTTTGATCTTCACCGCCCCGTCATGGGTGAAAAGCCAGCCGTTGCGCGCATTACGCGTGGGCAACACGCAGTCAAACATGTCCATGCCTCGGCGCACCGCTTCCACGAGGTCCTCGGGCGTGCCGACCCCCATCAGGTAGCGTGGCCGGTCGGCGGGCATTTGCGGCGCGATGTGGTCCAGAATGCGGAACATTTCGCTCTTTTCCTCCCCCACCGACAGGCCGCCGATGGCATAACCGTCGAAACCGATCTGCTTGAGCCCGGTGAGCGAAATATCGCGCAGATGTTCGTACATCCCGCCCTGCACGATGCCGAACAGCGCCGCGGGATAATCCGCATGGGCGATCTTGGAACGTTCGGCCCAGCGCAGCGAGAGTTCCATCGAGGCGCGTGCTTCGGGCTCGGTCGCCGGGTGGTTCGTGCACTCATCGAATATCATGATGATGTCGGCGTCGAGCGCCTGCTGCACCGCCATTGACTCTTCCGGACCGAGGAAAATCTTCGCGCCGTCCACCGGCGACTGGAACCACACGCCCTGCTCGCTCAGCTTGCGCAACTGCCCGAGACTCCACACCTGGAAACCGCCGGAGTCGGTAAGGATGGGGCCGTCCCAGTGCATGAAGCGGTGCAGTCCGCCGTGCACCTTGATCGCGTCCACACCCGGGCGCAGCATCAGATGAAAGGTGTTTCCGAGGATGATCTCCGCCCCGCACTCGCGCAACTCTTCCGGCGTCATGCCCTTGACCGTGCCGTAGGTGCCGACTGGCATGAACGTGGGCGTCTCGACGGTGCCGCGCTCGAAAATCATGCGCCCCCGGCGCGCGGCGCTATCTGATGCAATCAATTCAAAACGCATTGGTCTCCGGCATATGGCGGGTCACGAACATCGCGTCCCCGTAGCTGTAGAAACGGTATTTTTGCGCCACCGCGTGCCGATAAGCGCTAAGCACATGCTCCGTGCCGCCGAAGGCGCACACCAGCATCAACAGCGTCGATTCCGGCAGATGGAAATTGGTCAACAGCGCATCCACGATATGAAAATGGTACCCCGGATAGATAAAAATTTCTGTTTCACCTTCATAGGGCGTCACGCTCCCGCTGTCTGCCGCGGTCTCTAACGCTCGCACCACGGTGGTGCCGACCGCCACCACGCGCCGCCCTTCCCGCTTCGCCGTATTGATTTTTTCGCAGGTGGCCTGCGATACGCTGAGATATTCCGCGTGCATGCGATGCGCGCGGACGTCGTCCACCCGGATCGGCTGAAACGTCCCGGCGCCGACGTGCAAGGTGACAAAGGCGGTCTCCGCCCCCATCCCCTTGAGACGCGCGAGCATGGCCTCATCGAAATGCAGACCGGCGGTAGGTGCGGCGACTGCACCAGGATGGTGCGCGTACACCGTTTGGTAACGCTCGCTGTCGCTCGCGTTGTCCGCACGTTCGATGTAGGGCGGGAGCGGAACATGACCGATGCGCTCAAGAATCTCCGTCGCCGGAACATCCGTTTCGAATATCAGATGGTGAAATTCGCCCTCGCGCTGCTGCACGGTCATGGTAACATTCCCGTCCAATATTAGTTTCTGTCCCGGCTTCGGCGGCTTGCTCGCGCGCAGCTGGGCAAGCACACGATGGGTATCCAGAATACGCTCCACCAGCACTTCGACGCGCCCGCCACTGTCCTTGTGGCCGAACAGGCGCGCGGGAATCACGCGCGTGTCGTTGAACACCAGCAGATCGCCTGCCCGCAGCAAGCCGGGCAGATCGTTGAAACGCAGATCGCGCCGGGTGCCGTCCACGCCATCGAGAGCCAGCAGGCGGCTGGCGGTGCGCGACGCTGCCGGATATTGCGCGATCAGATCGTGGGGAAGGGAATAATGAAAATCGGATTTCCGCATGTACTTTGACCAAGCCCCGCGCACGCAGCGCGGATATGCCTCAACCGTCCTTAAGCGGACGGCATACTATACTATGTAGCCAGAACCAGTCTCGGAACAAACGAAAGGAACTATGCCCGGCACCCGTTACACGCTTGAAGTTCAACCCGTCCTTCCGGAACGGCTGAAACGCCTGCAGGAACTGGCCAATGACCTGCTGTACAGCTGGGACCGGGAGGTGCGCGCCCTGTTCTTCCGTCTCGACCGCGAACTGTGGGAGGCCTGCTGCCACAACCCCAAGGTATTCCTGCGGCGCTTGTCGCAGAAACGGCTAAACGATGCCGCCGAGGACCGCGTGTTCATGGAGGACTACAACCGCGTCCTGTCGGGCTACGACACTTACCATCAGGAGCGAGCCCGCTCTGATATCCTCCAGTATCTCGATCCGAACGAGGATCTGGTCGCCTATTTCTGCGCCGAGTTCGGCTTCCACGAAAGCTTCCAGATATACTCCGGCGGCCTCGGCATCCTCGCCGGAGACCATTGCAAGGCGGCCAGCGACCTGAATATTCCGTTTGTCGCGGTCGGCATGCTTTATCGGCAGGGCTATTTCACCCAGACCATCGACACCCACGGCAACCAGGTGGCGCATTACTCGCCCACGCACTTCGCCGACCTGCCCATCGTTCCGGCAATTGACGCCGACGACAAGGAAATTCACGTGCAGGTCGACATGCCCGGCCGGCGCGTCCAGCTCAAGGTCTGGAAGGCCAAGGCCGGTCATATCACGCTCTACCTGCTCGACAGCGATCTGCCGGACAACGCCGAGGTCGACCGGCGCATTACCTATCAACTTTACGGCGGCGACATCAACACGCGCATGCAGCAGGAAATCGTGCTCGGCAGTGGCGGCGTGCGCGCGCTCGGCGCGGTCGGGCTCAAACCGACGGTATGGCACATCAACGAAGGTCACGCCGCGTTCCAGATTCTCGAGCGCTGCCGCGAAGTCGTCGCCCAAGGTCTGGATTTCGACAGCGCCCTGGAACTGGTCGCAGCCAATACCGTTTTCACCACCCATACGCCCGTACCCGCCGGCCATGACATCTTCGATTACACGCTGATGGAAAGATATTTTGGTCCTCAGGTGAAAGCGCTGGGTCTGGACATGGAAAAACTGTTTTCTCTCGGTTCCAGCCCGGACAGTCAGGGTGGTTTCAACATGACGGCGCTGGCCCTGCGCGGCTCGCGCTTTCGCAACGGTGTTTCGCGGATTCACGGCAACGTGGCCTCGCGCATGGACGCCTACATCTGGCCCCAGATTCCCCCGGAGGAAAACCCGGTCGGTTGCATCACCAACGGCGTGCACGTGCCGACGTTCCTGGCGCGCGAATGGGCAAACCTCTTCGACATGCGCTTCGGCAGCGGCTGGCGCAACGAATTGCTCAACGATGAATTCTGGAAGCACATTGACGATATTCCCGACCACAGCTTCTGGAGTCTGCGCCAGTCATTGAAATCGGAAATGCTCTCGGAAGTAAAACGCCGGGTGATCCTGCAGCACCGGCGCCACGGCACGAGCGAGGCACTGATCGAACGCTACACACAATACCTCATGCCGCAGGACGCCGACATTCTCACGCTGGGTTTCGCGCGTCGCTTCGCCACCTACAAGCGCGCCACGCTGCTTTTCTCAGACCCGGTACGCTTGGCGCGTCTGTTCAACGATCCCAAACGCCGCGTGCTGCTGATCTTCGCCGGCAAGGCGCATCCACACGACCTGCCGGCACAGCATTTGATCCAGGTTATTCACGAGTACTCGCGCCGCCCGGAATTCGAGGGAAAAATCATCCTGCTCGAGGGATACGATCTGGCGCTGGCGCGCAAGCTCGTCACCAGCGTCGATGTGTGGCTGAACACGCCGGAATATCCCATGGAGGCGAGCGGCACCTCGGGAGAGAAGGCCGGCATCAACGGCGTCATCAACCTGAGCGTGCTCGATGGCTGGTGGGGCGAGGGTTATAACGGCGATAACGGCTGGGCGATCACGCCGCACGGACCGCAGTATGACAGCGTTTATCGCGACCGCGAGGAAGGCCAGGAATTGCTCGATATCCTTGAAAAGCAGGTAATTCCGCTTTACTACGCACGCAACGGCCACGGTTATTCGGACGGGTGGGTGCGGAAATCGAAAAATTCCATGAAGTCGCTGATTCCGCGCTTCAATTCCCAGCGCATGGTCATGGACTACGTGCGCAACTATTACGCGCCCGCGAAACGCCAGCGTCTCATGATGATGGGCAACCAATACGCGCGCGCCAAGGAAATCGCTACGTGGCGAAAACGTCTCGATCAGAGCTGGCCGAACATCAGCCTGCGGCGTGTGGACGGTGGTCCGTCTGAAATCCGTTCCGGCCAGGTATTTTCGCTGCGCGTGTCCGCGCGCCTGAACGGCCTGCACCCGGATGACGTCCTCATGGAGTGCCTCGTGGGACATGAATCGGAAAGCGGCGAGTTCGTCCGTCTCGACAGTCACATTTTCACGGTGGAATCACACAACGAATCGGGAGAGACGCTGTTCAGGCTGGATCTTTACCCGCGGCTGGCGGGCCTGCAATATTACAAAATCCGGATGTTTCCGTTCCATCCCTCCATGTCCCACCGCTTCGAATCGGGGTACATGATTTGGCTGTGAGTAGTGAGGAGTGAAGCGTGAGGAGTTAGGACGGCAAGCGAAGTCTCTCCGCCTCACGCCCTCCCATACAGCCGCGCCATGCGCGCCAACCGCTCCATCAGATCGGGCGGTAATTGCTCCCAGGCAAAACGCCAGCGCCAGTTTCCCTCCGTCGTGCCCGGCGTATTCATGCGATATCCGCGTCCTAGTGCCAACAAGTCCTGCATGGGAATAATCGCCAGTTGCGATACCGACGCGAAGGCGGAACGGATAAGCGGCCATGGCATGGACTCGTGCGGATAGCCGAGATATTCCACAGCGTGTAATTGCGTTTCCGCCGGCAGATTCTCGAACCACGCCAGTGTCGTGTCGTTGTCATGCGTGCCGGTGTAAACCACGCTCGCCACGCAATGGTTGTGCGGCAGATAGGGATTGTCCGCACTGCTGTCGAAGGCGAATTGCAGAATTTTCATGCCCGGCAATTCGAATCGGTCACGCAGCGCGTAGACTTCCGGCGTGATGAGACCGAGATCCTCGGCCGCCAGCGGCAACGCGCTGAAATGCGTTTTCAGGGCTTCAAATAGCGCCGTGCCCGGAACCTTCACCCAGCGGCCATGGATCGCGGTGTCTTCCGTCGCCGGAATTTCCCAGCAGGCCTCGAAACCGCGAAAGTGGTCCACGCGCAACAGATCGAAACGCCTGAACTCGGTGGTCAGCCGCGCGATCCACCAGCGGAAACCGTCCGCCTGCATGCGCTCCCAGCGGTACAGCGGATTGCCCCAGCGTTGCCCCTGCTCCGAAAAATAATCCGGCGGCACGCCGGCGACCACGGTCGGCTGGCCTTCGGCATCGAGCATGAAATATTCACGCTGGGTCCAGACATCCACGCTGTCGTGCGCCACGAAGATGGGCATGTCGCCAAACAGCAGCACATGGCGTTCGTTGGCATGTGCCCGCAAGGCCTGCCATTGACGGGCAAACACAAACTGCTCGAAGAACACTTGCGCAATCTCGTCGATGAAGCGCACGCGCGCCTCCGCCAGTGCCTGCGGCTGGCGGTCGCGCAGCGGTGCTGGCCATTGAAACCAGGCGCGCCCGGAATATTCCCGGCGCAGCACGCGGTAAAGCGCATAATCGTCCAGCCAGTGCGCCTCAGCGTTAATGAAGTCCTCGAAGACCTGCTGGTCGGAAACGGAAGCGCGCTGCGTGAATATGCGGTACGCCTGCGCGAGACGCTTGAGACGATAACCCACCGGATTTTCCGAACTGGCGGCTTTGGCGTCATCCAGCCAGCCCCATTCCACCAGACGTTCCAGATTGATGAGCATGGGGTTGCCGGCATGCAACGACAACGAATGATAAGGCGAACCGTCGCGGTGCGGCGGTCCGAGCGGCAACATCTGCCACACGCTGAAACCGGACTGTCCCAGAAAATCCACGAACCGGTGCGCATCCGCGCCGAGATCGCCGTTGCCGATACCGCCCGGCAGCGAGCTGGGATGCAGCAGCACGCCGGCGCGCCGGCGTTCGAGCACTGCGGGAATCATCCGCTGGAAAGCTGGCCGGGGCGCATGGCGCCGCCGTGCACAGGCGCGCCGCCACCGTGTGTGAACACCTGCGAGAGATACTCCGGCGGTTCGGCGGCGATCAGCTGATAAAGATTTGTCAGGTGTTGACGGTAGAGGCGCTCGAAATCGGCCACCGTCGCTGCCGGATTGTCGCCGCCAAACCACCAGAACCAGTCCGAACCCTCGCACACCGCGAGCTGTCGGGTCGCGCGATCGAGATGCGCGGCGTCGAGGCGGCCGGCGGCGGCATCGAAGGCGAGCTTGGCGTCGCCCAGCATATCCCAGCCACGGTTTTTGTCAGGCTCGCCGATCCAGGTGGACAGCGTACCGTACACCCATGAACCGGCGATGAGAGTTTGCAGGGATTTCACCGGCATGGTTTTGAGACAATCCGAGAACGTGGTCAATTCGATTTTCGGATGCTCCGACAGACGGCGATAGAGCGCGTGTAGGAAATAATAGGCGTTCTCCGGATAATGCTCCCAGGCATTTTCACCATCCATGATGATGGACACCACGTGCTCGGGATGGCCGCTGCAACGCAGCGCGATCTCTTCAAGATGGTTCAGGAAATTGCTCACGGCGTCATCGGCGTGCCACGTGGCATAGTTGAAACCGATCTGATCCGACAATCCGTCGTCGCGGAAAAAACAATTTATGCCGCTGTCCGCCACCGAATAAACTTGGTAGAGCCAGGTATCTTTCGCGCCATCAGTCTTGGCGCCGGAATGGGCAAGGCTGTTATGCAGCACGCTTTCGCCGCTCGCGGCCCAGCGAAAACCTGCCTCCGCCAGGAGTTTCAGCGAAGCCGTGCTCACCGCGCCTTCGGATGGCCAGCAACCGGCCGGCACGAAACCAAAATAACGACGGAACGTCTCGATACCTTCGCGGATATGCCAGCGTGCCCGCTCTTCCCCGCCGGGATACTGCTGCAACAAGGGCAGCGGTGCCTTGGGCATGGCATCGTGCGCGCACTTGAAGTCGAGCAACAGTGGCAGAATCGGGTGGGCATAAGGCGTCACTGAAAGCTCCACCTGTCCGCGGGAGGCCAGGTTTGCATAACGGGGAATCACGTTGGACAGCAGCTCGCCGATCACGGTCAGCAGTTCGCGCCGGTCATGCAGTGTGTAACCGGAAGTCTTGTCGAGTAGCCGTTTCACGCGTAAATCGCCGCGGCGCACGGTTTCACCGAGCCAGGCAAGGTGATACCACACGAGGAGATCGGTGAGAAACTGGTTGTTCAGGTAACGCATCGCCTCCGGGTGCGGCAAAACCCAGGCGGCCATGTCGGCGATCCGGCGGTAGGCGGGAAAACGACCGATGACGCGCGATTCGTTGGCGCGCAGGCAGTCCTTGATGAGCGTCATGCGCTGCTCGTCCGACAGCGGCAACGCCGGACTCACCAGCGCCGCCAGAAGCGGATCGCGGATCGGCAGGCTGTTGGTCAGGAATCCATCCACCTGACGCGCATAGTCTTCAATCTGCTCGAGCAACAACGGCGCGAAATTGACCACGGCGCGCGCCGCCGGCACGGCCTCGAGATGCGCTGCCATGTCCACGTAATCCTTGATCGTGTGCAGGTAGGTCCAGGGCAGATGCGACGTGCCGCTCACCATATCGCGATACTGCGGCTGGTGCATGTGCCAGCACAGGACAAGCTTCAGGCGCGCTTCATCGGACATGATGCAGTTCCTGCCCGAGCATTTCGGCTGTCACCAGCACCACCCCGCGTGGCGTCACGTAAAAGCGCCTGGCGTCTTCCTGTAAATCTTCGCCGATGATCATTCCCTCGGGAATCAGGCATCCTCTGTCGATGATCGTATTCTTCAGACGGCAGTGGCGCTGGATGACGACATCGGGCAAAACCACCGAGTCGGCGATTTCGCAGTAGGAATGCACCTTGACGTTCGAGAACAGCAACGAATGACGCACCTTTGAACCCGAAATGACACATCCTCCCGAAACCATCGAATCCACCGCCATGCCCCGCCGATCGTCGTCATTGAACACGAACTTGGCCGGCGGCAGTTGTTCCTGATAAGTCCAGATCGGCCAGTCGTCATCATAAAGATTGAGCTCGGGTGTAACGTCGACCAACTCGATATTCGCTTCCCAGAACGCATCCACGGTTCCCACGTCGCGCCAGTAAGGTTGCTTGCCCGTGAGCGGGTCGCTGAACGGATAAGCCATCACGCGATACGATTGGATAATCGAAGGAATGATGTCTTTTCCGAAATCGTGCGCCGAATCGCGCAAGTCGGCGTCGCGGATGAGCTGTTCATACAGGAACTTGGTGTTGAACACATAGATGCCCATGGAAGCCAATGCCGTATCGGGGCGGCCCGGCAGTGGCTCCGGATTTTCCGGTTTCTCCTGAAAACCCACGATCCGGTGATGCCCGTCCACTTCCATCACCCCAAACTCGCGCGCGCGTTGAACCGGCACTTCAACGCAGGCGACCGTGGCATCGGCACCGCTTTCGACGTGATGCACGATCATGGTGCCGTAATCCATTTTATAAATATGATCACCGGCGAGAATCAGGACGTAGCTCGGGTCGTGATTGCGCAGGATGTCGAGATTCTGGTACACGGCGTCCGCCGTACCGGTGTACCACGAAGTTTCGATGCGCTGCTGCGCCGGCAGCAGCTCGACGAATTCGCCGAGTTCGCCGCGCAGGAATCCCCAGCCTCGCTGGATGTGTTTGATGAGCGAATGCGCCTTGTACTGGGTCAGCACGCCCACGCGCCGGATACCGGAGTTCATGCAGTTGGAAAGCGGGAAATCCACGATGCGGAACTTGCCGCCAAAAGGAACGGAAGGTTTGGCGCGCCACAAGGTGAGATGTTTCAGGCGCGAACCGCGACCGCCGGCGAGCACCAGGGCCAAAGTGTCGCGCGTCAGGCGCGTGATATGACGCGCGGCAGTGTCCCGAATCATGGTTCGCTCCCTTGATTATCTGAGGCAGCCTGAATCAACCAGGAATGCCGCCATATTAAAACTTCGCCACGGCCACCGAGTCGGCCACCTTGCCGCCTCAATTATCCGTCAATTAGTATTCTCGTTATCGATCTGGCGCTTTCGCGGCAGCTACGACAGAGGAACATACATTGCCCAAGCCAGCGTTAAATATAAATCGTACCGGATCAATAACCGCGGCGCGCATGAATTTTCCGTTGCCGCCATTACAGAATTTACCACAACGCCGCGAATTCAAATACACTAGGGAAGCTCTGATCAAGCCCGTTCGTGGTGAGCCTGTCGAACCACGAACGATTGGCGGCCCTGTCATCACAGTGTTTGCCGTTCACCCTTCGACAAGCTCAGGGCGAACGGAATGACTTAATCAGATTTTCCCTAGCGGGCGTCACCAATATAACTGTTATCAAACCAGACAGAACTTGACCAATATACTTTTTGTCGCAAGCGAAGCTCATCCGCTGATCAAAACCGGCGGGCTGGGCGATGTCGCCGGCAGTCTGCCGGTCGCCCTGCAATCCTCGCACACCGACGTGCGCCTGCTCCTGCCTGCCTACCACGATGCCGTGGCGCGCGCCGGCAGGCTGAAAACTGTGACGACGTTGACGGTTCCCGGCCTCGATGCGCCGGTCCGGATTCTGGAAGGCCGGCTTCCCGGCACGTCATTGATCACATGGCTTGTCGATTTCCCTCCGGCCTACGACCGGCCCGGCAACCCCTATCTCGATGCGCTTGGTCAACCCTGGCCGGACAACGCCATGCGCTTTATGCTGCTGGCGCACGTGGCGGTCACGCTCGCGCTTGGCCGCACCCGGCTCAAATGGCGGCCCGATGTCGTGCATTGTCATGACTGGCAAACGGGTCTGGTGCCCGTACTGCTGGCGCCGGAAAAAAATCGGCCGGCCACGGTTTTCACCATTCACAACCTGGCCTATCAAGGTTTGTTTCCCTATAAGACTTTTACCGCATTGGGTCTTCCCGCTTCGCTCTGGTCGCCCGGTGCCCTGGAATTTCATGACCAGTTGTCGTTTATCAAAGGCGGAATCGCCTTTGCCGACCGTCTGACCACCGTGAGTCCCACGTATGCACACGAAATCCAGACACCGGAATTCGGAAGCGGTCTGGAAGGTCTGCTGCATCAGCGCGCGGAACGATTAACAGGCATCTTGAACGGCATAAATGGCGAGGAGTGGGATCCGGCATGTGATCCGTTTATCGCCAAACCCTATTCCGCGCACCGTCTCCAAGACAAACTGCCCAACAAGCTCGCGCTGCAAAAGAAATTCGGCCTGCCCGGGGAACCGCAGACAAGCTTGATCGGCATGGTGGGAAGACTGGTGCAGCAAAAAGGCATTGACCTGGTTCTCGAGACGCTGCCCGGACTCATGCACCGGCCGCTGCAACTCGTGATTCTGGGCACGGGCGAGGCCGGCTATGAAGCGGCGTTGCGCGCACAGGTGGCGCGATATCCCGGGCGCTTGGCGGTACATATCGGTTATGACGAACGCCTGGCGCATCTGATCGAGGCCGGGGCGGACATGTTCCTGATGCCGTCGCGCTTCGAGCCGTGTGGACTGAATCAGCTTTACAGCCTGCGCTACGGGACCATCCCGATCGTGCGGCATGTCGGCGGGCTGGCCGACACCGTGGTGGATGCCACCGAAGAAAACCTCAAGGCTGGAAAAGCCACGGGTGTCGTGCTCGCCGAGGCGCGCGCGGTGGCGCTCCTCACCGCCGTGGACCGTGCCCTTGTATTGCGTCAAAACACCCGCCGGTGGAATCAAATGATGCGCACAGGCATGCGACACGATTTCACCTGGCACCACAGTGCGGCGGAGTACCTGCGGCTCTATAAACAGACCGTACAGGCGAACCGACAACATCAGGACAATGAGCCCAACAGGAAGGATGCGCATGTCCCTGGGAAAAGAGGAAAACGATCCGGACCGAAGCATTGATGCCGAGGCGGTAGTCCTCGACATCACACGGCGGCTGGCCGCCGAGTTGCGCTCTCACCCCGCCACTGCCAGGGAAATAACGCTCGACAGTCTTCTAGATCGGGAGCTGGGGTTTGACAGTTTGGGAAGGGTGGAACTACTTGCCCGTATTGAGCGTGTATTCGATGTGAGTCTCATGGAACGGGCGCTGGCAGCGGTGGAAACGCCGCGCGACCTGCTGCGCGCGGTGCAAGTCGCCAGGCCGGGTCATTTGCCGTTGACACCCACCCCGCCGCAACCTTCTCCGCTTCCGGGCACAATGGAACTACCGCCGCCGGAGGCGAATACCTTGCTGACGGTCCTGGACTGGCATGTGCGTGCTCATCCCGCGCGCCCGCATATCTATCTGATCACGGAAACCGGAAATGAAGAGGAAATTTCCTATGCCGTTCTGCAACAGCGCGCGGATGCCGTGGCTGCTGGCTTGCGGAAACGCGATTTGCAGCCCGGCCAGACGGTGGCAATCATGCTTCCCACGAGTCTGGAATATTTTTTCAGTTTCTACGGTGTGTTGCGGGCCGGCGGTATTCCGGTCCCGATCTACCCGCCCGCGCGGCTGTCGCAGATCGAGGAACATCTGCGCCGCCATGCGCGCATCCTCGACAATGCCGGCGCCGCGATGCTGATCACCGTCGCGGAAGCGAAACCCTTCGCGCGGCTGCTGCGTCTGCACGTGGAGGGGCTGCACACGGTCATCACCCCCGAAGAAATCGTCGAGGCCGCGGCGCCGGCGGGCCAGGCTGCGCCCGCGGTGCAGGCGCAGGATATTGCCATGCTGCAATACACCTCCGGCTCCACCGGAAACCCCAAAGGGGTGATTCTCACGCACGCCAACCTGCTGGCGAACATCCGTACCATGGGCCAGGCGATCGGCGCCAGCTCAAGCGATGTGTTCGTCAGCTGGATGCCGCTGTATCACGACATGGGCCTGATCGGCGCCTGGCTTGGAAGCCTGTACTATGCCGTGCCGCTGGTGGTGATGTCACCGCTCACCTTTCTCACGCGACCGGAGCGGTGGCTGTGGGCGATCCATCGGCACCGCGCGACACTCTCGGGCGCGCCCAACTTCGGCTACGAACTTTGCCTGCGTCGCCTCCAGGACCGCGACATCGAGGGCCTGGACCTGAGTTCCTGGCGCGTGGCATTCAACGGCGCCGAGCCGGTCAGCCCCGATACCATTGCCCGGTTCCAGGAACGATTCGCGCACTACGGTTTACGGCACGAAACCATGTACCCGGTGTTCGGGTTGGCGGAATGCTCCGTGGGCCTGGCCTTCCCGCCACCCGGGCGCGCGCCCGTCATCGATCGCATCAACCGCGAGGTGTTCATGCGTGAAGGTCGGGCCGTGCCCGCCGCGGCGGACGACACGAACGCGCTGCGCTTTGTCGCCTGCGGACAACCCCTGGCCGGGCACCAGATTCGCCTTGTCGATTCCACCGGCTACGAGGTAAGCGAACGTGTAGAAGGCCAACTCGAGTTTAAGGGGCCTTCGGCGACTTCCGGTTATTTTCGCAACCCGGAGCAAACCCGGCGTCTGTTTCACGACGGATGGCTGGATTCAGGCGATCTCGCCTACATGGCCGGCGGCGACGTGTACATCACCGGGCGCGTGAAAGACATCATCATCCGCGCCGGGCGCAATATCTACCCGCATGAACTGGAAGAGGCGATCGGTAACCTGCCGGGCATACGCAAGGGGTGCATCGCCGTATTCGGCAGTATCGATCGCGCCACCGCTACCGAGAAGCTGGTGATACTGGCGGAAACGCATGAGACGGAACCAGACGCGCGGGAACGGTTGCAAACCGCGATCACCGCTCTCGCGGTGGACCTGGCCGGCGCCGCGCCGGATGATGTGGTGCTCGCGCCCCCGCACACCGTGCTCAAAACCTCGAGCGGCAAGGTACGACGCGCCGCCAGCCGCGATCTGTATGAACGCGGCCGCCTAACCGCACCCACACGCCCCGCGTGGCGACAGATTCTGCATCTGGCCTGGACCGGCATGACGCCACAACTACGCCGGGCCGCGCGCGGGGCCGGCGCCATGCTGTATGCGCTCTATGCCTGGATGCTGTTCTGGATATTGGCGCCGCCGGTCTGGCTGGCAGTGGCAGCGCTTCCGCGCCCCGCCTGGGCACTGGCCGTCATTCGCGCCGCGGCAAGAATATTGCAGCGGTTATCCGGCGTGTCCTTACACGTGCAGGATCTCGACAAACTGCCGCGCGGCCCGTACCTAATCGCGGCCAACCACGCGAGTTATCTGGATAGCATCGTTCTTGCCGCGGTGTTGCCCGGAGAATTCAGTTTCGTTGCCAAGCGCGAGCTTACCGCGCGTTTTGTCGCTCGCTTGTTTTTGCGGCATATCGGAGCGGAATTCGTGGAGCGTTTCGAGCTGGCACGCGGCGTGGAAGACGCGCGCGTCGTGGCACGCGCCGCGCGCCGCGGGAAAACACTGGTTTTTTTTCCCGAAGGCACCTTCACGCGCACACCGGGCCTGTTGCCGTTTCACATGGGCGCTTTCGTCGCCGCCGCCGAGGCGGGCGTGCCGCTCGTGCCCGTAACCATCCGCGGCACCCGCTCCATCCTGCGGTCGGACCAGTGGTTCCCGCGCCGCGGAACGGTGGCTGTCACAATCGGCACACCGGTCCCACCCGAAGGTGCCGACTGGGCGGCGGCGATCCGGCTGCGCGATGCCGCGCGCGCGGAAATCCTGCGGCATTGCGGCGAACCCGATCTGTCCGATCGGCCACCGCCCGCCTGAGACAGTCCGATTTCCTTCGCTTTCAGCGCGATAAAAAATCCGCCACCGCTTTCATTCGGCTTCGGTGAATTGCATCGGTGGCATCCTGGAACGGGTGCGCAAACTCCGTGCGCTGCACGACCCGCGCGCCTCGAAATTTTGCCGCAAACAGAAGCTCCTGTATTTCTTGCGGGCGCACCACGCGGTCGCGCCCGCCGGCGATGATCTCGAGGCGGGAGCTGTCCGCCGGTAAATGATTGATTGGATCGTATTGCTCCGGGCAACCCAGCGGCGATATCCGGCTGGGCGAGGAATCGATAACCAGTGAGGAATAATCGCCGCTCTCACCCGCGGCGTTCAGCAGGATGACTCCGCCCATCGACATGCCGTACAGCGCATGGCGGTGATAGGGCTGGGTGTTGAGGTTCGCAATGATCTCCCGGTAATCGGAAATAATCGCGGTCAGGCGGCTCCTGCCCTCGGAAAGGCCGTAACCGCGATAATCGTAAACGTAAACATCGAATCCCTGATCGCGAAAGTATTGCAACTCGCCCATGATCTGATCGGCAAGCATCGCATTGCCCTGCGCCACCAGAAGATAGCCATTGGGTGCGGCGGCGCGCAGCCGGTAACCGCCCAGGGTCCGGCCGTCTCCGGCCGTGAATGTCAGACGGTCGATATCGCGAATCCCGGCGACGCGCCCGGCGTCGGCCGACCCGGCCGCGCGGCGGAACAACCAGAACGCCAGCGGCTCGCGGATAAATCCGCAGACGCTGGCTTCCGGCGCGCGCGTGCTTGGGTCCATTTTCCCGATACCGGGTGCAGCCGCGTCGGTCCCGCTGTTTGCGCTCATCAGGGCCGCCGCTAACAACATGATTCCCCGCGTCCGTTCGAACGGCACGTCCTTATGTCGCCACGGTTCGAGATGCACCGAGCCGCACCGCGGTTTTGCCGTTGCATGCCCGCAGCAGCGTCCAGTAACCGAGGGCATTGACGGGTGTCCGTTCCGCCACGTCCAGCCCGGATTCACGCAGAAAATTCTCAAGGGAAAAATCCGGATGGAATCCCATCAGCCGGGACAGCGGAGCAAACAGCCGCTCCAGCCCGCCCACCACCGGATTGGTGTGCTGGAAATGATTCACGATGAAAAGCTCGCCGCCCGGCCGGCATACGCGGCGCATCTCGGATACCAGACGCGCCGGATGCGGCGCGACCGACACGACATACATCGCTACCACCTTGTCGAAGCTATTATCGGGAAATTGCAGGAACTCTGCATCCATCAACCGCAGCACCATCACGTGATCGAGATGCAACCGGATCGTACGGGCGTGAGCGCGCGCGAGCATTTCCCGCGATATATCGATGCCTGTCACATGTACGCCCCGCGGATAGAGCGGCAGAGACAGGCCCGTACCCACCCCTACCTCGAGAATGCGATCGCCGGAGCGGCAATGCATCTTCTCGATAATCGCCTTGCGCCCAGGCTGAAGCAACGCGCCAAAGTAAATATCATAACCCTGGGCGTAACGTCGATAGACCTTCTGGATGGCATTGATATCCACGCGCATAACTCCCTTGCACTGGTGTCATGCCTGAGTCTCGCCGTACACGCGCCCGGTTGCCCGGGCAACATCTCAAGCGCCTGGCGCCGTGTGCGTCTTCACTTCACCGCGCTGGCGCCGGGCGAAATCTTCCAGCTGACGGGTAATGGCGACAAAAGCGTCGCGGATGGCGACATAGATATCTTCATCCTGGGCGCGGTTCGCCACCAATTCGGCGCCCGGGACGGTGAGATCGATACGCACGCTGTAGAGTTTTCCCTGGTGTTGGTGCCGTTGTGGCGATTCCACCACCACCCGGCAACTGTTGATCTTGTCGTAAAAGCGGCCTAATTTGTCGGCCTTTTCCCGGATGCGGGATTCCACGGCTTCGGATTGCGGCATGTCCTTCAAAGTTACCTGTAATGGAATCTGCATGATCATGCTCCCCCTTTGATGCATCGGTGACCGGGCAACAGTGACTCTTTGCGCTGAGACGTCTTGTAGGACAAAAGCATACGCTGATTTTATATCTTTCGCTCCTTGTAATGTCTGTCCAACCAGCAGCGCGGCAGATGTTCGCCTGAGAGAAACAGCATGTCGGCCTTGCGAAACCCGGTCGGATCCTGCATTTCTTCGCCGGCGTGAAATCGTCCCTTGAAATCGGTCCTGAACGGATCGAACAAGGCTTCGAGGTCCATCACCTCAACAATATTGCTGCTGGGTTTATGCTTCAAAAACATGGTACCTCCGCATTCCACCTGCCATCGCCGGGGTCAGGAATTTCTGGCACTCCTGGCCGCGGCAAAACAATCCTCGCGCCACCGGCAACCGGTTTGATCGCACACTCCGCCATAGGCCGTGGCGAAACAATCGAAATTGCCTTCCTTGATCTGGATCGCCTTGATCAACTCGGCTTTGCCGGCTTGGCCCGGGTCCAGCCCCTGCTCGCGGGCTATCTCGCGTACTCTCTGGATTTTCATGATTTCGCCTCCTTGAGAAATGTGAGAAGTTCCAAAGATACGCCTGCACATCTGACAAAATCATGACGCCGCAGGCGCGGTTCGACTTTGACCGATGTCAATAAATCACAGCTGTACTGACAGCGCCATAGGCCGGGCGTTCACTCCCGTTTTCGGCCCGGGCCTTTACAATTCCGGCCAGGAGTGAAAGGATGGCGGTGACTCGATGAATGTTATTTTCCAACGCGCTTTGCCCTAACCCTGCAAGCAAAGGGTAGCTTTATGACGACCAAAACCCTCACCGAACTTCGCGCCCAGGCCCGCGCCCGTGGCTTGAAGGGATATTCAAAAATGTCCCGCGGCGAACTTGAACGCCTGCTGACCGGGAGCGACTCGCCGAAACCGGCCGCCGCGAAAAAACCGGAAAAAACTCCGTCCGCGAAAAAAGCATCGGCGACCAAATCCAAAGCCGCACGGGCACCGGCTAAACCGGCGTTCGCCCGCGGGAAAAAGAAACCGGCGGCAACGCGCGCACCAACCACGACGCCGGCGGCGGCTCCGTCCGCGCCGCTACCCCGATGGGAATGGGCCGACGACATCGCCCGCCAGTCTACCGAGGAAGAGCGGGTCGAAAGCGCCAAATACGCGACAGCCCCGCCCGGCAGCGCCGCTGCGCCCGCCGTGACGGCGGCCGATCTCGGCGAAGATATCGATAATCTGCCGCCAGTCACCGAGGCAACGCTTTGTCTGTTGCCGCAGAAACCGGGCGTGTTGCACGGCTATTGGGTCATTCCGCCGAACACCATGCCAAACTCCCGATCGCTCAAGTTGCGGCTGGGGCGCATCGTCCGCGATGCCTTTGAAATCGTCGAGGAAATATCCCTGCCGCACGAGCGCGGCCACTGGTATTTCCATCTCGATGAATCCGCCGACACCGGCGCGATTTATTTGCAGCTCGGCTATTACGAAGCGGACGGAAGTTTCGTCACCGCCACACGCCGCGGCATCGCGCGCATCCCGAGCCTGCACGCCTCCGAGCGCACCGATCGCCTGTGGTGGGTGAGCGAAAAACAATTCCGCGCCATGTACCGGCGCGCCGGTGGCATCGTGCGTGGGGGGCGCCTGGGCTGGGCCGCTTCCATCAGCAGTCCGGGCGGCGCGCCTCCCGCGCCCTCCTCCGAACGTCTCGCCTGGCCGGGTAACATCAGCAGCCCGCATAAATAAAGGATCGCGCCAGCTCCCGGCTGATTATGGATCCCAAAGGCTACTTCGCGCTCGTCCTGCACGCGCACCTGCCGTTCGTGCGCCATCCGGAACACGACCGCTTCCTCGAAGAAGACTGGTTTTTCGAGGCGCTCACCGAAACCTACCTGCCATTGCTCAACGTCTTCGAGGGGCTCGCGTCACATGGCGCGCATTTCCGCGTGACGATGTCGCTCACGCCGACCCTGCTCTCGATGATGACCGACCCGCTGCTGCAGCAGCGTTACGTGCGTTATCTCGACGAACGGCTCGAAGCACTGAAGGGCGAGAGTCGCCGTACCGAGAACGATGCGTATTTTCATCCGGTGGTGCAGTTCTATACCGACCTGTATGCGCGCCTGCGTCGCCGCTTCGTCGAGCAGGATCGACTCGACGTCACACAGGCGTTCCGCCGCCTGATGGAAGCCGGCTACCTCGACATTCTCACCTGCGGCGCCACTCATGGTTATTTCCCGCTGCTCGCAGTCAACGCGGAAAGCCTCTACGCCCAGCTCTCGATGGCGGTGCGCACGCATCAGCGCATCCTCGGCCGGCGCCCACGCGGCATCTGGCTGCCGGAGTGCGGCTACAAGCCGGGCGTGGACCGGCTGCTGCGCGAATTCGGCATCGAGTATTTCATTCTGGACTCGCACGGCCTGCTCAACGCCGATCCGCGGCCGAAGTACGGCGTGCATCGCCCGGTCCGCACGCCCGCCGGTCCCGCGGCGTTCGCGCGCGACTACGAATCGAGCAAGCAGGTCTGGGCCGCGGAAGAAGGCTATCCGGGCGATCCCACCTATCGTGAGTTCTATCGCGACGCCGGTTTCGACGTGCACGATCCGCATATCGCGAAACTGCGTCACGCCGGCATTTCGACTTTCACCGGTCTGAAATATCACCGCATAACCGGCAAGACCGCCTGGAAAGAACCGTACCACCCCGGTTGGGCGCGCGAGCGCGCGTCGGAACACGCGGGTCATTTCATGTTCAACCGCCAGATGCAGGTCGGTTGGCTGGCGTCGTTCTTCGATCGCCCGCCGATCATCCTCGCGCCTTATGACGCCGAGCTTTTCGGTCATTGGTGGTTCGAGGGTCCGCAGTGGATTGATTTCCTGCTGCGCAAGATCGCTTACGACCAGAGCGATATAAAAACCATCACGCCGTCGGAATATCTCGACCGCTTCGGCGATCTGCAGCCGGTCTCGCCGCCCGAGTGCAGCTGGGGCGCGGGAGGATTTCACGAGGTGTGGCTGAACGGTTCCAACGACTGGATTTATCCGTACCTGCATGCCGCCGCCGAGCGTATGAGCACGCTGGTACAGCGTTTTCCCAATGCGGATGGTTTACAACGCTGGGCACTGGATCAAACCGCGCGCGAGCTGCTGCTGGCGCAATCGAGCGACTGGCCGTTCATCATGAAAACTGGAACCAGCGTGGAATACGCCGTGCGACGTTTCAAAACCCACCTGCATCGTTTCCACCGGATTGCAGACATGGTCGAGTCAGGGAACTACGACGAGAACTATCTGCGAGAAGTCACCGCGCGCGACAGCCTGTTTCCGGACATGGATTACCGGATATTTCAGAACAGGCCGTTGGTTTAAATTAAATTCCCCCACTCCAACAGAATAACGTAACGTGCGCTACACGCACGGTCATGCTGAAACTCATATCGTGCGCATAGCTCACGCTACATTGATATTACAACCGGCTTGCCGCCCGCACCGCGCCGATCAGGCCCACGCGCGGGTCGATTACCACTTGCACCGGAACGGCCTCCACGTACGACCGCATCCTGCCCTTGTTGAGAAACGCGCGCATGAATCGGCCGTCGGTGAGTCTGGATAGAATTTTCGGCGCGATGCCGCCCGCGATGTAAACACCACCAGTGGCCCCGGCGGTCAGCGCGAGATTGCCCGCCTGTGCGCCGTAGATGTCTACGAGCAGATCCAGCGCCCGGTTTGCCAGTGGATCGTTTTGCTCGAGTGCGGCGCGGGTAATGATCGCCGCCGGATCGTCGCATCGCATGGCTTCGGCCACAGCCGGCGACTCCGATACCTCACCGCGCGCTTTCATGAAAGCATACAGGTCGACCAGACCATGGCCGGAGAGAACCAGTTCCCAGGAAGTGCGGCCGTGGGTTTTCAGCAGATACCGCACCAGATCGAGCTGCAGCTCATCCGTGGGGGCGAAATTCGCATGCCCGCCTTCGGTCGCCAGCGGAGAATAGTGGTCATCATTCCAGACGAGAATTCCCTGGCCCAGCCCGGTTCCGGCCCCGATTATCGCGCGTGGGGCGTGCCGGACCGACCGGCCTTTCTGTAAAACGACAAGGTCTTTTTTCGCCAGCGCCTCGATGCCATAACCGACGGCCTGGAAGTCGTTGATCAGGCGCAGTGCGGAAAATTTGAACTTGCGTATGAGATCCGGTCCGTGGATTTCCCACGGCAGATTGGTGACCTTGACGCTCTCGCCCCTTGCGGTTTGCACCACCGGCCCGGCGATGCCGAAGCAGGCCGCCTTGACGCTTTGCTTCTTATCTTCTTTCAGGAATTCACGGATGATGGATGACAGGCTGTCGTAAGCTCCGCTGTCGAACCGCTGCTCGCGCACGGGACGGCATCGTCCCGCCCTGCATTCCGCGATTTGCAGCAGTGTCTTGGTCCCGCCGATGTCGCCCGCCAGCACGCGCATGTCGATTCAACCCAGGTATCGGGGACAGGACATCACATTGTGAGGAGCTTGGCAAGATTGCTATACTGCGCGCCTCAAGCCGGGGTGGCGGAACTGGTAGACGCGCCAGACTCAAAATCTGGTGGTGGTGACACCGTGTCGGTTCGATTCCGACCCTCGGTACCATATATCAAGCGGTTACAGTTACAGTAAATCCGGATCAGGACTGTGCGACGGGAATCTTTAGATCAGATCCTGTTTGGAAACGCCTCCGATCTGGAACTTAGCCTCAATTAGTTTTTGAGCGTTTCATTATGGTCCCGGAGTTTCCGTTGTTATGTCGATTACGTTCCCAATTCCTGGAGCGTACGCAGGAAAGTGATGACATCTCCCCGGCTTAACATGCCGATGACATGGTGATCCCGGACGACGGGCAACTGGTTGACGCCATCGCGGTCCATCTCCTTGAGGGCGGCCCACAGCTCGGTATCAGGATCGATACATTTTAACTGTTCCAAGGGAAGCATGGCCTGAGCAACACTCGTCGTTGCCCAATCGCGACGCGGCACTTCCTTGATCCGGTGCAAAGTCATCAAACCTACGGTGTTGTCTCCGCGGTTGACGAGAAAACAGCGTTGCCCGCCACCGAGGATGTGTTCGTCCACCAACTGCTGTAGCGTTATATCGGTGGGAACGGCGGCGCAACGCGGGCTCATGGCCTGCGAGACTCTATGGCCTGCCAGCAAATCCTGAAACATCACTTGCTGCACCTGGGCGGAAGCCGCGTTGTCGAGAAACCAGCCGATGAACGCGATCCAAAGCCCTCCGCCAAAGTTGCCGCTGAACATCTGCCAGATGCCGGCGAAGATAAACAGAAAAGCAAAGAACCGACCGACGTTTGCTGCAATGAGGGTCGCCCGGCGCATTTTTCCCGTGATCGCCCACACAATCGCCCGGAACACGCGACCGCCGTCGAGTGGGTAACCGGGAATCAGGTTGAACAGCACCAGGGCCAGGTTGATGTAGACCAGGTACTTTGCCAGACCCAAGAGGGGTTCCATGCCAGCTGCCAGCGGCTGCACCGTGTAGAAAAGGACCGCCAGGACCAGGCTCACAAGCGGGCCCGCGGTCGCAATAAGAAACTCGGCGCTGGCGCTGGGCGGGTCCGCCCCAATCTGAGCAACACCCCCGAAGAGGAAAAGCGTAATGCTGCGCACCGGAACTCTGTACCGCAGTGCTACCACAGAGTGCCCAAGTTCATGGAGCAGGACGCTCACAAAGAGCATGATGGCCGTTACCGCGCCCATGAACCAGTACAGCAGCGGAGGCCAGTCTTTGAACTCGGCGGGATAGTAACTACCCGCCAACATCCAAGTAAGCAGCGCAAAGATCACAAACCAGGAGTAATCCAAACCAATCGAAATCCCTAGAATCCTGCCTAACGGGATGTTGTGTCGAGTCATGAGCGTTCTCTCTTCTTGGTGCGCCGGCCTACCCATTCCATGGGTAGCGGCCAACGATGCCCTTGAGCGCTGTTACCCCGGCAATACTGCCTGGTTGCATGGTTTCCACGTTCGCAATCCTCCATTCAAAATCCAATCACCGCTGCCATTAGGATGTGAGCGGCTTCCAGCGGAATCGCCAGGCCATCGTGGTGCGGTATGAGCCGCGCCGTATAGTCCATCGCCGGGCGGACAGTAGGCACCCGCGCGCGATAGGCGTAGCCGTTTATAGCGCCCACCAGTTGCCGCACACGCTTCATCTCCTGCCGCACTGGAGCGCCGTCCCGGACTCCGTCGACATAGATCTCGACCCGCACGGCCTTCCGGGTCAAGGTCATCGAGATACACCTGAACCTGTGCCTGGCGAAATGCTACTTTGTACCATAACCCATAACAATTTCGCAGCCTTGCCAATTCGGCACGCGCGCGTAGCATCGACATGATGAGGTCTGTGCTATTTCTCTTCGCGCATTTCGTCACCACCCTCGCCAGACTGCTCGGTCCCGGTTGCATCAAAGCGGTGCTGGCAGAGAACCTGCAGGGTCGCCTCCTGGGGCGTTTTTCCGTTTTTACTCTTGATTGGCGCCGTTGCGATGATTGTCGCACTGGGCAAGACACTCAGGGGTTATTACTCTTATAATACTGAGCTCTGTTGCACAGAGAGGCTCCATGCGCTCAACCATGAGAAAGTTCAGGGACAACCGGTTGGCGAAGGAAATCACCGTCGTCCTGTTGGTGAAGCTATTCCTGATCTTCGGCCTGTGGTACGCGTTTTTCAATCACCCCATCGACCGGCAACTCACCGATCGCAGCGTCAGCGCGGTGATTCTCGGCCGTGGCGGCGCAGCGGCGCGCTGAACACGGCCCGGATATTATTCAAGGAGGATGCACATGGTCTCGGAAACTGTGGTGGACCTTTCGCGATTGCAGTTCGCCGTTACCGCCCTCTATCACTTCCTGTTCGTACCCCTGACCCTCGGACTCAGCTTCATACTCGCCATCATGGAGTCGGTGTACGTCATGACCGGGCGCGAGATCTACAAGGACATGACGCGATTCTGGGGCAAACTGTTCGGCATCAACTTCGCCATGGGCGTGGCCACCGGCATCACCATGGAATTCCAGTTCGGCACCAATTGGGCCTACTACTCGCATTACGTCGGAGACATTTTCGGCGCGCCCCTGGCGATCGAAGGGCTGATGGCGTTTTTTCTGGAGTCGACCTTCGTCGGGCTGTTCTTTTTCGGTTGGGACCGCCTGAACAGAGTGCAGCACCTGATGGTGACCTGGCTCGTGGCCGTCGGCTCCAGTCTCTCGGCGCTGTGGATACTGATCGCCAACGGCTGGATGCAGAATCCCGTGGGCGCGGTCTTTAACTACGAAACCATGCGCATGGAGCTCACGAGCTTCGCCGACCTGTTCTTCAATCCCGTGGCGCAGGTGAAGTTCGTGCACACCGTGGCTTCCGGCTACGTCACCGGCTCCATGTTCGTCCTGGCGATCAGCGCCTATTACCTGCTCAAGGGACGCGACTTGGCGTTCGCGCGCCGCTCGTTCGCGGTCGCGGCCGGATTCGGTCTCGCCTCGGCGCTCTCCGTCATCGTGCTGGGCGACGAAAGCGGCTACACCCTGGGCGACGTGCAAAAGGTCAAGCTCGCGGCGATCGAATCGGAGTGGGAGACGCAGAAGCCGCCCGCGGCGTTCACGCTCTTCGGCCTGCCGGACCAGGAACACGAGACGACGCAAGATGCTATCCGTATCCCCTACTTGCTCGGGCTGATCGCGACACGCTCGGTGGACCAGCCCGTCATCGGCATCAAGGAGCTGGTGGTGCAGCACGAAAAGCGCATCCGCAGCGGCATGATCGCCTATCGCATGCTGGAGCGGCTGCGCACCGGCGACAAGAACGCCGCCGTCAAGGCGGCGTTCGAGGCGCGCAGCCAGGATCTGGGTTACGGCCTGCTGCTCAAGCGCTACACGCCCAACGTGACCGATGCCACCGAGGCGCAGATCCGTGACGCGGCGCAGGACACGATCCCGCGCGTGGCGCCGCTTTTCTGGACATTCCGGATCATGGTCGCCGCCGGATCCCTTATGCTGTTCATCTTCGCGGCGGCGTTCTACTTTTGCGCGCGCCGTACCGCCGATCGCAAGCGCTGGCTGCTGCGTCTGGCGCTCTACGGCCTGCCGCTGCCGTGGATCGCCGTGGAATGCGGCTGGATCGTCGCCGAATACGGACGCCAGCCGTGGGCCATCGGCGAAGTGTTGCCGACTTTTCTGGGCACCTCCACCCTGGCGACGTCCGACCTGATATTCAGCATCGCCGGGTTCGTGGGTTTTTATACGCTGCTGCTCACGGCCGATTTGTTCCTGATGTTCAAGTACGCGCGTCTCGGCCCGAGCAGCCTGCATACCGGCCGCTACGCGTTGGAGACCGGTAGCCGGCAGACAAGGAGCGACCCATGATCTTCGATTACGAAACCCTGCGTGTCATCTGGTGGGTACTCATCGGTGCACTGTTCGTCGGTTTTGCCCTGACCGACGGCTTCGACATGGGCGTTGGAACGCTGCTGCCGTTCCTCGGGCGCAACAACGACGAACGCCGCGTCATGATCAACACCGTCGGCCCGCATTGGGACGGCAACCAGGTGTGGTTCATCCTGGCGGGCGGTGCGATCTTCGCGGCCTGGCCGCTGGTCTACGCCGCGGCCTTCTCAGGCTTCTACGTCGCCTTGCTCCTGGTGTTATTCGCGCTGTTCTTCCGGCCGGTTGGCTTCGATTATCGGAGCAAGGTCGACGACCCGCGCTGGCGCTCGGCCTGGGATTGGGGGTTGTTCGCCGGCAGCGCCGTGCCCGCCCTGGTGTTCGGCGTCGCCTTCGGCAATCTGCTGCAGGGCGTGCCGTTCTACCTCGATGGCAACCTGCGGGCGCACTACGACGGCTCGTTTTTCGGGCTGCTCAATCCGTTCGCGCTGCTCACCGGCATCGTCAGCCTGTCGATGCTGGTCATGCACGGCGCGACTTATCTGCAAATGCGCACCGATGGCGTGTTGCTTGAACGCGCGCGCGGCGCGGCGCGGCTCGCGGCGATCGCGCTCATCGTCACGTTCGCGCTCGCGGGGATCTGGCTCGGCTTCGGCATAGACGGTTACCGCATAACCACGATCCCGGCACTCGATGCGCCGTCGAATCCGCTTGCCAAAACGGTGGCACATGTCGCGGGCGCGTGGCTGGCCAACTACAAGACTTATCCTTGGGCGGTTATTGCACCGGTGCTCGGATTCGCCGGTGCCCTGGGCGTCCTGGTCTTCAGCGCCGCGCGGCGCGGCGCCCTGGCGTTTGTGTCCAGCGCCTTGTCGGTCATGGGCGTTATCGTCACGGCGGGCGTATCCATGTTTCCGTTCATCATGCCGTCCAGCCTGGAGCCGAACAGCAGCCTGACGGTGTGGGATGCGACCTCGAGCCCGTACACCCTGACACTCATGTTCTGGGCCACGCTCGTGTTCCTGCCCATCGTCTTGGGCTATACGATCTGGGTGTACAAGGTCATGGGCGGCAAGGTCACGGTGCAGCAGATGCGTGAACAGACGCACACGGTTTATTGAGGCAGACAGAGGAGAACGACAATGTGGTACTTCACCTGGATTTTAGGCGTGCTGCTGGCCTGCGCCTTCGGCATCGTCAACGTGATGTGGCTGGAATCGGAACACTGCCTCGGCAGGGACGACGAAGACGGATCGCCGCGCCGCTAAGGCGTTTTGATGGAACCGCCAACCTGTTGTCGAACCCGGCTTATTCCGAGGGTTCAAATCCGCCTTCACAAACCTCAAAAAATAATAGTTACCAGATCGGTCCGGACGTGTTCGAGCCCGCGACCGCTCCACAACAGCAGCGCGCGCACGGCGAGCAGCTCCGAGAGATAAGCCGCCCGGTGGCGTTCGAACCATTCGTCGTAGCGGCGATGATGGCGGACGAAGGGGGCCGTCTTCGGATTCGCCGCAACGCGCCCGGCGGCCATTTGTCGCTTCGTTACGCGCGAGTCCGGTGAGTCTTGTGCCATGGCAGCAGCCTCCTGGCGCCCAGCGAAAAGAGATAGGTTACGCCCGCGAGCAGGATGATGGTGGCGCCGGCGGGAAGGTCGGGCGCATAGGACAGCGCCAAGCCGCCGCAGGTAAACGCCATGCCCAGCACGATCGCGAGCGCCATGATCGGAACCAGTCGCGAGAGGTACTGCGCGGCGATCGCGGCGGGCAACGTGAGTAACGCGAGCACGAGGATCAATCCCACCACCTGGATCAACACCACGACGGTCAGTGCCACCAGACAGAGCAGCAGCAGGTGGAAAACCTCAACGCGGACTCCCCGCACCCGGGCGAACTCCTGATCAAATGACACCGCCAGAAATTGTTTGGAGAATAACGTTACGACCAGGATCGCGACCACATCCAGCGCCGCCATCACGTAGAGATCCGCGCGCGACACCATGAGGATGTTGCCGAAGAGGTAGCTCATCAGGTCCGCGTTGTAACCTGGCGTGCGGGAAATAAACAGAACGCCGACCGCCATGCCAACCGCCCACAGCGCCGCGATGATCGTGTCCTCGTTCTGGCGGAGCCGCAGGTTTACCCAGCCGATAATCAGCGCCGCGACGAGCGCGGCGACAAGGGCTCCGGATAGCGGGCTGGCGCCAAGGAAGTAGGCAATACCCATTCCTCCGAGCACCGAATGGGCGACGCCGCCGGCGACAAAGCTGATGCGCTTGGCCACCACGTAAGTGCCGATCACGCCGCAACCCAGGCTCGCGAGCAGCCCACCGATCAGCGCATGCTGCAGGAAGGTTTCGTGCGCGAGCGTTCCGAAAAAACCGCTCATGAGGGCACCCCCGGTTCCCGGTCGGTCACGTGCCGGATCATGCGCACCGGCGCCCCATAGAGCTGCTGGATCATCTCGCCTGAAATCGGGGATGCGGTATGGCACAGCAGCGTTCGGTTGAGACACGCAACGAGCGTTACGTACGGCGAAATGAAGCCGATGTCGTGCGACACCACGACAATGGTCATGCGTGCGTTAAGCGTCTTGAGCAGGTCGAAGATGTCGACCTCGGCGCGGAGATCGATATTGGAGGTCGGTTCGTCCAGCAGCAGGATGCGCGGCTCGCCGGCAAGGGCCCGGGCGATGAGCACGCGCTGCAACTGCCCGCCGGAGAGGGTCTCGATGGGACGCGCGCGCAGCTCCGCCACGCCGGTTTCCTCCATGGCGCGGCGCGCCAATGCACGGT
>NZ_JBAVEJ010000180.1:0-1826 GCF_049587675.1 Sulfuricaulis sp. | reverse complement strand
GTGCGGCAACGCCGCACCCATCCGTCGCCGTGTTTCGCCAACGATTGCCACGCGGCCCGAAGCTCTCCCGGGCTTTCCTCGTTGAGCACCTCGATGAGTTGGGCCGCCTGATCGATGTCCTTGCGCGCTTTGGCCGTCGCGGCGCGCCGTTCGGTGGCGACGATCAATTTGTGCAGGGCATAGCGCCCGGGGGCAGGTACGTTCACCAGAATGCTGCGCTGTGCGACGACGACGGCCTGTTGCGTCGATTCGATAAGATAATCCAGGAAGCGAAGTGGCTCGGCGGCGGTGTTCAACGACGGCAGAAAGACGGGCTTTGACGGCAGTCGTCCTCGTACGGGCACGAGAAAGTCGACCCGCAATTCCTTGCCGCGCACGCGGAAGGACGTCGAAGGGTGTTTGGCATTGAGCTTTGGGATGGGCAGGAAACCCATCTTAAGGTCGGCGAGTACGTTCGGGACATGGATGGCCGGCGCCGCCCGCACGACGACATCGATATCGCTGTGGTAGGCAAAGTCGATATCCTGTGTGGTCGCAGCCTCCCCCCACCGCACTCCAAGCACGTTTCCCAGGACGGCAAAGGCGTTGGTGCCGACGAGCACCATGCCATGCCGGAAAAGACCGGCGTCCGCCAGCACCTGGATGACCTTCGCTGGCCCGTGCGGCGTGACATTTGCGCCGGTGGCACGCAGCGCGGCGCAGAGCTCCTTGATACGTTGGAGATCGGCTCCCATGCCCACCTTCCCGGCCTGAGTGTCTTCAATGAAGCGCCGCCACGCCGTGGAGTCCGGGCCGAGGTAGATCTGGCGCACCTTACCCAGAAGGTCGCGGTAGTGGTAATAGTGGTAAACTCGCCCTTTGACCACGCGCGTTACGAAACTGCCCCGCACGTGGGCGAGCGAGTGCGAAGCCTCGAGCGCGAGTGTCTGCTCAAGGAGCTCGGCGTACTGGGTATGGGTGGTAAGCGATTGCCGGCGCATGGGTGGTCAGAAGTTATAACACATATTAGTATAGCCGTGTTATAACTGCGGCGCCAGACGGTGCTCCCGCGCGGTACCTCCTCACCCGAATTCAGGGGAGAGGGGGCTGTTTCACAGGTTTCCCGGTTTTAGAAAGGAAAGGTCAAGGACAGGTTGAAGACAAAATCAGGCGAAGTGTTTACCTCTAAATCCTCCGAGAATGACATCTCCAGATATTTTTTCGGTGAAAATTCCCACGACGCACCCAGCAATCCTTGTAAGGCGTAGGCGCTGAGTTGTCGAAAACCGCTGCCGGTGTAGAACGGGCTCTGGGCATCCAACTGAGCGTTGAATGTCAATGAAGAAATAATCCGGCGGGACAGGCCAACGGTTGCGAAGCCGATGTAATTTTCCTGCTGCCGAGGCAGCACGTCACCTTCAGTCATCAACAATATTCCGCCCCCGCCATAACCGTTCCAGGTGTCGCCGGAGGGTGATGCCGGCGCAATGCTCAGCCACAGGGCAAGATCGGTACTACCGCTGCCAAGAAGTGTGGCGCTGTCACCCGTGGGTAATTTCAGACTGCCGCGCAACGCCACCATTCTTTCACCGCTATTGCGCGCCAGTTGCACGGCACCGGACAAACGAATATCGCCCAGACCCTCGGCGGATTGCGTGATGCGAACAAGATCGGCACCATCGCGCGCATAGCGATAGTTGATCTGATTGGGCGGGGTAATTTGTCGATCCCCTTTGGGCAAGCCGAAGGTTTCGTGCCATCGCTCTATGAAGTTGTCCATGAAACCGCCGCTGTGGGAGAGATAGGGAAGTTCAATGCCCCACTCATAGCCATCGTCAAATCCCTGA
>NZ_JBAVEJ010000179.1:0-4521 GCF_049587675.1 Sulfuricaulis sp. | reverse complement strand
GTACTCGAGTTCCTGCCGCGTCGCGGCGCGCGGATACTGCCAGTGGTGATTTATGTCCTCATGGGCTGGCTCGTGCTCATCGCTCTGAAGCCGCTGTTGCAGGCCCTGCCGTGGGCGGGATTTGTCTGGCTGCTGCTGGGCGGGCTGTTCTACACCTTCGGCATCGTTTTCTACGCTTTGGACGCGAAGCTGCGGCACGCGCATGGCGTCTGGCATCTGTTCGTGCTGGCCGGCAGCGTCAGCCATTTCTTCGCCATTTACCTTTACGTGGCTTAGTCCATCCGCTCCCGGCGCGGCGTGTCATTCCTGCGCGTCGTGTTCCGATACTTTCAGTTCGAACGAGGCCTATTGATTCATATCAAAGATAACAGGTACGGAACGGATAGATTGAATAAAATCGTCGGACTAATTAAATTGACATTGCGTGAAGAAAGCAACACAGCCGCGATGAGAAACACTGCCACGAAATACCTGATCTGTATTCTGGCCGCTTGGATCGGATCAGGGTGTATGACGCTGTCGACCGCCGGAGTTGCCGCGGAACGTCTGGCGGCCGGCATGACGAACGTCGACTATCGCGCGGCGGATCAGGTCACGTCGGCCACGATGCCCGACCGGCGCGGGAATGGCGATGATTCAATAAGCCTTGATGACCAGGATGCCGTGGATTCCGATGCCGCGGCACCCACCGGCTTGGAGGACCCGCAACCCCTTGGTCTTGCCCCCGAAGTACCGCATCGACGCGTTGCCATATATGGGCACGTCCGCCCAGTCTACGTCGCGTCCTTTGTGGAGCCCCGTTTCCTGAGATACGGTCGTCTCCTGAACTAGTTTTTTGCCCTCGTCGTCTGCCTGGTGGTTGGCACGCGATGCCAACGCCAGCGCATAAACAGTTTTTTCCAGATTTAACTGTTTTGCTTGAGGGCATAACCATGAAACTCTTCATTAATCATTTCATCGCCATCACGGTATTGATGGGCGCGATGCTGTTGGGCTTCACGCCCGACGCCCACGCCGTACCAAGCTACGCCCGCCAGACGGGCCTGCCCTGCGCCACGTGCCACAGCACATATCCCGAACTTACCTCGTTCGGCCGGCTGTTCAAACTGAACGGCTACGTGACCACGGGTTTGAGTCAGATCCAGTCGCCGGCGGGCGGCGGGCTCAAGATCAACGAAGTCCCGCCGCTGTCGGCGATGTTCGTGACCTCGCTCACCAATTTGAACAAGTCCTTGAGCGATCCCGTCAATGGCGACAACACGCAGAACGGCGGTTGGGGCTTCCCGCAACAGCTTAGTTTCTTCTTCGCCGGCGAGATCTCCGATCATATGGGAACGTTTTCGCAGATCACTTACACGCATGCTGACGATCACTTCTCGATCGATAATGTCGACTTCCGCTATGCCAATCAGGGAACCGTGGGCGGAACGAACGCGATCTACGGCCTGACGTTCAACAACAGCCCGACCGTCGAGGATCCCTATCAGGGCACACCCGCGTGGGGTTTCCCGTTTGTCAGCTCCGATATCGCACCGGGTCCAATCGCCAGTACGCTGATTGATGGCGGGCTGGCGCAGGATGTGGTCGGCATCGGCGGGTACACCATGTTCGACAACCACTGGTACGCGAACTTCAGTCTCTACCGTTCCGAGCATGTGGGCGTGGCCGAGCCGTATGGCAGCAGCATGGACATTCCCACGATCAAGGGCGTGGCGCCGTATCTCCGGCTCGCCTACCAGACCAATTTCGGTGACAACTTCCTCGAGGTCGGCGCCTATGGCCTGTGGGTGGACATCTCACCGAATACGGTTGGTACCGCCGACAAGTACGTCGACACCGCGGTCGATGCCCAATACGAGCGCAATCTAGCGAGCGGCAACTCAATCGTGGTCCGCGGCACTTATATCCGAGAGAAGACGACCTTCGATGCCAGCCACAATCTGGCGGTGCCAACCGTGTCCAACTCTTCGGACAATCTCAATACCTTCAAGTTGAACGGCGAATATCACTTTGGCGTCAGCGGCGCCGCCACGGTCGGTGTATTCCGCACCACCGGCAGTA
Organism: Sulfuricaulis sp.; assembly: GCF_049587675.1. Lineage (GTDB taxonomy): Bacteria > Pseudomonadota > Gammaproteobacteria > Acidiferrobacterales > Sulfurifustaceae > Sulfuricaulis. Next base: position 2,460 of record NZ_JBAVEJ010000179.1, on the reverse strand, counting down.
CCGACATGACGCGTTACCCGACCTCGCAAAACCCGGCTCTGGTCGGTAGCGGTTGCGGTGTTGCAAATCCCGATCCAGTTACGGGCGCAGTAACCGCCTGCGATCCGGCACCCGGACTCGGCAGCGCCAACGGCAGTCCTGATAATGCGGGCTGGATCCTGCAGGGCACCTATCTGCCGTGGCAGAACGTGCAGTTCGGTGTGCAGTACACGGCTTACAACAAGTTCAACGGCGCCTCCGACAATTACGACGGGCTCGGGCGCAAGGCGTCGGACAACAACACGCTGTATGCCTACGGCTGGTTCATGTGGTAAACGAACGGTAATAGTGCTTGACGGTGCGGGATCGATCCCGCACCGTCCTTTCAGCTGGAGGAATTAATCATGATTACCGACGTTCCCAAGGCAGAGTGGATCTTCGTGCGCGTGGTTGGCGCATTTTCGTTCCTGACCATCCTGGCGTTCGCCGTTGCTGTGCCTGCGTCGGCGCGGGCCAATGATGCCGACTGCCAGGCGCTCATGGCGCAACTGCAACGACTCGAGGCCCAGATTCGCACGCTCGATGCCAAGGTATCAGCGCTCGAGCAAGCCCGGACAGTGGGCACACCGACCACGGTCGCGACACCCTCAGTGCCTGCATCGGTTGCAGTTGCCCCAGCGCCAGTCGCCACGAGTTCGGAAGTCGCGGCTCAGGCTGCGGCCCAGTTGCGTCGGGAGGACGCGGCGGTACTTGAAGGCTGGAAAAGAATTGAGCGTGGTCTCGGTCGGGACGAGGTAACGCGACTGCTCGGTGCGCCGCAACAGACGTTTGACCTGAGCGGTAATAAAGTGTGGTACTACTATTATCCTGCAGGCGGCAGCGGCTCGGTGTTATTTAATCCGGGCGGTCGCGTGGTGGGTTATCAGACTCCGCCGTCTTCCGGTTTCCGCCTGTACTGAGCCGATGATCGACGTGGTCACCGGGATCACCCGCCAGTCGATGCCACGGCTTATTGCAACTTCAGCTACGCTTCGGATGGACGCAAACCCGCCAGTTCCTGCAGCAATCGCCAATTTTTGAGGCGGTCCTCCTGCGCCTTGAGCAGTTCCGGCGACGGCATGCCGTCGCGGTCGAAGTGCTTGGCGAAACGGCCTTCGGTGCGCGCGAAAGTGGTAAAGTTGACGGTCTCGCCCTTGGGCGTGACGTACCAGTCGTCCTTGCGCGCCGGATTGCCCTGCAAGCTCAGACGCTGCTTGAGGGATTCGCCCGCGCGCGGGTCGTAGACGAGCAAGGGAAACGCGCGCGCGTCCACCGCGAGCTTGGCCTGGCCGAAGGCGGCGGCGTCGCCGATGCCGTGCTCCGGCATGCACGGGGCGTATACCACCACCACCGCCGGCCCCGGGTAGGCGTTGGCCGCGATGATCGCGCGGTAGAAGTGGTTGATGTGCGCCGCCGTGGTCTGGGCCACGAACACGTCCGGATGCATCATCGCGATCTGCGCCAGTTCCTTGCGACGCTCGGATTTGCCGTGCTGCGTTTTGCCGTAGCCCGACATCTTGGAATCCTGGGAAAGAAACGTGGATGTCGAGGCCTGGCCGCCGGTGTTGGAATACACCTGCGTGTCGAGCACCAGCACCTTGATGTCCATCCCGCTCATGAGCATGCGCGACAGCGACTGGAACCCGATGTCGAGCATGGCGCCGTCGCCACCCAGCACCCACAGGCGCTTGTCCTTCAATCCGCGTCCGTTCCATTCGGCGCGGATGCCCATGGCCACCGCGGGCGCGTTTTCGAACAGCGAATTGGTCCACGGCACGCGGTAGGGATTGTACGGGTAGGTCGAGCCGAACACGGTGTTGCAGCCGGTGGCCGCGACCAGGCCCACCGAGTTCTCACCATGCACGAAGGAAGTCGCGGTCAGCATCATGCGGATGGCGGTGGCCTCGCCGCAACCCATGCACGAGGCCGCGCCGCCGCAGTACAGGTGCGTGGATTCCCGCAGCATCATGTCCGACAGCACCTTGTCCTGGATGTAGTCGCGCGGCGTGTCGGGGAGTTCGCGGAAAAGCCGGGTGGCGGCGCGGTATTGCGCCAGATTCACATCGGTCTTGGGGATCATCCGCAGCGCCTGATGATCGCCGCAGGCGGCGACGCATTCGCCGCAGCCTTTGCACTTGCCGGGGTCGGTGATGAGATAGAACATACCGCCTTCCTTGCCCTTGCGCGCCGGCACGTCGAAGTATTTCGTGGTCCGGGCGAACTGACCCGCGATGAAATCTCCGTGCCCGGCCATTTTGAGTTTTTCGGACAGCGCCGCGTGGTCGCTGGCCGGCACGATCTTGGCCAGGATCGCGGTGTCGGGACATTGGGTGACGCACTCCATGCAGCCGACGCACTTTTCCGCCTCGAGCAGCGGCAGGTCCGGCGCGATCGTTGAAAAGTCGCGCAGCGCGCCGGTGGCCGGCGGCATCAACGACAGCG
>NZ_JBAVEJ010000178.1:0-2029 GCF_049587675.1 Sulfuricaulis sp. | reverse complement strand
TGAAAATCCCGGTCTGGGACTTCCTGTTCGGGGCATTCGCTGCCGATACGATCCGCGTCAGTTTCGGACGATGTCCGCTTCGCTCTGATAGCGACCGAAATATTGCAATCCTGGGAATGCAGCGATGTGCCATCAGCCGACATGTTCGCCCTGCCCTATGAAGTCGTCCGTGATTAACTGCTAAGCGATTGAATGTGAGTCTATTTTTTGGGCTTTGTCCGATTTGAGTTTGCAGGGTTTTGCACCCTGAGGCGCCGGAACCTTGCGATTTCGTTTTCGATTTTCTTTTGGCGCAAACCATGATTCCTTGGCTGCATCGGAGGGAACGATGCGGCCGAAGCAACACGAGACGACGGGATCAGGCGATCTGTTCCGGGCCAGGCTCGAGCAGATCATCAACATGAAGCACGAGCTGGTGCAGCTTGCCGGCAAGCTCGATTGGGCATGGATCGACGGCGAGATCGCGCCGCTCTACAGCGACCAGGGCCGGCCGGGGATCGAGACCCGCTTCGTGATCGGACTGTTGCTGCTCAAGCACATCTATGGCCTGTCCGACGAGGGCGTGTGCGAACGCTGGGTGCATGACCCGTATTTCCAGTACTTCACCGGGGAAGAGTTCTTCCAGCATGAGTTTCCGCACGAGCGCTCGGACCTGAGCCACTGGCGCAAGCGGCTGGGCGACAAGCTGGAGTTGCTGCTAGCCGAGAGCCTGCGGGTGGCGCATGCGAGCGGCGCACTGCGGACCAAGGACCTCGCCCGGGTCACGGTCGACACTACCGTACAGCCCAAGGCCATCACCTTCCCGACCGACGCCAAACTGCTGCATGCGGCGATCAAGGGGCTCAACCGCCTGGCCAGAAAGCACGGCGTGCAGTTACGGCAGTCATACCTGCGGATCGCCAAGCAGGCAGCGATGATGGCGGGGCGCTACGCCCATGCCAAGCAATTCAACCGCCATCGCCGCCAGCTGCGCATCCTGCGCACGCGGCTCGGCCGCATCACCCGCGACATCCACCGCAAGATTGCCGGCCAGCCGGCCTTGGAGGAGGCATTCCAATGGCCGCTGGCGCGCGCCAGCCAGATCCGTTCACAGCAGCAGCGCCAGCGCGGCTGGAAGCTGTATTCCTTCCATGCCCCAGAGGTCGAATGCATCGGCAAGGGCAAGGCCAGCGCGCCCTATGAGTTCGGCGTCAAGGCTTCAATCGTTACCACCAACGCTCGCGCCCCAGGCGGCCAGTTCGTGCTGCATGCCAAGGCGCTGCCCGGCAACCCTTACGACGGGCACACGCTGCGCGCGGCTATCGAGGACACCGAGCGGCTCACCGGTCGCCAGATCGAGCGCGCTTATGTCGACAAAGGATACCGCGGCCACGACGTGCCAAACCCATATCGTGTCTTCATCTCCGGGCAGAAGCGCGGCGTGTTCGGCGCCATCAAGCGCGAGCTACGGCGCCGCTCCGCCATCGAGCCCGTGATCGCACACATGAAGGCTGAGGGCCACCTCGGGCGCTGCTATCTCAAGGGAACCGCCGGTGACCTCGCCAACGCCATCCTCACCGCCGTCGGCCACAACCTGCGCCTCGTCCTCGCCTGGCTGAGGATTCTCTTGTGCCTGATCATGACCGCGCTACGCAGCGCGCTTGCAGACAATCCCAAACTCAAATTGGCTTCTTAACGGACGACTAAGCGAGATCGCCGGCACAAGGCCGGCGATGACAACGGAAAGCAGTGTCGGAAAACTCTAAAGCGCGAAGCTGGTGCCGCTGCCGCAGGAAGCGGTGGCGTTCGGGTTTTTGACCTTGAACGAAGCGCCGATCAGGTCCTCGACGAAATCGATCTCGGAACCGACCATGTAATCGATCGAGACCGGGTCGATCAGCACGACGGCGCCGTCGCGGGCAATCACCAGATCGTCGGGCGCCTGCGCGCTCTCCATGTCGAACTTGTACTGGAAGCCGGAGCAGCCGCCGCCTTCCACGCTGACGCGCAACATGGTGCCGGGCGGCTCCTTTTTCAGGATTTCGCCGAT
>NZ_JBAVEJ010000177.1:0-13671 GCF_049587675.1 Sulfuricaulis sp. | reverse complement strand
GGGTATCTGATCACAATTTCTTTGCGCACTTTGCGTCTTTGCGGTAAATAATCCTATTCAAGGTGGTGGCGCATGAATCGTTTGCTCATCTCCGCCGCTCATAAATCCTCGGGCAAAACCACGTTGTGCGTCGGCTTGTGCGCCGCCCTGCATGCTCGCGGTCACGTTGTCCAGCCATTCAAGAAAGGCCCCGATTTCATCGACCCCATGTGGCTGTCCCTGGCCGCCGGGCGCGATTGTCACAACCTCGATTTCTATCTCATGGGACGCGACGAAATCCTGCGCAGCTTCGCGGCGCGTTCCCGCGGTGCCGATATCTCCCTGATCGAAGGCAACAAAGGTTTGTACGACGGCCTGAGCCTCGACGGCAGCAACAGCAACGCGGCGCTCGCCACCCTGCTCGAAACCCCGGTGGTGCTGGTCATCGACGCGCGCGGGATGACCCGCGGCATCGCCCCGTTGATCCTGGGCTACCAGGCCTTCGACCCCCAAATCCGCATCGCCGGTGTCATCCTCAATCAGTTGGGAGGTTCCCGGCACGAAACAAAGCTGCGCGCCGTCATCGAGCACTACACTGATGTAGCGGTGCTGGGAGCGGTGCATCGCGACGACCGATTCGCCATTGTCGAACGTCATCTGGGGCTCTTGCCCAGCAACGAAGCCAACGCAGCCAGGGAAAAAATCGACACGATCGCTGCGCTAGTGGCTGCTTCCGTCGATCTCGATCGCCTGATCGCCGTTTCCTCCCAAACGCCGGCGCAGAACAGTGCCGCGGTGGAACCGGCCGCTCCGGCGCCGATCCCGCACCCTGATATACGAATCGGTATTCCCCGCGACTCCGCCTTTGCCTTCTACTACCCGGGCGATCTCGAGGCACTGCGCGCCGCGGGTGCCGAGCTGATCACGATCGACACGCTAAAGGATACCAGGCTGCCGGAAGTGGACGCGTTGTTCATCGGGGGTGGATTCCCCGAGGTTTTCATGGAACAGCTGGAGGCCAACGCCTCCCTGCGTCACGAAATCCGTCAGGCGATTGAAGGCGGCCTACCGGCCTATGCCGAGTGCGGCGGCCTCATGTATCTGGCGCGCAGCATTACCTGGCGCGGCAAGCACTGCGAAATGGCAGGCGTGATTCCCGGAGACGTCGTGATGCACGACCGTCCCATGGGAAGGGGTTACGTGCTGCTGCGGGAAACCGGCAAGAACCCCTGGCCGTTATCGGGGTCGGCGGAAGTACGCGCGCATGAATTTCATTATTCCAGCCTGGAGAATCTCGCGCCCGGTACGGTTTACGCCTACGACGTGATGCGCGGCAATGGGGTGGACGGCGAGCATGACGGCATCGTCCACAAGAACCTGCTGGCGTGTTATGCGCACCTGCGCGATCTGGAGGACAATCACTGGACCAGGCGGTTCGTCCAGTATGTGCGCCAGCAACAGCGAACGAATGGGAAGCATCAGGCGGCCCGCTAACACGACGGTTCAAGAATTATCGTTAAAGGCTCACAGTATCTATAAGAGGAATTATTCATGATCACCATTACCCCCGAGGCCGCCGCGCAAATACGCCAATCGGCGGAAGTCTCCAACTCCCAGGGCATGCATCTGCGCATCGCCGTGCGCCGGGAGAATGACGGCACGTTTATCTATGGAATGGGCTTCGATGAAATGGGCGATGACGACGCATTGCTCGCTTCCGAAGGCATAAATGTTGTCGTCTCGAACACCAGCAAGGACTTTCTTATTGGTGCCACGCTCGATTTCGTCGAGATCGGTCCCGGGGAGCACCAATTCATTTTCATCAATCCCAACGATCCGGCGCATGCCGCAGTGTCGAAACCCGAGGGCGGCGCGCCTAAATAAAAAACTGCTCTCGTCCTCTGCCACCGCCAAAATCAGTTGCGGTGCGTCAGAGATACCCATCGATAATTGAGGGTATAAGAAGGAACACAATAATATTCCTCGGGCCCCGTTACTATGTCACGTGCTGGATCAACGACGAAGATCGTATGTTAGCCCGGTTTTCGAGGCGCTGAGTCGGTTCGTCGGACGTCAGACCAAGGATTGAGACCGGCGAGCCGAACCGACTTGATTCATCCCGCCTCAATAACTTACCCTGTTAATGTCCAAAAGATTCCTGCCGCTCAAGAGTGCGGCGAAACATGAGCGCTTCACCGGAACAAACCGATCCCAGCCAATCGCGAGGGGCGACCCGGATTTCGCCCGCCGACGGCTGGCGGCGGAAATCCTATCGGTTGTTCTTTAATCACCTGACGCTCCCCTTGGTTTTACTGGCGGCTGTCTTCGCAGCGATTGGAGCGGCTTCGTTTACCGTCATGAATCATCCCCAGGATGCCGACAAGCTTTACCCCACCCTGGCATTGTTGTTGCTCGCCGGCATGGCGCTGATCTGGCTGATCATCGCGCGCGTGCGGCATAATCTGGTGGAACCGCTTGCGCATCTGCGTGACTGGTCCGCGCGCATGAACGACGGTAACCTCTCGGCACGCCTCCCGGTACCCCCGCGTGGCGAATTTCGCGAACTGGCGATGGACATCAACCGGTTGAGCGACGAGCTGAAATCGCTGACTATCGACATGGACGCCCGCGTACGTGCGCAGACCGTGCGCCTGGCACGCAAAACCCAGTCGCTGGACATCCTGTACGATGTCGCCTCGAGCCTCAGCCAGCACGGCGATCTCGACAAGCTGCTCGAAAGCTTCCTCGACACCTTTATCGAACTGGTGGATGCGCGCGCCGCCACGGTGCGGGTACTAACCGACGACGGCCAGACGCGTCTCGTCGCCAGCCGCGGGCTGGCGGCGGACGTAGTGGAAAAAGACCGCATGATGGATACCGGCCTTTGTCAATGCGGCTGGGCCGCGACCGAGGGTGGCATACGAATTCAGCATGGCACCCAATCCTGCGCAAAACTTCTCGGCCTCCCCATGCTCAAGCGCGATTGCCAGGAATTCGTCGTCGTACCGGTGATATATCAGGAACGCATTCTGGGTGTGTACAACCTCTTCCTTGACCGGCCGATATCGGCCATGGGTGAAGACATCCATGACCTGCTAAGCAGCGTCGGCAAGCACCTGGGGCTGGCGCTGGAAAAGGCGCGGCTCGACAGTCAGGCGCGTCAGATCGCCATCATGGAAGAGCGCAACATCATCGGTAATGAACTGCACGATTCACTGGCACAGGCGCTGGTGGGAATGCGTCTGCAGGTCAAGATGCTGGGTGAGTCCATGCACAAAAAAGACTTGCGCACCTCGCAACACGAGGTTCAGAGCCTGAAAACCTCCATTGAAGAGGCGCACGCCAGCTTGCGCGAATTGTTGGCCAATTACCGTCTGAAGATCGATGAACGCGGACTGGTGCCCGCCGTTGCCGGCATGGTGGAGCGCTTCAGTGAAGAAACCGGAATCAACGTCTTCTTTCACAACGAGTGCCGAGATTTCAGCCTGACGCCACTCCAGGAGAGTCAGATTTTTCATATCGTCAAGGAAGCCTTGTCGAATATCGGCAAGCACAGCAACGCGCGCAATGCGCGCATTCTGCTGAACGGCGAAGGCAAGGGCGTCTATTCATTGCTGATCGAGGACGACGGCGAGGGCATGGCTCCTGTCTCGGCAGCGCGGCCGGGCGAACACATCGGGCTCTCCGTCATGCGCGAACGCGCGGAACGTCTCCCCGGCGAACTGACCATTGAAAGTGAGCCCGGCGAAGGCACGCGTATCGTGTTAACATTTCCCATCTCCCCGGCCAAAGAGGCCGACACAGAATAACAAAACAGGGGTTTGAGATTGCGCTTATTGCTGATCGATGACCATGCTCTGGTCCGCAAGGGGCTGGAGGAATTGCTGCGCAGCCGGGGCGTTGAAGTCGTGGCATCGGCTGGCAGCGGCGAGGAAGGCATTGCCCAGGCTCTCGCCCTGTCGCCGGACGTCATTTTGCTGGACATCAAGATGCCCATCATGAACGGCATTGAAACGCTGGAAAGACTGCGCGCCAGTAACGTCACGGTGCCGATTCTGATGCTGACCATGAGCCGGGATGACGCTGACCTGCGCGCCGCCCTGCGCGGTGGCGCCGCCGGCTATTTGCTCAAGGACATGAATCCCGAGGACTTGGTACCCGCGCTTGAGGCGGCGCTGCGTGGCGACAATGTCGTGGCCAAGGAGATGGTGGGATCCCTCACGCGCATCGTACAGGGCCAGACCAGTGAGACACCAAGACGTTCCACTGCGCCCCTTTCCGAACTCACTCCGCGTGAAATGGAAATTTTAAGCCACGTCGCCGAAGGACAAAGCAACAAAATGATAGCGCGTGCGCTGAATATCACCGACGGAACCGTCAAACTCCACGTCAAGGCCATCCTGCGCAAGCTGGGCGTGCATTCGCGCGTGGAAGCCGCGGTCATCGCGGTTGAACAGGGTTTGGGGCGTAAAAAAATACAGAATAACGACGCCTAGGGAACCTCTGATCACTCCCGTTCGTGCTGAGCTTGTCGAAGCATGAACGGACTCAAGACAAGCGGCAGAGTTAATCAGAGCTTGCCTGATCCTCAGCAATGGGCTCGAACCACTTGAGTCGGCCGTGCAGTTCCACCACATCGCCGACGATGATCAGGGTCGGCGCCTTGACATGCGCCTTGTCGACGATCGACGGCAGGGTTTTCAGATCGCCGGTCAATACACGCTGATTACGCGTCGTGCCTTGTTGCACCAGCGCCGCCAGCGTGGACGACGGCATGCCATGCCGGATCAGCTCGCGACAGATCGTATCGATGCCGTGCAGACCCATGTAGAACACGATGGTCTGACCCGGCTGCACCAACGCTTTCCAGTTGAGATTAACCGTCCCGTCCTGAAGATGGCCGGTGACGAATACCACGGACTGAGCATAGTCACGATGCGTCAGCGGTATGCCGGCGTAGGCGGCGCAGCCCGCCGCCGCGGTAATGCCCGGCACTACCTGAAACGGTATACCCTCGGCCGCCAAGGTATCAATCTCCTCGCCTCCGCGCCCGAAGATAAATGGGTCGCCACCCTTGAGACGCACGACCTGTTTACCCTCCTTGGCCAGACGTACCAGGAGATGATTGATGTCTTCCTGCGGGATGGCATGATTGTCGCGCTCCTTGCCGGCGTAAATGCGCTCGGCGTCGCGGCGAATCAAGTTCAACACCGCCGGCGATACCAGGCGATCGTATACCACGACATCGGCCTGCTGCATCAGGTGCAACGCACGGAAGGTGAGCAGATCCGGATCGCCCGGACCGCCCCCCACCAAATACACTTCCCCTACCGGCACCTGGCTTCCGTCGACAGCCTCGATTCTTTGCTGCAAAGCCTTCTCCGCTGCGGCATCCTGTCCGGTATAGACGAGTTCGGCGACTGGCCCCTGCAATACTTCTTCCCAGAACTGACGGCGACTCGTCGGATTAGTAAAACGCTGCTTGACCATGTCTCGAAACTTGACCACCAGTTTTGCCAATCGGCCGTAACCGGCGGGGATCAGAGTTTCGAGGCGCGCGCGAATGAGGCGCGCCAACACCGGGGACGATCCCCCGGTCGACACCGCCACGATCACCGGCGAGCGGTCGACGATGGACGGCATGATGAACGTACACAGATTCGGCTGGTCCACGACGTTGACCGGAATATTGCGCGCCTTGGCGGCATCCGAAACCTGACGATTGACCGTCTTGTCGTCTGTGGCCGCGATGACCAGCGCGCAACCGTCCAGCAACTCGGGGCGGAATTCCTGTGCGACGTGCCTGACTTTGCCATCTGCCGCCCAGCGGCGGATGGTCTCGCCTGCGGTGGGTGCATATACCGTTATCTGGGCACCGGCCTCCAGCAGTAACGTTACCTTTCGTGACGCCACCTCTCCGCCTCCGATGACCGCGCAGGAACGTTGTTTCAGATCCAGAAAAATGGGGAGGAAATTCATGGCGGGATTATAACCCGGATTGGCGTTTCAACAGCGGGCCGAATGTATTTCTTCAGTGATATCCACTACGCGATGGGGAGATTCCACGAAAGGATAAACATGAAATGAAATTGGCGGAGAGGGTGAGATTCGAACTCACGAGGGGCGTAAGCCCCTGCCAGTTTTCAAGACTGGTGCCTTAAACCACTCGGCCACCCCTCCGAATCAATCTGAAACAAATGATTACAATATGCCAATCTTCACCTTCAGGACTCGCTGATCGTGGTCAACGGTTTTCACTCGGCACGTCCCTGTGCCTCGCCCTTCGGGCGACGCCTGCGGCGTCGTGCAAATCGGCTATCCTGCCGATTTGTCAAGACCGCCGCCTTAAACCGCTCGGCCACCTCTCCCATGATTAACTGTACTAGATTTGCCGCCATCCGAAACAGTTGAGAATATTTTTATTTTTTCCCAAAAATTCCGACAAACTCAATGCCCGCATAAGCACCGGGTTTGAGGTCTTTGGTTTTATTGGATCCCAGTTTGAAATTCGCGGTCACACCTCCTCCAACGCTCAATTCATCCAGTACCAATCCGACTTTGGCGGCATAGTAATCGGGATCGCCCTGAAAAACGACCTCCACCCCTTGCCAAAAAGTCGCCGTCGACGATTTTTGCAAAAATTTGACGCGCGTCCAGTAGCTGCCCCGTCCAAACGACACCTGTGCCGCCCCGACAAAGCGCCAGCTTTGGGCAAAGCGATGATCCGTCTCGCCAAGCAATTGCAAGGAGCTCTGGCTGCCGCGCACTTCCGCATCGGGTCTGTCCGGTGTGAGCGTGGTATTCCGGTAACCCACTCCGGCATATCCTGCCAAAAATCCCTCGGAATTGCTCTGTTGATAACCAAGCAATGCTGACGCGCCCGGTGCCTTGGCACGAATTTCCTCACCCTCCGAATCATAAGCGTATTCCAGCCAATCCAGCCAATAGCGCTGGACCCAACCCTGGCCAAGCGCCGTGTTCGATGTCAGCGGCGCAATGGCGCCGGCAAATGCATAGGTGTTGTGATTGGCTCCCAACTCAACTCCCGTCAGACCAAGCCACTCGCTCGCACTGGCGGATATTGGCGTAACCAGACCAGCCAACATTCCCAGAACACCGGCGGCCATTATCGGTGGACTGATTATTGACCAGCGACAACGATTACCGCCGGGACACTTCATCAGGGCCTTGATGGTGCAGCATGATTTTAGCCACATATATTTCTGCAATTGTTGTTTGCAGCTTTTGTAATTCGACAAGCTCTCCTTGCACACGGTCTTGCGGCATGTTCCCGAAAATATAAATTTCAAGGTGTGAGCCTTTTGGCACGGATTCGAACATGATCAGCCTGGCAGGTTTCTGAGTCCAGTCGCTGCGGGAAAGTACACCGAATTTATCCTGCGGCTCGTCCTTCCTGGTCTGGTGATATACAACCGGCAGCCATTCCGCTGATGAGATTTTCGGGACTTTCGCTATTTTGCCGCGCGCAAACAAACCCGCGGCCCAGGCAACAGGAGTGGTGACGCCCTCCTGCAGTTCAAGAATGCGCCACTGAAGATCTGAACCATAGAGAAAGTTTTCCAGCTGGATGGCGTCATGGGCCGATTTCCACCGGAAGGCGAGCCCGTACTCGAGTTTCCGTCTCGATATGCGCGGCCCGGTTTCCATCACCTCATCCCGGCTATCCCGCGATGGCAAAGCCGGCTCAAGATGACGACTGCTGCTGGCAGTAAATGGCATCCGGCCGCTGGGCAAGAATATCTCTCCGCTGACAGTACCCTTGGCGGCGACCGGATTTTCAGATATGAACCTGCATCCGTCAGCCGAGATATCCTCCACCAGGCCGAGCACCTTGTCTTCCTCTGATTTTCCTATGAAGGCGGGCAAGGGGATCGGGAACCGGTATTCACGCCGGCGGTGTTTCCGCAACAGCGTGAAGCGTACCACCGATCCGGCCAGCCCAAGATTAATGCTGGCCCAAACGATATTGGCCCAAAATGCGCCTGGCGTCAGATATTGCTGTGACAGCCATAACCACGATCCCACGGCAATCGCCAAAATGCTGAGTACCAGTACGAGCAGCTGTGGAACAACCGTTCGGGGCTTGTCCTGTTCCAGGCTGACTTTTTGTGTGACGGAAAACTTCAAATGTGGTCCGAAACCTCCTATGGTGGCCCGTGCGAATGTGGCGAAACGGGCCATGTTGTATTGTTCCGTCAACACGGTACCGCCATAACCGCGGCCGGCTTCTTCATACGCCCAGAAACACAACAGGTAAAATGGAATGAAGTGCAGAAGGAAATCCGGTCCGAGCGCATTGATGGGCATCACGCCCGTCAGCAGCACCACGGCGGGCGCGATGTAAAAAACCGTTTTTTGCCAGCCGTCGAAATAGGTCAATACCGAAGCCAGATAATTCAGTCGCTGCGGCAAGGTTAGCCCACGCGCGAACAATATGCCTTCCTTGCGCCACACCTGCATGGCGCCCTGTCCCCACCGCAGTCTCTGCAGCAGGAAGGCGCGCACGGAATCCGGCGCCAGCCCGAAAGCCAGGCTCTCCGGATAATAAACGGCCTGGTAGCCTTTCTTGTGAAGCCGGATTGACGTGTGCAGGTCCTCGGTAACCGTCCCCGTGGCAAAACCGCCAATACTGTCCAACGCGCTGCGCCGAAGAACGGCGCAGCTGCCGCAGAAATAAGCGGCGTTCCAGCGATCCTTCCCGCGCTGTATCACGCGAAAGAACAAGGATTGTTCAGTCCAGATATAACTCAGCCGCTTGTGACGGCGGTGCTGATACGAATCCAGGTTGTAGAAATCCTGCGGCGTTTGCACGAATGCCACTTTCTCGTTATGGAAAAAGCCCAATGTCTTGTTGAGGAAGTCCTTGTGCGGCACATGATCGGCATCGAATACCGCCACAAAATCCGCATGACTTTGCGCCAGCGCATGATTCAGGTTACCGGCCTTGGCGTCGGTATTTTCGGTTCGTGCCAGATAACGGCAATCCAGTTCCTTGGCCAGAGCCGCCATCTCAGGCCTGTTGCCGTCATCCAGCAACCAGGTATGGTGCGGATATTCCATGCGGGTGGCAGCCAGCAGCGTGTGACGCAAAAGATTGACACTTTCGTTATACGTGGGAACGAAGACATCGACCGTCAGGCCCTTGGGGGGAAGCGTCGCGACAGGTGATGTCAGACGACTGACCATGAATATATGCAGGACCGCCGTCAGGTAGCCAAAGACCTCGGCGCCCCAGATCAACCACGAAAAAAACGGAGACGCCGGGTTGAAGGTACCCAGACGCCATATCAGGTAATAAGGCGCGTAGACGAGAAATGCGAGGACCACGAGCGCTCGCAACCGCGTGACTGTCTTCTTGGTATCTAATGCCACTTTATTATGTCTCTATAAATTGAGACTCTCCCCTGGTTTTGCCTCCGGATTATAACAAAACCAGCCCGATAAAAGTGTCATTGGCTCAATTTGATAGCTTCCATGCCTCCCAGGTAAGAACGCAGTGCGCCCGGAACTCTGATCCCGTGCTTATCATCCTGATAATTCTCCATAATCGCCACCAGGGTGCGTCCGACTGCGAGGGCCGAGCCGTTGAGCGTGTGCACCAGTTCAGGTTTGGCCGTTTGGGGATTGCGCCAGCGCGCCTGCATGCGTCGCGCCTGGAAATCCTCGAAATTGCTGCACGAGGATATCTCGCGATATTTGTTCTGGCCCGGTAGCCAGACCTCGATGTCATAGGTTTTGGCGGCGGAAAAACCCATGTCGCCGCAGCACAACGCCACCACGCGATATGGCAGCTCCAGCTTCTGCAAAACCATTTCCGCGTGACCAGTCAGTTCCTCCAGCGCCTGATAGGAATCCTGCGGACGCACCACCTGGACGAGCTCGACCTTTTCGAACTGGTGCTGGCGGATCATGCCGCGCGTGTCCTTACCGTAGGAACCGGCCTCGCTGCGGAAGCACGGCGTGTGGCACACATATTTACGCGGCATGTTATTGGCCTCGACGATGACATCGCGCAGGATGTTCGTGACCGGCACCTCGGCGGTGGGAATTAAATACCAATTTTCTTCTTTTGCCTTGAACGAGCCCCGCTGATAGACCTCCCCTTGCATAGCACTGTCTGCGGCTCCGGGCTCCATCTCAAATTTTGTTCGCGGAATTCTAAACAGGTCCTGTTCGAACTTTGGTAATTGACCCGTGCCGCGCAAGCTGTCGGCATTCACCAGATAGGGCACGTAGGTCTCGGTGTAACCATGCTCCTGCGTGTGCAGGTCGAGCATGAACTGGATCAGCGCCCGATGCAGGCGCGCCAAAGGTCCATTCATGACCACGAAGCGCGCGCCGGTGATCTTGGCGGCGGTGTCAAAGTCCATCATGCCTAGTGCCGCGCCCAGATCGACGTGATCTTTGGGCGTGAAATTAAATTTACGCGGTTCACCCCAGCGCCGAATTTCTATATTGTCATTTTCGTCCTTGCCATCGGGGACGCTGGCGTGCGGGATATTGGGAATCCCGAGCACGATTTCAACAAGTTCGTTCTGGATCTGCTCCAGTTCGCCCTCCGCCTGCTTGAGCGCCGCACCGGTATCGGCGACTTCCTGCATCAGCTTCGCGGTGTCCTCGCCCTTCGATTTGGCTATACCGATCGCCTTAGACTTGACGTTGCGATCCTGCTGGAACTGTTGAGCTATCACCTGTACGCGTTTGCGCCTTTCTTCGATCGTCGAGAGAGTCTGCGTGTCCAGGCGGTAACCGCGGCGCGCGAGCTGGTGGGCCACGTCTTCGAGGTTGGTGCGGAGGAGTTTTGGGTCGAGCATTGGTCGTATACGTTTTAGCTTTTGCTGCGATTGTAAATGAACAGAGGCAGTTCACAAACTCCTTGCGTGCTACAGGCAGGATATCCGGCTGTGAGCGCATAAAGCGCGATTGCCTGCGACCATGCGCCGAGTTCATAATGCATTTTGAGCATATCCGCTCGCCTGCATCTAGCCAACAGCGAGGCGCGACTGACCGAGTTTATGGCTTCTGGTATTAATCAGTTTCACTCCAGCTTGATTAAGCGCCTGCAACGCGGCGAACATCTCGTTTTGTACGGACCGCGCGGCAGCGGCAAATCTACATTGCTCGCCAAACTGCATACGCGCTTGGCGCGGACCGGTGTTCCGTGCGCGTTATCGAGCACCACCTCTTGCCTCGACGACATTACACGCACTTTCGCGCGCGCGTATCCTGATGTGGACACGGCAACCACAACCAGGCGAAAAGCGCGGGCACGCTTAGTGACGGCCGCCGACCGCAGGGCCGGCGTGCTGCTCCTTGACCAAGTGAGCGCTGTCAATACGGCAATGATCGGATTTCTGAGGCGTGTGCGCGGCGGCATCGCCGGGGTATTGCTGGCCGTCGATGTCGAGAAGGAGTATGACCGGCAACGCCTGCGGCATCGACATTTGGGCACGCTTTCGTTGCCGATGCCGCTGGCCTCGCCAAGACGATTGCGCAGACTGTTTAGGGACCGCTGCACGGATGGCAAAATACCGAGCCTTTCTCCAATTCATGAACGCCAGGTCATACGCGCCGCTCACGGTCGGCCAGGCTGGATTGTGCAATGCGCTCATTTGATTTCTCAAGACCGATATTGGCGTGACAGGATACTTCACGTGTCCGTGCTTTGCGTCGACACCGAGATCACGCTCCGTCAGGGCAGTCTTAAACTCCTTCTGCCCAAACAGGGCTCCGGGTGAAACCGGGAGGTCTCCGCATCAACCGGTATTCTGGCAAAGCACTGCGGGCAATAACTCTCGCGCGCCACGGAGATCGCCCAACCGGAAAATCAACGCACAATCAGTACCGCACAGTTGGCGTAGTGGACGACCTGTTTCGAAATCGAGCCCAGCATTAGCCGTTCAAAAAATCCTTTACCGCGATGACCCATGACGATGAGGTCGGTACCGTTGTCATCGGCGTGATAAATAATCTGTTCCGCCGGATGGCCGACCGCCACCTTGAACTCGGCGCGCACACCTTCCGCCGTCGCGCGCTGTTTCATCGTCGTGAACTGCTTCTCGTAATGCCCCTCGGCATTCTCCAGCATCGCCTCGGTTTCCACGTCTTCCGGGGGCTCCGGTGGTCTTGCAATAGACAGCACCAGCAGTTCCGCTCCGTATTTTTTTGCCATATCCAGAGCATAAGCGTATGCCTTGTCGGCTGATTCGGAGCCGTCATAGGCTGCCAAGATTTTTCTTATCATGGATATCTCCTTAGTTACCGGATTTCAGACGGTTGGCTGGCCACCGCTGGTTCCTGCGTAACCGACGGCTCTACCGGCTCATCACGCTTGTGCAGTAGATGGTGTGGCAAGAAAAAGGCGTTGGCGATCAGTGTGGGCACCACGGCGCTCCCGACTACTGCCGCCACGAGGAACGAATATTGCGCCTGGTCAATCACGTGATGACTTAACCCAAACAACGCCGAGATAGTGCCGAAGGTAAGTCCCGTGGACATCAGCAGCGTTGTATACATAGCCTCCTTGTTTGGCGAATCGTAGACCTTGGTCACTGGATACACGCCTACCATCTTGGTCGCCAACTTGGCCAGGAGCAGAACGACAAAAACCATCGGCGCCGCGACCAGCGACGCGACCGAAACGAGTGATCCGGCGCGAATAAAATAAAACGGCGTGAGCAGCCCGAACGTCAGCGTCCGCAGACGCCTGACCAGAACGTGATCCTTGCCGACCGTGCCGGCCAGGACCATTCCGATCAAATAGGCCGGCAACACCGCCTCGCTGTCCGCCCAGGCGGCGAGCGCGCCCATGCCAAACAGGCAAAACAGCAGGAACTTTGCTTCAAGTTCGGACGGCCGGTTGCCGAACCGCTTGAAGAAGCGTGGGGTAATCCAGGGAAGCACGGCGAACACGACGATCGCGACGCCGAAGAAGATCAGCGTTTTCACGGTAAAGGGCGAGAAGATGAATCCAAGCGCAAGCACGGTGGCGAGATCGTTGATAAAGCAGGCGGCAAGCACGGTTTTGCCGTAGTCGGTTTTGTTCAGCCCGAACTCGAGCATGACGGCGTAGACCACCGCCACCGAGGTTGTGGACAGGGCAACGCCGGCCAACCAGCTGGCCAACAAATCCCAATGCAACCAATAGTGCGCGGCGGCGGTACATCCGAAGAACGGAGCGAAAAATCCGACCAAACCGACAGTCGTGGCCTCCTTCCATTTGACCCTGAGGACATTCGGGTCCAGTTCGGCGCCGGCCAGGAACGTCAATACAATCGCGCCGGTGCCGGAAAGAAATTTGATCCAGGAGGCGTCGGTCTGCAAAAGCGCCACGCCGACGGCAACGCCGATGATGAGCTGCGCCACGGTGCCGACGACAATCTCGGAAAGCGCAGTCGCCACCCGGAACCAGATCGAAATGAGCGTCGCAATGAGCGCTAATCCCAGCCACAGCGCCGCCAGTGCCCAGGTTTCGGTCATGGGCGTCGCTTTCGTGTCAGCGCACGGTGTGAGGTTTCATTGCCGCTGGAAAAAACACATAAAGACGGCCGATGCATGCTACGCATACCTACAGTTCTCCTTTTTCAAGAAAGTCTGTAGGCATCATCAGCCCGAGGCGGGCGGTTATTATTAAAGGAGGAATGCCATCTCCTTAACGATTCTGGCATAAAT
>NZ_JBAVEJ010000176.1:0-7878 GCF_049587675.1 Sulfuricaulis sp. | reverse complement strand
GGCCGAGCATGAGGAGAATGCGCGCCTTCTGCGGGCTCAGCTCCATGCCGGCGATGAATCCCAGCTTGTCGTCGTTCACTTCCACGTTGCGCACAACGAGGCCGCTGCCAACGCGCGCGGAGCGCACCACGGCGACACCCTTCCTGGCGGCTTCCGCCAATGCCTCGATGGCAGTGTCGGTGCTGTTGCCATCACCGACCCCGGCGAGCACGATGCCTTTCACGCCTTTCACGACCAGGGAATCGATCATGTCACGGCCGAAATTGGCATAGGAATACACGATGTCGACACGCGGCAGGTCATTAACGCCTTTGCCATCCACCGAGAACTCGCTCCTCGCGCCGTGCGGGATGATGTTCGGCGAGAAGAAGTAGGCCTTGCCGGTGTTCATCACGCCGGCGCGGCCGCGGTTCGGCGACTTGAAAGTGTCGAGCGATGTGGTGTTGGTCTTCTGCGCCTCGCGCGCGTAGTGAATCTCATCATTCAGAACCACCAGCGGACCACGGCCCTTCGCCTCGGGATTGGCGGCCAGCGCCACCGCGTTATAGAGATTGGCAGGCCCATCGGCGCCGATGGCGGTCGCCGGCCGCATCGATCCGACCAGCACCACCGGCTTGTCGCTCTTCACTACCAGGCTGAGAAAGTAGGCGGTCTCCTCCATGGTGTCGGTACCGTGGGTGATGACCACGCCGTCGGTATTTCCTTTGAGCACCTCATTGACCCGCTTGGCCAGCTTCAGCCACACCTCGTGGTTCATGGTCTGGCTGCCGATGTTGGCCACCTGCTCGCCAGAGATGTCCGCAACATCCTTGAGCTGCGGCACGGCCTTGATGAGATCATCCACCGAGAACGTGCCGGACTTGTAGCCGGCCTCGGTGGTGCTGGCCTGCGCGCCGGCGATGGTGCCGCCGGTGGCGAGGATCATGATTTTGGGTTTCGCGTTGGCCGCCGATGCGACAAACAGCAATGCGACGAATGCGAAGATCACTCGCGCGAATAGATGTGACGTGACTCTGTTCATGGTTACCTCTCCTTTAATACTGTTTGGTTAAATTGTCCTGTTTACTTCCGTTTCGGCTTCGGCGCAGCCGCCGCTTTCCACTCCTCGACGCAGCCCGCGCCCGCAAGTGAAACTACTCAAGCTAACGTTTTGCATTGGGTGCCTTCCCGGTCTTGGCCGGGGCCTTGGATAGTGCCTTGGGCGGCTCGACAGTCTTGCCCGTGGCTGCCTCATAGGCCTGCCGGTAGCCGCGCGCAATCGCGCGCACCGCCCGGCCGATGTCGTCGTAGACATGATCGTCCAGGTTCGCGAACGATATGCGCACCGACCAGTCCGGAGCGGCAAAGCCGCTGCCGTTGAGCAGCACGATGCCGTGGTCCTCGGCCAGCCGGAACACGATGTCGAGCGGATGCACGTTCGCCTTCATCCACTTGACCACGTCCTCGCCCACGTACTTGCGGGCCCAGAACTCGAAGTCGATCAGGCCGTAGTAGTAGTCGAAGTACTTGTTCTCGCCGACGTCTATGCCCAGCCCCTCGATCGTCGCCGCGACACGCTTCTTGACGATGCCGATGCAGGCTTTCTGATAGTCCTTCTTCTTGTCCATCAGCTCGGCCAGCGAGAACAGCGTCATCATGACCTGCTGCGGCAGCGACAGGCCCGCCGTGTGGTTCAGCGCGACGTCGCGGCTGTCCGCCACGATGCGGTCGATGAATGCCAGCTTGCGCGGTTCCAGCGTGAGTCCGCCGTAGCGCTTGTCCAGCAGCTTCTTTATCGGCTCGGGATGCGCGGCGATCATCTGGTCGAAGATATTGTCCTCGTGGATCGCGATCGTGCCGAGGCGCCAGCCGGTGCAGCCGAAGTATTTGCTGTACGAGTAGACGCCTATGGTGTTCTTCGGGTATTCACCCATCAGCGAACGGAAGCCCGGCACGAAGGTGCCGTAGACGTCGTCCGTCAGCAGGATCAGATCCGGGCGCTTCTTTAGCACGGTGCCGATCTTCTTGATCGAGTCGGGTGAAAGCGCAACCGCCGAAGGGTTGCCCGGGTTGACGATGAAGAACGCCTTGACCTTCGGATCGAGAAGCTTCTTGAGCTCCTCATCCGTGTACTGGAACTTGTTCTCCTGCTTCGCGTGCACCTCGATGTATTTGAGGTCGTAGTCTTCCAGATGCGCCATCTCGAGGTACGGCGTGAAGATCGGCACGCCGAGCGCGATCGTGTCGCCGGGATTGATGATGCGGTTGCTCTTAAGCGACTTGAAGATATAGCACATCGCGGCGGTGCCGCCCTCCACCGCGTAGATATTGAATTTACCTTTAGGCCGCGGGGTTCCGCACATCGCCCACTGCAGGTACTCGTGGACGACCTGTTCGTTGTGCACCAGCATGCGGTCCGGCACCGGGTAGTGGTCGCCTATGATGGAATCCACCAGTTCATGCACGAACTTGTCGGGCTCGAAGCCGAACTTCGCCACTGCCCACGGCACCATCGCCTGCAGGAAGGGCGCGCCCGGCATGTCGTCGTGCTTCTTCAGCCAGGCCTCAAGCCGCCCGGCGATACCGGATGCCCTGGGCATGCCGCCCACGCCCGGCGGCAGGTCGAGCACGCGCTTGCACTCAATGACCGCGAACTGTCCGAGCAGGAAGAACGCCTCGCGCGGCTCTGTGGCGACCCAGTTCGGGTTGCCGCGACCGGCGTTCAGGTACGAGCTGGACAATTCCTGCGCGGACTTCGATGCCACCTCGGCGAGGAAGTTCTTGATCTCGAACGGACCCAGCTTCTCGTACTGTTTAAACCTTAAGTTGTCCATGTGATTTCTCCATTTATTCAATTCTCATTTAAGTCAGATACCGGAATTGCTCGACTCACGAAACCATCATGACGATGACCAAGCCCCACATCGTCAACAGTGTGTTGCTGACCGCATACGGCACCGTATAGCCGAGCAACGGAATGTCGCTCTTGGCCACTTCTGAGATCATTGCAGCGGCGGCCGTGCTGGTGCGGGCACCACCACAACAGCCCAGATTGATGGCAGGATCCAGCTTGAAGATGTACTTTCCGATCCATGGCGCCAGCAGCATGGGGACGGAGGTCGCGAAAAATCCCCACAGAAAAAGACCAATCCCGGCCTCCTTGATACCTGCGACAAAGGTCGGGCCCGCGGTGATCCCCACGACGGCGATGAATACGTTCAGGCCGACATTGTTCATGAACCAGAGCACGGGCGCCGGAACGCGGCCGAAGGTGGGATAAACTCCGCGCAACCAACCGATGATGATCCCGGCGATCAACGCCCCGCCGGATGTCGACAGCGTGACCGGGATACCGCTGACCGGCACGACGATAGCGCCAAACAGGCCGCCGAGGACGATGCCGAGACCGACAAAGACCATGTCTGCCGCGTTCGTCGGACGGTCTGCGTATCCCAGATTCCTGGCAGCTGCCTCCGTGTTCGCACGCGTGCCTCCGATTCTCAGGATATCGCCCCGATTCACCTTGGTCTGGGCCAGTACGGGAATGTTCGTGGAAGTGGCGCCGCGAGTGATTTTCGTCAGGTACACGCCGCGCGCGAAATCCGTCTTGGCCAGCTCGATCAGCGTCTTCCCGTTATAGGCCTTGTTGGTCAGGACGACATCGACAGCTTCTACGGGCACATCGAGCAACTCGGGATCGGAAACCTCGTTGCCGTATTTCCCGAGCTTCTCGATCAGCACTTCCGTCTTGCCGGAGACCCCGACCACATCCCCCGGCTGCAAAACAGTTGTCAGTTTGAACTCGATGATCTTGCCATCACGGCGCAGCCGTTCGACGAAGATGCGGACGCCTTCTTCGATGGATTCGTGGAGCGCCTCGGCGTCGGCAATGGTCGTGCCGGGCGGGATCTGGTCACGGATTTTATAGGCGCGAAAGTCCAGGCGGCGATACGCCGACTGCATGCCACCCGCGGGCCCGCCCGCCGACATTTCCTTTTCATATCTCTTGCATTCGGCTTCGAGATCGACGCCAAGAAGCTTGGGGCCCAGCATGGAGAGGATTACGCCGGTCCCGATCGTGCCCCAGATGTAAGTCACTGCGTAAGCGACCGGGATATGATTGGCTATTTCCTTGGCCTGGTCGGGCGGTATGCCCAGCCTGTTGATCGCGTCGGAGGCGACACCGATCGACGCAGATATGGTTTGTGCACCCGCGAGCAGTCCGGCGGCGTACCCGACATCATAGCCCGCGATCCTGGCGGCCACATACACCGAGACCAGACAGAGAGCCGATATGACCACGGCGAAGAGCGCTTGCGGCAGACCGTCCGAGGCGATACCGCGAACGAACTGGGGTCCCACGCCGTAACCGACAGCGAACAGGAACATGATGAAAAAGATCGACTTGACTTGGGGCGACACCTCGATACCCAACTGACCGATCAGGATCGCGGCGAGCAGTGTGCCGGTGACCGTGCCCAGACTGAAGCCGCCGAGCTTGATGACCCCGACCCAATAACCGATTGCCAGCGACAGGAAGATCGCGAGTTCCGCGTGGTGCTGCAATGTAGTAACGATGAACTCCATTTGGTAGCTCCTTTCAGGAAGAATTCATTTTTTTCCGGCGGCTTTACCTTTGGCCGGTGCAGCCGGTGCGGCTTGTCCGACCTTGCCCAAGGCCGACAGCTTGATCAGTTTGAGTCCGCGCGTCGCGTTGTAGCCGTGGATCTCCTTGACATCGAGCTTGCGCATGAAGCCGATGGAACTCGCGTCGATCACCTGCCCCGGCACCATGATCGGAAAGCCGGGCGGGTACGGGATCACGAAATTGGCCGACACCATCTCCGGGCCGTTGGCCAGCCGTTCGTCAACTTTCGGGCTCAAGAGCGGCAGATACTCGCAGTCGTCCTCTTCATAGGCAGCGAAGAAGGCACTGCGCATGTCACCTTCGAGGGTCACGCTGTTCGGGTCCTCCCGATAGCCGTCGTGGAAGCGGCTGAAGTTCGGCAGGTCGGGCACGTCTGTCATCAAACTCTTCACCCGTGCCGCGAACGCGGCGCGCTCGGACTCGCCGCCCTCAGACAGGCGCGCCTCGATCTCCATCGCGATTTCGAGCAGCACCTTGATCAGCAATGCCACATCGCTGCGGGTGTTGTTAATGTTGCTCTGCAGCAGCACGCTGTTGCGCGAGGTCTTGTTGAGCTGGATGTTGTACTTATCGGCCAGCAGATTCTTGAATGCGGTACCGTCGTAGCCGGCAGTGCCGCACACCAGCGTCATGCGCGTCGGGTCGAGGAAGAATTCGTCCTCGAGCATCGCCTTCCCGGCCGTCAACCAGGTGGTGCCCGGCGTGAGGAAGTCCTGGAAGCCCGAGGCGCGGAACTCAGCCGGTATCATGGCATCGGCCCCCAGCACCTTGAAGTACTTCGAGATGATCGGGTGTGCAGATACTTCCTTGCGGATGGTCAGCGCGATTTCGATCGCGCGCATGACCAGCTCGTAACCCTCGAGCTCCATCTGGCGGCGGGCGACGTCCAGCGAGGCGATGATCTGCGCGTTCGGCGAGGTCGAGGCATGGATGAACACCGCCTCGCGGAAGGCCGAGACATGCTTGCTGTAGTCTTCATCGCGCACCGCCACGATCGAACCCTGACGCAGACACGACATCGACTTGTGCACTGAGTCGGTCTCGTACACGCGAATGCGGATCTTGCGCGGATCGGGGACCAAACGCCGCTCCAGCAGACGCGGGTCTTTTGGATCGAGATTCTCACCGAGTTCCTTCGCCTGATCTTGATAGGCTTTAAGCGCCTCGGGGCTGGCACGCCATTCTTCGAGCGCGGCGGCCGCACCCAGACCGGTGCGCGGGCGCAAGAACGGCGAGAAGCGTGCGAATCCGAACCACGCCTCGTCCCACAGGAAGAGCAGATCCGGCTTGATCGCCAGACACTCTTGCATCACCCGGAGCGTGTTGTACACGTGCCCGTCGAAGGTGCAGTTGGTGAGCGTCAACATCTTCAGGCGATCGAGCCGTCCCTCGGCCTTGAGATTGAGCATGGCCTGCTTGATGGTGCGCAGCGGCACGGCACCGTACATCGAGTATTCGGTCATCGGGTAGGCTTCGACGTACAGCGGCTGGGCGCCCGACAGCACCATGCCGTAGTGGTGCGACTTGTGGCAGTTGCGGTCGGCAATCACGATGTCGCCCGGCTTGGTGACAGCCTGATAGACCATCTTGTTGGACGTGGAAGTGCCATTGGTGACAAAGAACACGTGATCGGCGCCGACGGCGCGGGCGAATTTCTCCTGCGCGACTTTGATGTTGCCGGTCGGCTCGAGCATGCTGTCCAGCCCGCCGGTGGTGGCGGAGGACTCGGCCAGGAACAGATTCTGGCCGTAGAACTCGCCCATGTCGTGAATCCAGTTGGACTTGATGATCGACTTGCCGCGCGCGATCGGCAACGCGTGAAAGGTGCTGATCGGGCGCGCGGCGTAACGCTTGAGGTTGTCAAAATGCGGCGTGGAAAAGCGGTCACCAACGCCTTCGATGATATTGAGGTGCACCTCCATCAGCTCCTCGACTTCGTAGAACACGCGCCGGATCATCGAGGCCGCCGGATCGCCCGCCAGCTTCTCCACCTGCCGGTCCGTCAGCAGGTAGATGTCGAGCTCGGGGCGGATGCGCTTGATGAGCCGCGCCAGGGTCACGCCGATTTCGCGCGGCGCAAGATTAGACGTATCCAGTTGGTGGTAGGTGGCAAGGAATTCGCGCAACAGCGGCACGTCGTGCTGCGACGGCACCGGTATCCCGTCATAGATCACCACGGCCTCGATCTTGCCGTTCAGCACCGTGCCGAGGATGGCGTCCTCGAAGCTGCCGACCAGCACCGGCTCGTAAATCATCGTATCTTCGGCACGCCGCAGGCGGCGGATCTCCTGGGCAATCTTTATCCGGTTAGCCGCCGGCGCCGGGCTTACGAACAGAGTCTCGAAATACGGCCGCCGCGCCTCAATGCCACCGGGCGCGAGCGGAGCACGGTCTGCCACGGTGTCGCCGGCATCATCCGACGTCTCCCATTCACCCGTGTCGTAGCGATAGCTGCCCGACAGCAGTGAACCGCTCATGCGCCGCACCAGTCGCGCGACACCAGTCGCGTCGTCCGCAGTAATGCGTTCGGCCAGTATTTTCATCAGCCGCGGCCCGGGGTAGGCGAAGAAGTCTTCCAGCGCACGCACTTGCGTCAGCGCCGCGTCGACCGCGGCGCGATCGCTGCGTGCGCCGGCCGCCCAGGCTTGTGCCTTGGCGTTCAGTTCGCGCCAGCGATCCAGTCGTGCGGAGGAAGTTGAAAAGAAGTGATCCAGATGCGGAACGCCGGTGGTCGCAATTGCCATGATGCTTGCTCCTTGTCGGTTACTGGTCGATTAACGACTGCGCCATTTCAGCTTGCTACAACCGTCCGGGCCAGAACCGCGCCGCTGAACGTGTTCGGCAAGCTGGGACCGGCGTCGTGGACCAGCGCGATGAGAATGTTCGGCACGACATCGGGCGAGCGATCGTGCTTCACTTTTTTATTCTTACCCATTGCTTTTCTCCCTATCCGCTAACGGCCGTTGAAAAGAACATGCAAGAAACCGCTTGTGCCGACACAAATTTTAACGACCTGCTCCATGGCCAGCCATTGGACCTTGGTCCAATATCCAACCTATCCGCGGCAGCCGGCGTCGGTTTGCCATGGTCGTAATTGGATTGTCGACAGGAGTGAAGAACGCCTTGGAGCCGGCGCACAGGTAATTCAGCCCGTCTTTGCCGACGGGCGTCTAGAGTGGGGATTGCTTGATGTTGCCGAAGCGGGGATTGCTTACGGTACGGTCACCTGTGATTCCGTCGAGCTTTTGCCG
>NZ_JBAVEJ010000175.1:0-33780 GCF_049587675.1 Sulfuricaulis sp. | reverse complement strand
GGGCAAACACACGTTAAGTGTGTTTGCCCGTTTCCGGCTCACCCTCTACACCGCAAAACCTTTGCGCTTGTCTTCGATCTCTTTCGCTTTCTTGATCATCTTGCGGATGTCGCCGGCGCCCTTGCATTTGCCGCCGCTGAAAAAGCCGAAGGGGTTCAGACGGCCGGTCTTGAGCATGCCGAGCCCCACCGGCAGCATCTCCAGGCCTTTCTTGATGCCGGGGGCAAAACCATCCATGAAATACAAGCCGACGGAAAGCTTCAGTTCATTCACCCGCCCGCCACTGGTGATATTCTGCCAAAACAGCTTGGCGAAGCGCCGTGTCGGATTCATCTTGGGCGCAATGCCGATCCGGTGCGCGTAGTTCGCCAGGCCGTGCATGATGTGGGTGATCGGGAGCTCGCGCGGGCAGCGCACGATGCAGTTGTAGCACGAGGTGCACATCCACATGGACTCGCTTTTCAGGACCTCGTCGCGCTTGCCGGCGCGGATCATCATGAAGATTTCCTGCGGCGGGTGTTCCCAGGCCGTCCCGAGCGGGCAGGATCCCGAGCACACGCCGCACTGCATGCACATCTTGACCCAGCTGCCCCCCTCGACGTTCGCCTCGACCTCCTTGAGGAAGTCGTTGCGGTACTTCTCCACCATCACTTTATTTAGATCAGTCATTAAGGGTTCCTCGTTAGAACCTGTCCAATATATCTATCTTTTCCTACTCCCCCTCTCCCGCATGCGGGAGAGGGCAAGGGGAGAGGGCAACAAATCCTAACCGCTAAAACTTAAGCGGACTCATGCCGATCTTCTGGATCGTCTCGGCCATCTCGTTGATGAGGGCGGGTGCGCGCTGAATGTCGGTGATCGCCACCTCGTAGGTCTTCACGCGCTCTACTTCCAGCGACAGCTGCTTCAACGTGTCGTCGATCTTGCTCATGCGCACGTGCGCAATCTCCGAGCCCTTCACGAAGTGGCACTGGTAGTTCTCGCCCTTCTGACAGCCCATCAGGATCACGCCGTCATAGCCACTGTTGAGCGCATCCGTCACCCAGATGGTGTTGATCGAACCCAGGCAGCGCACCGGGATGATACGCGTGAAGGCGCTGTACTGGATGTGGTTCATGGTCGCCATGTCGAGCGCCGGATAGGCGTCGTTCTCGCAGGCCAGCACCAGGATGCGCGGTTTCTCGGAGAACTGGTCGGGCATGTCCACGCCCTTGATCTGCGAGCCCACCGTATCCACCGAGTAGTTCTCGAATGAGATCACGCGTACCGGGCAGGCGCCCATGCAGGTGCCGCAGCGGCGGCAGCGGGATTCGTTGAACACCGGGTAACGTGCTTCGTCTTCGTCAATGGCGCCGAACGGGCACTCTACGGTACAACGCTTGCACTGGGTGCAGCCCTCGCGCCGGAACTCGGGGAAGGACAAATCGCCCGAGCGCGGATGCGCGGCACGGCCGAGGGCGGCGTTTTCCACCGCCTGGATCGCCTTGAGCGCGGCGCCGGTCGCGTCCTCGATCGCCTGCGCGATGTCCATCGGACGGCGCACCGGACCGCAGGAATAGATGCCGGTACGGCGCGTTTCGTACGGGAAACAGATGAAGTGCGAATCGTTGAAGCCGTACTTGAGGTGCGGCAGATCCGGCCCCTGACGGTAAGTCAGGTTGAGAATGGAAACCCCCTTGGGCTTTTCCTGATGCTCCGCGACCGCTTCTCCGGCATCCTTGGCCTTCTTGGCGTCGTCACGCTCCGCGGCTTCCGCCAACAACTGCGCCTCCATATCGATACCGGAATTGGCCACCTGGCCGGTCGCCAATACCACGAGGTCGGCTTTGGCCACGGCATCGTCATTCAGGATCAGATCCTTGAACTTGACCTGCAACTCGGAACCGGGAACGACTTCGCCCACTTTACCCTTGGTGAAAGTCACTCCCTTCTTCTGGGCGCTGCGGTAGAAATCCTCGCCGTTGCCCGGCGTGCGCAGATCGGTGTAAATGACGTTGGTGTCGATGTCCGGGTTCTGATTCTTGAAATACATCGCCTGCTTGATCGAGGTGTTGCAGCAATGACCGGAGCAGTACGGCAGTTCGCCTTCCTTGTCGGAACGCTGGCCGGCGCATTGCACGAAAACGACGCTCTTCACTTCCTTGCCGTCGGACGGCCGTTTGATCGCTCCGCCCTTTGCGGCCTTCGCCAGCGCTTCCAAACCAAGTTGATCAACCACGTCTTTGCTCTTGCCCGCGCCCAGGTACGGCAATTTGTTCATGTCGTACGGCGTGAAGCCCGAGGCCATGATGATGCCGCCGACGTTTTCGGTGGCGGTGCTGCCGGACTCGGTGGAGATGTCAACGCTGAACTGACCGGGCGAGCCGCTGGTCTTGCTGAGGGTCGAATTCAGGAACACCTTGATGTGCTTGTCCGACTCGATCTGCTTGGTGAGCTCGGCGATGCCGGTGTCGGCCGGTTCGGTGTAAGGCTCGCGGGACGGTACGCGCTTGTGCAGTTTTGCCGCCCAGCCGCCGAGGCTGCCGGTTTTCTCCACCAGCAGTACGTCGTAGCCGGTCTTGGCAGACTCGATCGCCGCGGTCATGCCGGAGATACCGCCACCAACCACCAGGATGCGCTTGTTGTGGCCGAGGTTGGGATTGGTACGCGGTATCAGCATCTTGATCGATTCGGCGCAGCCCATGCGCACGTAATCCGCCGCCATTTCCTGCACGATCTCTTTCTTGTCTTCGTCGGCGGGCGTGGCCCAGATCACGCCCTCGCGCAGGTTGGCGCGCGAGATCGCGACATTTTCAAAATTGAAGGTCTCGGCCTTGGCGCGGCGCGAGCAGGCGGCAATCACCACATGGTTCACACCTTCGTTGGCGATGTCGTTTTTGATCATTTCCACGCCGCTGGCGTTGCACAGGAATTCGTGTTCGCGCACGACCTGTGCTTTACCCTCTTTCTGGGCGATCATCGCCAGCTGCGCGGTGTCGAGGCGCTCGCCGATGCCGCAGCCCTTGCAGATGTAAGCAGCAACTTTCATGTCCGCCATGACGTCTCTCCAAAACTGCGAATTTTGTCTCGATACTTCGTTGCGGCTCGCCTGCGCTGCTCACATACTGGCGTGTATGCTGCGCTGCTCGGCAGCGCCGCGCCTCGTCTGAAGCCAAACTTCTTGTTTTGCAGAGCCGTCATTCAAGCCTCCGCCCTGGATACGCGGTTAATCACTTGAATCGCCCGCAGCGCACCGGCCGTGGCGCTTTGCACCGAGCGGTTGACGTCGAGCGCGTTGGACGCACAGCCGGCGCCGAACACCGCTTCGGTGGTCGCGTTGATATCGATAAAGCCGCTCACGTCCGCGGCCACGCCCTTCATGATCTTGCTGGCGTCCACGCTCGGCTCCATGCCAATCGCGAGCACCACGAGGTCATGCTTGTTGTCGTAACGGTGATAGCCCTCGGTGTCCACACCGTGCAGGATGGGGTCGCCCGACGCCTTGTCCTCGGTGATGTTCGCCACCTTGGACTTGATAAACTTTACTTTGGGATCGGCCTGGACCTTCTTGTAGAAGTCCTCGAGGCGGTCGATGGCGCGGATGTCGATGTAGTAGATCGACACATTGGCGTCGTCACCGAATTTCTCGCGCACGTAGGTGGTCTGCTTAAGCGAGGCCATGCAGCAGATGCGCGAGCAGTGTTTCAAATGATTGCGGTCGCGCGAGCCGGCGCACTGAATGAAGGCGACGTTCTTCGCTTCCTTCCCGTCGGAAGGCCGCATCAGCTTGCCGGCGGTCGGACCGAACGGGTCGAGCATGCGCTCGAATTCCACGCTCGTGATTACGTTCTTGTAACGGTCGTAACCGTAGGGCTGGATCTTGTTCGCATCGTACGGCTTCCAGCCGGTGGCCCAGACCACCGCGCCGACCTTGAGCTGGACCGTCTCTTCCTTCATGCCGAGATCGACGGCGTTGTACTTGCACGCGCCCTTCGCCTTCTCGGCGTCCGGCGTGCCGATGATCGAGGGGTCGATCACGTAGCGCTGCGGATAGGCCATGGAAAACGGCAGGTACGCCGCCTTGATTTTGTCCATGTTGTAATTGAACGGATTCGAAATTTCCGCGCTCACGGCTGTTCCGCATTCACCGCAGGCGGTGCAGTTTTCGTTCACGTAACGCGGCGATATTTTGATGCTGGCGGTATAGTCGCCGGGCTTGCCGGCAAGTGCGCTTACCTCGGCCAGCGTCAGCACGCGGATGCGCTTGTTCGCCTTGAGGCGCTTGAGATTGATCTCCAGCCCGCACGTGGGATGGCACAGCTTGGGAAAATATTTATAGAGTTGGCTGACCCGGCCGCCGAGGCTCGGGGTTTTTTCCACCAGCACTACGTCTTTGCCACACTCAGCGGCTTCGAGGGCCGCGGTCATGCCGCTGATGCCCCCGCCGACCACCAATATAGTCTCGTTCGTCGCGACAATATCCGTCATAAAGATAGCCCTACTCGCTTCGCTCGTTTGTTAGTTCTGTCATGAAATCTGTAGTCCCTGCTCGCTCCGCTCGTTCGTCTTGTCATAAGACCGATGCCTCCACCGCGGATTTATTCAGAATTACTTACCGCCGGAATTACGGGATGGCAACAATACCCCGCAATCGATCGGGGTGCCATAAGCCAGGCAGTATAACTGGATTGAAATTTCGTATGCGCAGATAGAACGCTTATATATAAAGCGGGAATCCGCCTACGAAACGGACGCGCTATCTGACTCATTTTCAGCATGCCCGCCGTGAGCGTCAATATCTTTCTTGTGCCGGCAAGCTATTTTGGCATACTGGGCCGCTCAACGATTAACGGATAGCCATGCGACCCATGTCAGTATCAAAAAAATCCGCCCCGTCGCGCGCCAGCAAGGCCGAGGAATACCTCATAAAAGATGAGCCTTACTACGAGCCGGTCGGCGAGGAGGTGGCGGTGTTCGAGGCGGCGTTCCGGCAGAAACTGCCGCTGCTCCTGAAGGGCCCCACCGGCTGCGGCAAGACGCGTTTCATGCAGCACATGGCCTGGCGCCTGAAGCGCCCGCTCATCACCGTGTCATGCCATGACGATCTCACCGCCACCGATCTCGTCGGCCGCTATCTCATCACCGCCAATGAAACCGTGTGGGTCGACGGGCCGATGGCGCGCGCCGTGCGCATCGGGGCCATCCTCTATCTCGACGAGATCGTCGAGGCGCGCAAGGACACCACCGTGGTCATCCATCCACTCGCCGACGACCGGCGCGTGCTGCCGGTCGAGAAAACCGGCGAGCTGCTGACCGCCGGCCCCGAGTTCTGTCTCGCCATTTCCTACAATCCCGGCTACCAGAGCGTGCTCAAGGACCTGAAGCAGAGCACGCGCCAGCGCTTCGTCGCCATCGAATTCAATTACCCCGCGGCGACGCTCGAGAAGAAAATCGTCCGGCGCGAGACCGGCGTGGACGAGGCCATGGCCGAGCGGCTGGTGAAATTCGCCACCATGACGCGCAACCTGAAGGGCAGCGGTCTCGACGAAGGCGCGAGCACGCGGCTGCTGGTGCACGCCGGCAAGCTGATGAGCGCGGGCATCGCCCCGCGCGCCGCCTGCCGCACCGCGATCGCTGAGGCGCTTACCGACGATCCCGAGATGATCGCCGCGGTCAACGAACTCAGCGCGTCGCTGTTTTAATGATTTTGAACCGCCAAGGGCGGGAAATTCCAAGCCCATCCATTTCTTGACGTCCTGGGCGGTGAAACTTCTTAAATGAATACCCAACCACTCACCGCCGCCGAACTCGAAGTAAAACTCGACGAGTCGCTCGACCCGGTGCTGTCCTCGCGCCGCACCGCGACGGCGCTCGCCAAGGCGCTCGCGGAATTCGAGCGCGCGCAGCAGGATTTCGTGCTGCGCTGGGTGGACATCATCGCCAAAACCAACGCCGAGATGGCGTATCAGTTCGCGGCGCGCGCGCCCGAGGCGTTTCGCCTCATGTCCGCGCCGACGATCGAGGCGTGGATCATCCACGCCATGGACGTGTACGACAAACAGGGATTGTATCCGGGCTGCACCGCCTTCGGTCAGGTGCAATCCTTCGCCGCCGAGGCGGCGGAGACGGATCGCAGCGTGGCGCTGGATGAAATCCACCACGTGCTGGAACTGTTCATCCAGGGGCTGGCCGGACGGCCGCTCAAGATCGAGGCCGCCGCAGAGTCCGGGACCGATACGGCCACGTTGTTCCTGCCCGAGCGGCTCAGCGGTTTCGCCGCACGTCAGGATAACTTCCGTCTCTACAAGATCATGGCTGCCTACCTGTGGGCCCAGACCTGGTACGGGACGTTTCGCGTGCCGGACGGGGAACCGCCGCTGGCCGAGTGGCTCGCGAGCTTCGACGCACCGGATACGGCGGCGCGTCGGTTTCACGCGCTCGAGACCGCGCGGCTCAACGCCTGTCTGGCGCGCGAGCTTCCCGGGCTGTACCGGGACATGCGGGAAATCCAGCGGCTCGCCAGCGATGTGCTTTACCCGGCCTCCTGGGACGCGGCCATCGCACGGCTGCAAGAACCCGGCGCCACGGTCTCGGATACGCGCGCGTGGCTGACACGGCTTCACGGCACTGAAGTACCACATTGTTTCTGCTATCAAGGCTTGTTGTTGGCCGAACGCGCCCAGCAGGTCATGCAAGAACGCATCGCGCGGGAAAAGGAACTGTTCCGCCAGGCGCTGAGCCAGGTCGGCGATGAGGCTGCCGACAACCGGGCCGGGACGGAGACCGCCACGACTTCGAATTCGCGGCGCTACCGCGTCGAGACGATTTCCGATCCGGATCACCCGGGACAATTCATTTTCGCGCTCAGCATCGACGGCCAGCCGATACAGCCGCCGGCCGATGTGCGCGGCCTGATGGGTTCCATCGTTCAGGACCTGGGGCATATTCCGGAAGACTATCTGGTGGCGGCGGGCTCCGGCGGTTACCGCCAGGCCGCGGAGGAAAAACGTCCGGAGGACGTGTGGAAGGGCACTTATCACGAGGAAGGCGCGTTTCTCTACAACGAGTGGGATCACCGACGCAATCATTATCGCAAACACTGGTGCGTGCTGCGCGAACTCGACGTGCATCCGGACAACGATCCATTCGTGGCTCGCACACTGCGCAAGTATCACGGCGTATTGCCGGCGCTGCGCAAGACCTTCGAGGCACTGCGCGGGGAAAACAAGCTGCTCAAGAAACAGATGAACGGGGATGACATCGATTTCGACGCGCTCGTCGAAGCACGGGCCGACATGCAAAGCGGCATGGAACTCTCCGAGCGGCTGTTCACGAAGTTGCACAAGTTCGAGCGCGATATCGCGGTGATGTTCATGGTCGACATGAGCGGCTCGACCAAGGGTTGGATCAACGACGCCGAGCGCGAATCACTGGTGCTGTTGTGCGAAGCGCTGGAAATCCTTGGCGACCGTTATGCGATCTACGGCTTCTCCGGCATGACGCGCAAGCGCTGCGAGCTGTACCGTATCAAACGCTTCGATGAAATATACAGCGATGAAGTACGCCGACGCATCGCCGGCATCCGCCCGCAGGATTACACACGCATGGGCGTGACCATCCGTCATTTGACGAAACTGCTAAACGACGTCGAAGCCCGCACCAAATTGTTAATCACGCTCTCCGACGGCAAACCCGACGACTACGACGGCTACCGCGGCGAGTACGGCATCGAGGACACGCGCATGAGCCTGATCGAGGCCAAGCGCGCCGGCATCCATCCATTCTGCATCACCATCGACGAAGCCGCGCGCGATTACCTGCCGCACATGTACGGCGCGGTGAACTGGGTGCTGGTGGACGAAGTGCGCAAGCTACCGCTGAAGGTTTCGGATATCTATCGGCGACTGACGCTGTAGTCCCCTGCTTTCTGGAACATGTTAGGATGGTATCATCCCGCATGCGTTCGGCCCGCCTACAATGAAATAAAAGGGGCTCAGCGGGCAACACCGACATGTTTAAACTGGACAAAAAGACGGTTCTCCTGCTCCTGCTGGCAATCGCGGTCATGGCTGGCATGGCCTATGTCCTGTATGCGACCGGCATGATCGATTTGCTGACGAGCAAAAATCGCTTGCTGCAATTCATCAAGGAAAACCGCACCCACGCCGCGACGATTTTCATCGGCCTTCAGATTGTGCAGGTCGTGGCCGCGCCGGTACCCGGCGAGGTGACCGGTTTTGTGGGCGGCATTCTGTTCGGGCCGGTGTGGGGCGTTGTCTATTCCACCATCGGGTTGACCATCGGCTCGTGGATCGCGTTCATGCTGGCGCGGCTGCTCGGCCGGCCACTGGTCGAACGTTTCGTGAGCGCCGAGACAATTCAGCGATACGACTACGTGATGCAGCACAAGGGGCTGTTGCTGGCGTTCCTCATGTTTCTCATCCCCGGTTTTCCCAAGGATATTCTTTGCTACGTGCTCGGCCTGGGCCACATGCAGCAGCGCGACTTTTTACTCGTCTCCGCAACCGGTCGCCTGCTCGGTACGGTGTTGCTTACCATGGGCGGGACGTACTTCCGCGACGCGCATTACGGCGCGCTTTTCACCGTCGTCGGTTTCAGCCTCGCGGTCATTCTGCTCGTCATGATCTATCGCGATCGCGTTGAGCTAGTGCTCCGGCGGATGTCGGGCGCTCTGCACAAGGAACCCAGGGATAAATCACCCCCGTCCGAGTAGATCGGATGAGCCGAATATCGGATATTCAGTGACTTGCAAACAGCCTTGGCGCACCGGACAATCCCGTTCCGATTGGCTGTCTTTCTACTCAACAGAGATTAACAGGATCCATCCATGTCAGCGCTGATTTGCGGTTCGTTCGCCTACGACACCATCATGGTCTTCCAGGACCAGTTCAAGAATCACATCCTCCCCGACAAGGTGCATATCCTGAACGTTTCGTTCCAGGTCCCGAAAATGCGCCGCGAGTTCGGCGGCTGCGCCGGCAACATCGCCTACAGTCTCAAGCTCCTCGGCGGCGAGCCGCTGCCCATGGGCACGGTCGGCAAGGACTTCGGTTTCTATGCCGAATGGATGGACAAACATGGCATCAACCGTCGCCACATCAAGGTATGCGAGGACACCTACACCGCACAGGCCTTCATCACCACCGACATGGATGACAACCAGATCACCGCATTCCATCCCGGGGCCATGAACCGCTCGCACGAAACCCATGTGAGCGATGCCAATGGCGTCAAGCTCGGCATCGTCTCGCCCGACGGGCGCGAGGGCATGATCCAGCACGCACGGCAATTCGCCGAGGCCGGCATTCCCTTCATCTTCGACCCCGGGCAGGGCATGCCGCTGTTCGATGGCGACGACCTGATGGCCTTCATCGAACAGGCCACGTGGGTAACGCTCAATGATTACGAGGCCGAGCTGATGCAGGAGCGCACCGAAAAATCCCTGAGCCAACTGGCAAAATACGTAAAAGGAATGATCGTCACGCTCGGCGCGCGCGGCTCCTGCGTTTATACCGACGGGTGCGTGATCGAAATCCCGGTGGTTCCAGTAACCGAAGTCAACGATCCGACCGGTTGTGGTGACGCCTACCGCGCCGGCCTGCTCTATGGCCTGGCGCGCGGGATGGACTGGGAAACCACCTGTCGCATTGCGTCGCTCATCGGTGCCATCAAGATCGCGCATCATGGCACCCAGAATCACCGCTTCACGCCGGACGAATTCGCCATCCGCTTCCGCGACAGCTTCGGATATAGTTGGTAGCCGCCGGCGGGGTCTGGCTCCTTCCGCCGGCTCGTGGAAGGAGACCATGCCGTGGATAACAGACTTCCACCCCTGATTCAGGCGTTGCTCGATCCCGCCGGCTACGACCATGCGGTGCGGAACATTCACGTGGTCGAAACGCATATTTCCTGGGTCATCCTCACCGGCCCCTACGCCTACAAAATCAAGAAGCCGGTGAACCTCGGGTTTCTCGATTTCAGCACGCTCGACAAACGCCGCTTCTATTGCGAGGAGGAACTGCGCCTGAACCGGCGTCTGGCGGAAGCACTCTATCTTGGCGTAATCCCCATTTCCGGCTCGCCCGCTTCCCCCCGGCTCAATGGTTCCGGCGAGGCCATCGAATACGCCGTCAAGATGGTCCAGTTTTCCGAAGAGGCGCGGCTCGATCGAATGCTCGCGCGCGGCGAACTGCAAGCGACACACATCGACCTGCTGGCGCAGGAGCTGGCCGCATTTCACGGCCGGATAGCGATTGCTGGCAACGACAAACCCTTCGGCAATCCGGAACATGTGCGCGAGCCGGTAACACAGAATTTCACCCAGATCCGCTCACGCCTCGAACCTCCGGATCAGCCGCAGTTGCTGCGCCTGGAAAACTGGAGCGCGACGGCCTTTGCTGAACTTCGCGAGACATTTGAAAACCGCAAGCGTCTCGGATTTATCCGCGAATGTCACGGCGACGCTCATCTTGCCAACATGGTATGGCTCGATGAGCGCGTGACGTTCTTCGATTGCCTCGAATTCAGCGACAACCTGCGCTGGATCGATACCATGAGCGAAGTCGCTTTCCTGACAATGGATCTCGACGATCGCGGGCGCGCCGATCTTGCCCGCCGCGCGCTCAATGCCTACCTCGAACATACCGGCGACTACGAAGGTCTCGCGGTGCTTGGCTTCTACCAGGTGTATCGCGCGATGGTGCGCGCCAAGGTTGCCTGTATTCGCTCATGTCAGGGCGACCTGAGTGATGAAGAAAAACGGCGGGTGCGCGAGGAGTATCTCGGTTACGCGAATCTCGCCGAACGTTACACTCAAACACAGCGTGCTGCGCTCATCATCACCCACGGTCTGTCGGGCAGCGGCAAGACCTGGCTTTCGCAACAATTGCTGGAGAGCCTTGGCACCATCCGCTTGCGCAGCGATGTCGAGCGCAAACGCCTGCACGGGCTGGCGCCACACGCGCGCAGCGGCTCGGCGATCGACAGCGGGATTTACACGGTCGAGGCCGGCCGGCGCACTTATGCGCGGCTGGCGGAACTGGCCCAGACCATCCTGCAGGCCGGACATCCGGTGATCGTGGACGCCGCCTTCCTCAAACGACACCTGCGCGACCAGCTGCGCGCCGTAGCCGAACAGATGCGCGTCCCATTCGCGATTCTCGATGTACAGACTCCGGAAAGTGTCCTGCGCGCGCGCCTGCAACAACGCAGCCGGCAATCGCGCGAGGCTTCCGAGGCGGACCAGGCCGTGCTTGATCGCCAGTTATCCACCCGGGAGCCGCTTACCGCCGATGAGCAAGGGGCCGCGCTGATCGTCGATGGCGGAGCGTCACTCAACATCGCAGTACTAAAACAGAAGCTTCGCGCGTTGATCAGTCCCGGATGAATGACTCGCACCCGCTTGGCCAGGTCAACCTGGTACAGATGCTTGAGGTTTACAAAAAACACAGTACCGTTGCTCCATCGCGTGGATCGACGAAACATATATAAGGTAAAGCCACCTCCCCCTCCCACCCACCCTCCGTGCTGTGGCTATAAAAAATTGCAATCTTGACATCACCCACCTTATGGGTCTAAAACTACAACATATTGTGGTTGGCCAAAGTCATAGGCCCGATACCTAGTATTTCACTAAAAACTGGCACGGCAAGTGCCCCACAGACAGGCACCGGAGGACAGAAATCAATGAAGGTCGTCCAATTACAAGCGGAAAACCCGGTTGTCACTGAAAAGCGCGCCGAATCGGAAGCCCTGCTCGCTTCGCTCGCTCGTCCTGCCATAGGAGATGGCGCGTCTGCGGACCTAAGGACGGAAATCCCCATACAACCGGCGTCGCTGGATATCTGGGATAAAAAGTACCGCCTCAAGAGCAAAACCGGCGAAGTCATTGACCAAGGCATCGCCGGAACCTATGCCCGGGTGGCCCGCGCCCTCGCCGACGTAGAGGATACCCCGGAAAAACGCGAGGAATGGTTCGAAAAATTCTTCTGGGCCCTGCAAAACGGGGCGATTCCGGCCGGGCGCATCATCTCCAACGCCGGCGCTCTCGAACACAAACCCGCCACCAGCACCATCAATTGCACGGTGTCGCGGACGGTCCCGGACTCCATGGACGGAATCCTGTCCTCCGTGCACGAAGCCGGCCTGACCCTGAAGGCCGGCTGCGGCATCGGTTACGAGTTCTCTACCCTCCGCCCCAAAGGGGCGTTTGTGAGCGGGGCCGGAGCTTATACCTCCGGTCCCCTCTCTTTTATGGATATTTTCGATGCCATGTGCTTCACGGTCTCGTCCGCCGGGGGCCGGCGCGGCGCACAGATGGGCACCTTCGACATCGCGCACCCGGACATCATGGATTTCATCAAGGCCAAGCGCGAGAACGGAAGGTTGCGCCAGTTCAATCTCTCCTGCCTGATCACCGACGAGTTCATGCAGGCGGTGAAAAAGAACGGGTCCTGGGACCTGCTGTTCCCCGTCAGTCGTCATGAATACGAAGACCCCGAATCACGCATTGTCTGGCGCTACTGGCCGGAGACCAAGGGTTACATCACCAACAACCTCGGCCAGGTAGCCTGCAAGATATACAAAAGCCTCCCGGCGCGCCGCCTGTGGGACTTGATCATGGCCTCGACCTACGATTATGCCGAGCCCGGGTTCATCCTGATCGACAAGATCAATGAGATGAACAACAACTGGTTCTGCGAGAACATCCGCGCCACCAACCCGTGCGGAGAGCAGCCGCTGCCGCAATACGGTTCGTGCCTGCTGGGTTCGGTGAACCTGACCAAGTTCGTCGAAGAGCCGTTCGCCGATGCCGCGCGTTTCAACTGGGAGCAGTATCGCGAGGTGGTGGCGGTCTTTACCCGCATGCTCGACAACGTGGTCGAGATCAACGGCCTGCCGCTCGCGCAGCAGCGCCATGAAATCCACCATAAACGCCGCCATGGCATGGGCTTCCTGGGCCTGGGCTCCACGCTCACCATGCTGCGGATGAAATACGGCTCGCCCGAATCGCTCGAGTTCACCGAACGCGTGGCACGCGAGATGGCCGAGGTGGGTTGGGAGGTGGGCATCGGGCTTGCCGAGGAAAAGGGTCCGGCCCCGATCATGGAGGACGAGTTCACGGTCACCGAAGAAATGCTGGTCAGGCGTCCGGAGATGTGCCGCGACGGGCACAAGGTCGGCGACAAGGTCAAGGGCAAGGTGCTGCTCGCCCGCTACAGCCGTTACATGCAGCAGTTCGATGCCGCGCTCACCTCGCGCATCGCCGAGAAAGGCGCGCGCTTCACGCACCATACCTCGATCGCCCCGACCGGCACCATCTCGTTGTCGCTGGCCAACAATGCCAGCAACGGCATCGAGCCGTCATTCGCGCACCAGTACAGCCGCAACGTGATCCGCGAAGGCCGCAAGACCAAGGAGAAGGTGGACGTACTCTCCTTCGAGTTGCTCGCCTACCGCACCCTGGTCAATCCCAAGGCCGCCCCGGAATCGGACGACCCGCAGGCGAAATTGCCGGACTACTTCATCACGGTCGACCACATCAATCCGCGCGAGCATGTGGATGTGCAGGCGGCCGCGCAGAAATGGGTGGACTCGTCGATATCCAAAACGGCGAACG
Source organism: Sulfuricaulis sp. (assembly GCF_049587675.1). Taxonomy (GTDB): domain Bacteria; phylum Pseudomonadota; class Gammaproteobacteria; order Acidiferrobacterales; family Sulfurifustaceae; genus Sulfuricaulis. The sequence goes on along the minus strand of NZ_JBAVEJ010000175.1, from coordinate 20,162 downwards.
TGCCCACCGACCACCCCTACGAGGACTTCAAGGACATCTACCTGTATGCCTATGAGAAGGGTCTCAAGGGTTGCACCACCTTCCGCTTCAACCCGCAGGCGTTCCAGGGTGTGTTGGTGAAGGACAAGGACCTCGAGAACACCACCTACCGCTTCCAGCTGGCCAATGGCGAGATGATCGAGGTCCGGGGCAACGAGGAGATCGAGTACGACGGCGAGGTCCATTCCGCCGCCAACCTGTACGACGCCCTCAAGGAAGGCTATTACGGTCGGTTTTAAGAGTCCTAAATATAGACCAGAAATATCAGAAATACATTCTCTTGGACAAGCAAGAGAAAGTCACCCAAGGTGCAGGGGGCGGAGCCGCCCGCAAGTAGCTTTTAACGTCACCGAAGACGACACAATTTAAGGATAGAGGATCAGGAGTTCATTATGGCTATCAAGATTGAACAGAAGATCACCGGGTACGAGGTCGTCAAAGAGGAGCCCAAGCGCCCTGCCGAGAGCAATGTCGTGCACATGCACGAGAAACTCGAACGGCCCGAGATGCTGCTGGGGTCGACCTACAAGATCAAGACCCCCCTCACCGAGCATGCCCTGTACGTCACGATCAACGACATCGTGCTCAACCCGGACACGCCCCACGAGAAGCGCCGGCCGTTCGAGATCTTCATCAACTCCAAGAACATGGACCACTTCCAGTGGGTGGTGGCGCTGACCCGGGTCATCTCCGCCGTGTTCCGCAAGGGCGGTGACGTCACCTTCCTGGTGGAGGAGCTGCACTCGGTGTTCGACCCGCGCGGCGGCTATTTCAAGAAGGGAAAATACACCCCCTCGCTCGTGGCCGATCTGGGTGATGTCATCGAGCGTCATCTGAAGTTGATCGGCTTGATCCAGACCGAGGAACCGGACGCAGCGCGCCAGCAGTTCATCGCCGAGAAGCATGCCGAACTGAAAAAACGCGCCAACGCGATAGAAACCGCCAGCGATGAGGCCTGCGACTTCCCATCGGATGCGCAACTCTGCGTCAAGTGTTCGACCAAGGCCGTCATCAAGATGGATGGATGCATGACCTGTCTCAACTGCGGCGACTCGAAGTGCGGATGACGTTTTGATACGCGCGGAAAATTTTCAGAAGTGCTCCGTGGATGTCGCTGACGAAGCGAAGGATGCAAAAAAGTGTTTGCAATTTTTTTTCCGTTGACTTAATGTCTTGACACACTAGGACAGTGTGCTAGACATGAAGTGAACGTTGAACACGGATGTCACTGCCCGGATTGCGGGATGCCGCCGATAGGCATGCAGATCATCGCGGCGCCGGGTGGAACCAGGATCAACCAAGAGTTAATGGATCGATTGCGAAGCTCGACAACTGGTAGCAAGCATAATAGTACCCACCTGCAGCGGTGTCCGGCTGCCAGGTCCTGTTCTTCCCGCTCCCCTCGCTATGTCATATCCGCCAGTAAACCCTGGCCCGTACCTCTGTCCCGATTCCATCAAAAGACAGTCCAAGACTGTCTTTTTCATTTTCTCGCGCCTTTCGGCGCGGCCGATTTTGCCCCCGTCAAAATCGTGGCAACGAGCAGTAGCGTCGGGGGGTTTTGGCCCCTGACTTCCCTGCAAGTCCCTTAACCCCAAACCAAAGGAGCTCATCATGGCAGCCAAGAAAAAGGCCAAGAAAAAAGCACCGAAGAAGAAATAACGCGACAGGCGAGGGGAATTTCGCTGGCAGTGCGGTAAGCCGTCGCCGCCTCGGATAACCCTGTCCGCCTTCGCAGGTGATAAGCCGGTAGCACCCGCTTGGTTGTTAAGGCTAGCGAGGTGTTACCGGTTTTTTTATTTTGTTCAGACGTACGAGAACAGCAGAGCGACATTTATTACCTGTCGTCGACCCGTTTTCTCAGATCTTCGACATTTCCGCGGATGATTTTCGGAGTATCGAGCTCGAGTGCCCCGCTCTAGAGGTAACACAAGGGAAAACAAGACCTTATCGCGGTCAAAATTTGCTCCCGTCAGCAGGAGCGTCAATAATGTAGCCCTGCTTCGCTCGTCTTGTCATAAAATGGGTAGCCCTACTTCGTTCTTCTTGTCATTTTTCATGCGCCGCGCAGTTCCCGATCCAGGTCGGCCAGGCGTTGCGGGGTGCCCACATCCCGCCAGCGACCGGTGTAATGCTCGCCACTGACCTGACCCTGGGCTATGGCGGTGAGTAGCAACGGCGCCAGCGGAAACTTGCCCGGACGACATTCCGCAAACAGGGCGCGTGCATAGACGCCAATACCGCTGAACGTCAGGCGTGGTGCTCCTTCCGTGAACAGCTTTCCCTCCCGCAGCGCAAAGTCACCCTGCGGATGCTGCAGTGGATTATCCACCAGCACGAGATGTGCTAAGCCGTTGAGACGGGTAGGCAGACGGTCAAAGGGGTAATCGGTCCAGATGTCGCCATTGATCACCATGAACGGATCGGTGTCGATCAGGGGCAGTGCCTTGAAAATACCACCGCCGGTCTCGAGCCCACCGCCTTCTTCATGCGAATAGGCGACATGCGCCCCATACCGGTCGCCATCGCCGAGATAGGTGCTGATTTTTTCCCCCAGATGTGAGTGGTTGATCACGAGATCGCGCAGCCCGTGACGGGCCAGTCCTTCGATCAGATGCACGATCAGAGGTTTGCCGCCAGCCTCGAGCAGCGGTTTGGGGACGGTGTCCGACAGCGGTCGCATGCGTTCCCCGCGGCCCGCCGCCAGAATCATGACCTTTAAACTCATGCGCCCTCCGTCAGCTTGAGCTCTCGCAACAACGCATTCAACGCTTGCAGTTCCGGGTAGCGAGCGCCCACCGCTTGCACGTAGCCCAAGGTACGCGGGATATCACTCAAGTAGCCGGGCTTGCCATCGCGATGATTGAGTCGGGCAAAGATGCCGGTGGCCTTGAGATGACGCTGGACGCCCATGAGGTCGAACCAGCGGAGAAACTGGTTGTCGTCATCGTCCACCGGTATGCCGGACTGCAGCGCCAGGTCGTGATAGCCCTTAACCCAATCCTCGACCCGCTCGCGCGGCCAGGCGATGTAGCAGTCGCGCAACAGCGACACGAGATCGTAGGTCACCGGTCCTCGGACCGCATCCTGAAAATCGAGGATGCCGGGGTTGTTGCGATCGGTCACCATCAGGTTGCGTGAATGATAGTCGCGGTGTACCCACACCTGCGGCTGCGACAGTGCGGCGCGCGCCAGAATCGTAAACGTCTCATCCAGCGCCGCCTGCTGCCCGGCAGTGAGTTTCAGCCCCAAATGACGTCCCAGATACCATTCGCGAAAGATCTCCATTTCACGCTGGAGCAGCGTCTCATCATAGTCCGGCAGGAATTTCCCGGCGGCCTGAGTGAAACTGCCAGCTTGCAAGACCACCAGCGCCCCCATGGCATCGCCGTATAACCGCTCCACGGTCTGGTCGCTCAGGTGCCGCAGGTAGAGTTGGTCGCCCAGATCGGAAATGAGGAAAAATCCTTGATCGTGGTTTTCCTCCAGGACCTCCGGCACGTTCAGTCCCAGCTCATGGAAACGGCGGGCAATCGCCACGTAGGAATGCATGTCGCTCTTGTCCGGCGGCGCGTCCATGGCAATAAGACTTCGTTGTCCCACGGTAATCCGGAAATAACGGCGAAAGCTCGCGTCCGCCGAGGCCGGTCGGATGTCGAATCGGCCGGCGCCGAGCACCCGCGCGATCCAGTCCTTGAGTGCGTCAAGACGTGTGTCCAAGTGCGGCCTTGCGAATGTCACCCGCGCGGGCGGAAAAGCTTGATGGGGGATACATAGTATGCAATTTTATGTCACCCATCATAAAACAATGACACTCTGGTTCCCATGCCTCTTGTGCATTCCGCCCGTGTTGCCCTGTGCCTGATCGTCGTCGTGGCAGCGGGATGGAGCCCGGCGGCACGGTCTGTGGAAGAAGGCATCTGCCCGGAGCGGCCTCCTCGCCTGTCCACCGCCAAGAAACCTCGCCCGCCGGCCGCCGAGAATCTACCTACAGACATACGCGCGCAGGAACTGCGTTCGGCGCAAGGTGGTTTCAGCGAGTTTGCCGGGAACGTGGAAATGCACCGGGGCGATCAATCCCTGACCGCCGATCAACTGCGCTACGACGAGACCACGGGTCAGGCGGATGCCACCGGCAACGTCACCCTCAAGGATTCCGCCCGCTCGTATTATCAGACACAGGAGACACAGCTTAATCTTGAATCGCGCATCGGTTATGCCGGCCCCAGCACCTTCCATCTGGAGAACGACAGCGCCCGTGGCGATGCGCAGCACATCGACTTCAAAGGGCCAGACCTGACGATTCTCAAGCGGGCACGTTACACCACCTGCGCGCCGGGCCAGGACGACTGGTTTCTGAAAGTGCGCGAACTGAAGCTCGACACCCAGGAAGATATCGGCACCGCCTATGACGCTTCGGTCAATTTTTTCAATGTGCCTGTTTTTTATCTGCCCTATCTCAATTTTCCGATATCGGATGAACGCAAGTCGGGATTTCTGGCTCCGCGCCTGGGCCACTCGAGCCAACGCGGTCTGGAGATCGCCGCCCCTTATTACTTCAATCTCGCGCCTAATTACGACGATACTCTGACACCACAGTATATGAGCAAGCGCGGCTTGCAACTGCAAAATCAGTTTCGCTACCTGACTCGACAATCGGAAGGGAAGTTCGATCTCGAGGCGCTCCCAAACGACCGCATGGCTAACGATGAAGACCGTACGGCAGTTACTTATCAGCACAAGCAGGTCTTCAGTCAGTTGTGGTCGGGCAAAATAGACGTGCGACATGTGTCGGATGATAATTATTTCAACGATTTCGGGGACAACATCGGCATCACCAGCCAGACGCACCTGCCGCAGAACGCCGAGGTCGACTACCGCGGCCCGATGTGGAACTTCAGCGCTCTCGCAGCGGAATATCAAACGATCGACCCCACCGTCGCGGTGACCGACCGTCCTTACGCACGGCTGCCGCAACTCAACCTTGCTCTCAATCGGCCGGTTGAACCCAACCGGGTAAATTATTACTTCGATAGCGAGGCGGTGAATTTTGAGCGCAGTGCAAGTGTTACCGGCGAACGCTTGAACCTGTACCCCGCCGTGAACCTGCCGCTTTCAAACAGCTATGGTTTTCTCATCCCCAAATTGGGCGTGCGGCAAATCTCTTACCATCTCACGGACGCCCCCGATGCGACACCGGCACTGACAAGGGGGGTATTCAGCCTCGATAGCGGGCTGATCTTTGAGCGCGACTCACGCTGGGGCGAACGCCTGTACGCGCAAACTCTCGAGCCGCGCCTGTACTATCTCTACATCCCGGCCAAGAGCCAGGACGGCTTGCCCAATTTCGATACCACCGTCCCGGACCTGAGCTTCTCCAACCTGTTCCGCGACAACCGCTTCGTTGGCGGCGACCGCATCGGTGACTCCAACCAGATCACCGCGGCGCTGACCACGCGGTTCCTCGACGAGAAGGACGGCGCCGAACGCGGACGCGCGAGCATCGGCAGGATTTATTACTTCGCCGACCGGCAGGTCAACCTGCCGCCGGGGACGAACGGGGCGGCCTTCTCCGACATCTTCGGCGAGGCCTCCGCCACCCTCGCCAGCCACTGGCATGCCCGCTCCACCGTTCAATGGAACGGGATTGACGATCGTTTCCAGAAATACAACTACTACTTCCAGTACAACCCGGCCAAAAACCGCATCGTGAATGTCGGCAGGCGGTTTTCCCGCGACGACCTCGATCAGACGGACATCTCCACCGAGTGGCCGATCGCGGGGCGCTGGACATTCCGCGCGCGCTCGTTGTATTCACGACGCGACCACCGCAACGTGGACAGCTACGCCGGCGTGGAATACGGCGCCTGCTGCTGGGCACTGCGCGTCGTGGGCACCCGGCGGCTTTTGGTCGACACAACCAATAACAACGCCGCTACCCAGAACACTTCGATCATGTTCGAATTGGAACTGACCGGTCTGTCCAAGTTTGGCCGCATACCGGACAGCCCGCTCCACCAAAGCATGTTTTCCTTCCCCTCACCATCCACGGCGCCACAGGCCACCGTTCCCTAGCGCCACCGCCCTAGGGGCATGAGCGCTATCGACAATAGTGGCCAGGCGGCTCAGAGTTGGCACTTGATAAATATGACGGCTTTGCGTCTCGTCCGAAGCCGTTGCGCCACAGGAGCCGGCAGCTAGTTCATGTTATCCTAACGTTGCTCCGGTACCGCGCCGGAGTGTCGGTCATTGATATGAATGACAAGACGAGCGAAGCAGGGCTACATTAATATCCCTATTGGAAACCATGCATCTTGTTGCCAAATCCACCGCGCCCAGAAATGCGATACTCGGGCTGCTCCTGTTGTTGCTGCCGTCGATCATGGCGGCCGCTCCCGCACCCTCAAATGTCTCCGGGAAGATCGACCGCATCCTGGTCATTGTCAATGACGACGTGATCACTGAAACCGAACTGGCGAATCGTCTCTTGGAAACCAAAAAACAACTCACTCTCGAAAAAATCAAAACACCTCCGGACGACATACTCCGGAAACAATTGCTCGACCGGATGGTGCTGGAGCGCCTGCAGCTCCAGCTCGCCGTGCAGACCGGGATTCGTGTAGGCGAATCCGATGTGGATCAGGCGATTGAAACCATCGCCCGGCGCAATAACTTGAGTGAAGAAAATTTCCTCAAGGCCCTGGCGAAGAGCGGCATGGATGTCGACGCGTTCCGTGCCCAAACCCGCGACCAGTTGACCATCCAGCATCTGCTCGAACGCGAGATTAGTAACCGCGTTAACGTGACCGATAGCGAGGTCAGCCACTTTTTGGAAAATCCGCAGAGCCGGGCGGACATGGATGTTAACTACAATCTTTCGCACATCCTGATCGGCATACCCGAATCGGCCTCGCCCGAGGCAATTCAGGCAGCAAAAAAGCGCGCCGATGATATCCTGCGTCAGTTGAAAGCGGGGGCCGATTTCGAGCAAATCGCCGTCAGCTATTCCCAGGGGGCGGACGCCCTCAAGGGTGGCAGTCTCGGCTGGAAAAAACCGGGCGAGCTGCCCGAACTGTTTCTGAGCGCGCTCAGCAGCTTATCACCAGGCGGCATCAGCGAAATTCTCCGCAGCCCCAATGGATTCCATATCCTGAAGCTGAACGACAAGCGCGGCGCGGCGCAGGCCGAGGCCGTGACCCAGACTCATGTGCGTCACATTCTGCTGCGGACGAGCGAAATCCAGTCACTGGAGGACGCCCGCCAAAAGCTGCTCAACCTGCGCGAGCGCGTCGAGAACGGCGATGATTTCGCGGCGCTGGCGCGCGCGCATTCCGAAGATACCGGCTCGGCCGCCAACGGCGGAGATCTCGGCTGGGTCAATCCCGGCATGATGGTGCCGGAGTTTGAAAAAGCCATGAACTTGCTCATGCCGAACCAGCTGAGCCAGCCGGTACGCACGTCATTCGGACTGCATCTCATCCAGGTGCTCGACCGGCGCACCCACGATATTACCCAGGAACGTATGGAGGCCGCTGCCCGACAGCAAATCCACGCGCGCAAGGCCGATGAACGCTACGAGCAATGGGCACGGCAATTGCGCGACGAAGCTTTCGTGGAATACCTCGTGAGTGAGGAATAAGGGGTGAGGAGTAAAGAGCACAAGGAATTATCGAACACGCCCCACGCCCCACGCCCCTCGCCCCACGCTCCCGTCATCGCCCTCACCCCCGGCGAGCCTGCTGGTATCGGGCCGGATATTGCCGTACGTCTCGTCCAGCAAGCGCCGGCCTATGCACTGGTTCTGATCGCCGATCCCGCCATACTGGAAGCGCGGGCACAACAACTGCACCTGACATTCGTCACGCGCCAATGGAAGGGACGCGATGCCGCGGGTCCAGGCGTTTACGTGCTGCCGGCAAAGGCGAAACATCCCGTCAAACCCGGCCAACTGGATGTCGCCAACGCTTCCTACGTGATCGAAACACTGAGAACCGCCGTCGCCGGCTGCCTGCGCGGCGAGTTCGACGCACTCGTCACCGGGCCGGTGCACAAGGGCATCATCAACGACGCGGGTATCGCCTTCACCGGCCACACCGAATTAATCGCCGCGCAGAGCGGCGCGGCACAGCCGGTGATGATGCTCGCCTGCCCCGGTCTGCGTGTGGCATTAACCACGATTCATCTTCCGCTCGCGGCGGTGCCGGGCGCGATCACGCGCCAGCGGTTGACTGCAGTGCTCGAAGTGCTGCACAACGATCTGAAGCAGAAGTTCGGCATCGCCGACCCGCGTATTCTGGTCTGCGGCCTAAACCCCCATGCCGGCGAATCCGGGCATCTGGGACGCGAGGAAATCGAAGTGATCGAACCAGTGCTCGAGGACTTGTCAGCGCGAGGGATGCGCCTGCGCGGTCCGGTACCCGCGGACACCGCCTTCATCCCGGCGCAGCTCGCGGACACGGACGCGGTACTCGCCATGTATCACGATCAGGGCCTGCCGGTGCCGAAGCACCACGACTTCACCCATGCCGTGAACATCACGCTCGGCCTGCCGTTCGTGCGCACCTCGGTGGACCACGGCACGGCACTGGAACTCGCCGGCACCGGACGTGCCGACTCCACGAGCCTGAATGCCGCGATCGAGACGGCGCTGACGCTTGCAAGCAAAAAACAATAGACAGGATTCACAAGAATCTTCAGGATTTACAGGACTTTTTGATAAAGTTTTTGATTTAATCCTGTTAATCCTGCTTAATTCTGTAAATCCCGTGAAATTTTCGTTTGCATGAGTTCCCCTCATCCCAAGAAGCGCTTCGGCCAGCATTTCCTGCACGATCGGAATGTCGTTGGGCGTATCGTCGCGGCACTGGCGCCGCAGGCCGGCGACCATGTGGTCGAGATCGGTCCGGGCACGGGCGCGCTGACGCGCGAACTGCTAGCGCGCGTGACGCATCTCGACGCCGTGGAACTCGACCGCGATCTGATTGCGCACCTCGAATCCGACTTCTCGCGCGAGCAGCTGACACTGCACCAGGGCGATGCGCTGAAATTCGACTTCTGTGGGCTCGCGCCTGTCGGCAACCAGTTGCGAGTGGTCGGCAATCTGCCATACAACATTTCCACGCCACTCCTGTTTCATCTGCTGGATCAGTCCGGATGCATCAAGGACATGCTGTTCATGCTGCAGAAGGAAGTGGTGGAGCGGCTGCGCGCGGCGCCGGGCGGAAAGGATTACGGGCGCCTCTCGGTCATGATTCAGTACCGCTGCGCCGTGGAGAAACTCTTTGTCGTCGCGCCCGGCGCCTTCACGCCGCCACCGAAGGTGGATTCCGCCGTCGTGCGACTCGTGCCGCATACCACCCCGCCCGTGCCGGTCGACGACCCCGCACGGTTTGCGCTGCTGGTACGCGCGGCCTTCGCCAGCCGCCGCAAAACCCTGCGCAATAACCTGAGGGGATTGCTGAGCGTGGAGGACATGCTCGCCCTGGGTATTGACCCGGTCCGGCGCGCCGAAACGCTCTCGCTCGCCGAATTCGCTTCACTCAGCAACGCGGGACCGAGATGATCACTTTATGGAATTTTTCGCCATCTCCGACAAGCGAATTGATATGGAGGCGCGTGGCAAGCAGTTTAAGCAACGCTGTGGTTATGCCGTTTTTTCCAATTCCACCATTTTTTTTTCAATCCATTCTTCCGCCTGTTTAATGATCGCCTCCGCCGTCTGGCCGCGGGGGTCGATTACCGGGCCGATAACGACGCGCACGGTGCCGGGGCGCTTGAGGAAACCGCGTCGCAGCCAGAACGAACCGGCGTTGTGCGCCACCGGCACCACCGGGTAACCGGTCTCGGCCGCCAGCACCGCGCCGCCCATGGCGTAGCGCTTGCGCGTACCGGGCGCCACGCGCGTACCCTCGGGAAACACCACCACCCAGATGCCGGACTGCAAGCGTTCGCGCCCCTGTTCGATAACCTGCTCGATCGCTTTGCGGCCCGCGCTACGGTCGATCGCAATCGGCCGCAGCAGCGCCAGCGCCCAGCCGAATAGGGGAATCCACAGCAATTCCCGCTTCAGCACCCACGTCTGCGGCAAAAAGATTCCCTGGAAGGCGATCGTCTCCCAGGCCGACTGGTGTTTCGACAGAATGATCGCCGCGCCACCGGGCAGATGCTCGCGTCCTTCCACCCGGTAATCGAGCCGGCACAAATGCTTCAGCACGATCAACTGGAATCGCGCCCAGGCGCTGATCAGACGATAGCGGAGCGCAAACGGCAGAACAACGGTCGGCAGCATGAGCGGGGCGTAGACCGCCGCCGACAGCAACATCACGACATTAAACAGGAGAGAACGGAGCAGGACCAAGTCAGTTAGCGGGCAGTTTGCCGGAGAGGAGATTATCGGTGAACGCCGCCAGATCCTCGAACACCGGAACGTCCGCCAGCACCTTGCTTTTCTTCTGGGTGCGCTTGCCCTTGCCGCTGCGCACCAGCACCGGGCGTGCCGAAACCAGACGCGCCACGATAATATCCCGCTCGCTATCCCCCACCGAATAAACGCCGCTCAGGTTCACCTTGAGCCGTTCGGTGACTTCCTGGTACAGGCCGGGCTGCGGTTTGCGGCAACGGCAGTTGTCCTCGGGCCGGTGGGGACAGAAGAAAATGGCGTCGATCTCGCCGCCCTTGGCGCGCACCGCCTCGAGCATCTTGGAGTGAATGCGCCCGAGCATGTTCATGTCGAACAGCCCACGGCCTACGCCGGACTGGTTGGTGACGACCACGACCTTGTAGCCCTCGCGGTGCAGGCGCGCGATCGCCTCGAGGCTACCGGGAATCGGCACCCACTCCTCGGGCGACTTGATGTATTCGTCCGAGTCGTGATTGATGACACCGTCGCGGTCGAGGATGACGAGCTTCATGTGTCGCGGAACTCCGAGACGCGGATGCGGCCGTTGATCATGCGCGATTCGCGGCTTTCCACTTTCTTCATTTTGTCCCAAAACGCCTGGCGCAGATCGAAATCGGCGGCGATGGCCGTGCCGAGAATCAGGATGAAAAGATCGGCGCATTCCTCGGCCAGATGCTCTTTCGATTTTCCCTTGGTCACGCAGGCCGATATTTCGCCGAGCTCTTCGGTCATCAATGCCACGCGATAGGCCAGTTCCTCGCCACCGGTTTCGCGGAAACGGTGCTTGTCGTGAAACGACTGTACTGTCGCAAGCATGTCCTGGTAGGAATCCTTGTTGACGCGCTCCTTTCCTGGAGCGCGCCCTGCGGGCGCCCTTCGTGCGCCCAATTTCGTTCCAGACGAAATTGTCATACTTCCTCCTCAGCTTTGCAGCCGCGAAATATCCGCAACGTTCAAAAACAGGTTGCCGAGCCGATTGAGCAAGGCCAGGCGATTATCGCGCACGGCAACGTCATCCACCATTACCATCACCTTGTCGAAAAACTCATCCACCGCCGGGCGCAGCCCGGCCAGGCGTTTGAGCGCCTCGGTATAATTACCCGCCTTGAAAAGCGGCGCCACCTGCGCTTCCAACGTCTGTATCGCCTCGGAAAGTTTGCGTTCCGCCGGCTCGGCCAAGCGCCCGGTGTCCACTTTGTCGGAGGGTGTCCCGCCGGCTTGACGCAGGATATTACGGATGCGTTTGTTGGCCGCGGCCAGCGCCTGCCCCTCGGGCAGCGCGCGGAATTCCTTGAGCGCCTTCAGGCGCGGCAGCACCTGATCCAGACGCGTGGGCGCGAGCGACACCACGGCGTCGATCTCGTCCGGCTCGAAACCCTTTTCTTTCAAATAAGGCTTCAGGCGTTCGAGCATGAAGCCATGCAAATCCTGCACGACGGTGTCGGCAATAACGCCATTCGGAAACTGGCTGCGCGCGCTGGCCAGCAGGTCTTTCACATCGAGCGCCAGCGATTTTTCCACCAGGATGCGCACCACGCCCTGCGCCGCGCGTCGCAGGCCGAAGGGGTCTTTCTCGCCGGTCGGCACCAGGCCGATACCGTAGATGCCGACCAGGGTGTCGAGCTTGTCCGCCAGCGCCACGCACACGGCGATCGGATGCTTCGGGAGCTCGCCGCCCGCGGAGCGCGGCCAATAATGCTGCTCGACCGCATCCGCCACCACCGTGGGCTCGTGGTCGTATTTGGCGTAGTAACGCCCCATGATGCCCTGCAATTCCGGGAACTCACCCACCATTTCGGTGAGCAGATCAGCCTTGCACAATTGCGCCGCGCGTTCGGCATGCGCCCGATCGGCCTTGAGCAATTGCGCGATCTTGCCCGAGAGTTTTTCCAACCGCTGCACGCGCTCGAGCTGGCTGCCGAGCTTGTTGTGGTAGACGACATTACCCAGCCGCGGCAAGCGGTCGGCAAGCCTCTGTTTGCGGTCCTGATCGTAGAAAAACCGGGCGTCCGACAGCCGCGCGCGCAACACACGTTCGTTTCCGTGAATGATCTCTTTCGGGTTGGCGGCCTTCATGTTGCTCACGAAAAGAAAACGCGACAGCAACTTTCCATCTTTATCAGCGACCGGAAAATATTTCTGGTGTTGCTGCATGCTGATGATGAGGCATTCCTGCGGCACCTCGAGAAACGCCTTGTCGAAGCCGCCGGCGAGCACCACGGGATATTCGACAAGGCTGGTGACTTCGTCTATGAGATCCGCCGTCTTGCCCAAATTCCAGTTGGCGCCCGGGGTGATCTCCCTGGCTTCCGCGTCCAGCGCCTTGGCGATCGCCTCACGCCGCGTTTCAAAAGAAACCAATACCTTGCCCGATTGTTTCAGGATTTTTTCGTAATCTTTTGCCTGGCCGATCGTGATCGGTCCCTGGCTCAGGAAACGGTGACCGTGGGTCTTGTTGCCGCTCTTGAGTCCGAGCACCGTTCCCGGTACGGATTTTTTCCCATGCAGCAGGATCACGCCATGCACCGGTCGCACGAATTGCGCCTCGCCGCTGCCCCAGCGCATGACTTTGGGAATCGGCAATTTCTTGAGTGCCACCTCGACAACGGCCGCGATATGTTGCTTCAGCGGCTCGCCCTTGTGTTTCGAGGAATAGACAAAATACTCGCCCTTGTCGCCGGGACGTCGCGCGAGTTTTGCGACATCCACGCCGCAAGACTTGGCAAATCCCAGCAAGGCGGGCGTCGGATTACCGGCGTCGTCGAGCGCCGTGGCCACCGCCGGCCCCTTGCGCTCGACGATGCGATCCGGCTGCTTGTCCAGCACGTCTGAAATAACGACCGCGAGTCGTCGCGGGGTTGCATATGGACACGACTCGGCAGCGCCGGCCAGAAAATTTTTTTCTTTAAGTCCCTCAAAAATACCCCGGCTGAACGCCTCCATCAGCCGGGCGAGCGCCTTGGGCGGCAACTCCTCAGTAAGCAGTTCAACCAGCAAAGGCGAGGTCATGATTTTTTCGTCTTTATCTGCCTGAGCAGGGGAAAGTTCAGCCGCTCGCGCGAGTCGTAGTAGCTTTGCGCCACCAGGCGCGCGAGGGCGCGCACGCGCCCGATGTAGGCGGCGCGCTCGGTGGTGGAGATGGCGCCGCGGGCATCGAGCAGATTGAACGTGTGCGAGCACTTCATCACCATCTCGAAACCCGGCAACGGCAGGTTCAGCTCCATCAGACGTTTCGCTTCGGATTCGTAATCATTGAACTGCTGAAACAGCCAATTCACGTTCGAGTGCTCGAAGTTGTATTTCGACTGTTCCACCTCGTTCTGGTGATACACATCGCCGTAACTCGTGCCCTGGGTCCACACCAGATCGAAAACATTTTCGACCCCTTGCAGATACATCGCGAGGCGCTCGAGGCCGTAGGTGATTTCGCCCAACACCGGCTTGCACGGCAGCGAGCCGACTTCCTGGAAATAGGTGAATTGCGTGACCTCCATGCCGTCGAGCCACACTTCCCAGCCGAGACCCCAGGCGCCGAGCGTGGGCGATTCCCAGTCATCCTCGACGAAGCGGATATCGTGTTTTTTCGTGTCGATGCCGATGGCGCGCAATGAATCGAGATAGAGTTCCTGGATGTCATCCGGCGATGGCTTGAGCACCACCTGGAACTGGTAGTAGTGCTGCAGCCTGTTGGGGTTCTCGCCGTAGCGGCCGTCCTTCGGACGGCGCGACGGCTGCACATAGGCCGCTTTCCACGGCTCGGGCCCGAGCGCACGCAGGAAAGTAGCGGTGTGAAACGTCCCGGCGCCCATCTCGATATCGTACGGCTCCAGGATGACACAGCCCTGGCGGGCCCAGTACCGGGACAGCGTGAAGATAAGTTCCTGGAAGGTCACGGGCGTATTTTTTTGCGGGGCGTCCGGCTCGTTTGGCCGGATTATACCCTGCCCCGCCCCCGGGTACAGGACGCGGTTCAGGGCCTATTGGCCGGGATGGAAAGATCTTCCACCGGTGGTTTGCCGGTCGCATCGGTCTCCGGCGGTGCGTTTCCGTTTTCGGTCACCGGCGGCTCGTTACGCTCTTCCACCGGCGGCGGCGCGCTTCCATTTTCGGGCATGGGTTCATTCATGTCGCTGCCGTAATCCGGCGGTGGCGCAAAAAGTTCGGGTGTCCGTTCGTACACGGTGTCGACGGCATCGCCCGGGTAGCGTTCCAGAAGCGCGAGAATCTTCCGGGCGCGCTTCTCGAAATAACGCGTGTGGGTAGCCGGATTGTTTTTCACCGGGCTCGGCAGACTGGCGGTGAGTTCCGCCGCCTGCGCCGGGGACAATTGATCGGAGGCGAGCCCCCAGTACGTTTGCGCGGCCGCCTGCACGCCGTAGATGCCGCGCCCGAACTGCGCCACATTGAGGTAGAGCTCGAGGATGCGCCGCTTGTTGAGATTCCGTTCCATGCCCCAGGTGAGGATCAACTCATGCCACTTGCGCAGCGGGTTGCGCGAGGAACTTAGAAACAGGTTCTTCACGGTTTGCTGCGAGACGGTGCTCGCGCCGAGCACCAGGCGGCCCTGGTTCAGGTTGTAATCCATCGCCTCCTTGAAGGCGATCAGATCAAATCCGCTGTGCTGGTAGAAGCGGCTGTCTTCGGCCAGGATCACCGAGCGGATCATGTGTTTCGGGATGGCCGACAAAGGCACAGGTTGCCACCGCAACCGCGGCCAGTCCTTGTGATCGGCCAACTGTTTTTCGTATTCGATTATGAACGCCGACTTGGGCACCGGCCCGGTGGCAAGCTTCTTCCAGTCGGGCCAGGTCACCGCGAGATAAAACAGGTCGAGGACCAGAAGCAACAACAGGATTCGAAACGACCAGCGCAATACTCGCCCGGCGCGCCGCAGAAATCCTTTCAAGCCGCGTTTGCCGCGGCGCCGTTTCCAGAACATACCGATTAAACCATCCCTTCCAAGCCGCCTGGTGACGGCGGTGTCGCTATTTTAGCACCGCCGCCAGGGAGCTTACCCGACCACGTGGCTTTCGTTTCGACGCGCTGGTCACAAAGACCGACAATGGATCAATCGGTTCCCCTTCCCCGGGGTAGACTCCATGCCCGGATTTGGTTAACGTTCCGGCGTGCTTCGGGTCTCGCCTGAATCGCCACGGAGGAAAAAGCCGGTCCCAAGCAGTCCGGCATGACAAAAGGGCCCGCAAGGGCCCTTTTGTTCGCACCCACAGACGCATCATTGACCAAGGCGTGCCCAGAGCCCCTGTTTGGGCTAGTATCTCCCTCCCCGGATTTCCATAACGGTATTCTCCATGTCACCCCAGCAGCCGCTCCCGGCCACTTCGATTACACCCGCACGCGCGGCCCCGGCAATGGGTGCGCCGCGCAAGGCCGTGGCACTGATCTCAGGCGGGCTCGATTCCATGCTCGCCGCCAAGGTCATGCTGGAACAGGGCATCTACGTCGAAGGCATCAACTTCTATACCGGCTTTTGCGTGGAGGGACACACGCATGCGATCCGCAA
Organism: Sulfuricaulis sp.; assembly: GCF_049587675.1. Classification (GTDB taxonomy): domain Bacteria; phylum Pseudomonadota; class Gammaproteobacteria; order Acidiferrobacterales; family Sulfurifustaceae; genus Sulfuricaulis. The sequence continues at coordinate 4,203 of NZ_JBAVEJ010000175.1, read as the reverse complement.
CCACGAGCACGCCAAGCCGAAGCGCAACAACGCCCTGTGGACGGCGGAGCAGCTCGGCATCAAGCTGCACATCATCGAGGTCATCGAGGAGTACAAGGATGTCGTCATCAACCCGAAGCACGGTTACGGCGCCAATCTCAACCCCTGTCTCGACTGCAAGGGCTTCATGGTCCGCAAGGCGCGCGAATGGATGGAAAAGAACGGCTTCGATTTCATCATCACCGGTGAGGTGCTGGGTCAGCGACCGATGTCGCAGCGTCGCGACACCATGCCAGTGGTGGCGCGCGAATCCGGCGCCTTCGACCGGCTGTTGCGGCCGCTGTGCGCCAGACTTCTGCCCGAAACCCTGCCGGAGCGCGAGGGTTGGGTGGATCGTAACAAATTGCTCGATTTCAACGGCCGCAGCCGCAAGCCGCAGATGGCGTTGGCGGCAAAATACGGTCTCACGGATTACGCCCAACCGGCCGGGGGGTGCTGTTTCCTCACCAACGAGCAATATTCGCACAAACTCGAGGACTTATGGTCCACGCGTGGCAGCAAACACTACGAACTCGACGATATCATGCTGCTCAAGGTCGGGCGGCACCTGCGACCGCGCCCGAATTTCAAACTGATCGTCGGTCGCGACGAGGGCGAGAACAATTTTCTCGAGGGCTACCGCAAGCGCTTCGTCCACCTTCATGCCACGAGCCATGAAGGCCCACTGGTACTTATCGACGGAACCGCGAACGAGGACGATCTTGAACTCGCCGCGCGCCTGACTGCGCGTTTCGGCAAAGGCCGCGAGGCCGAATCGGTCACCCTGACCGTGACCGACTTACAGGGGAACAGCCGCGAGCTTAAGGTCGCTCCGCTGCCGGCAACCGAGGTTCCCCCGGAGTGGTATTTATAATGACAAGACGAGCGAAGCGAAGCGGAGTAGGGGTACAGTTATGAGTCATTTCGTACTGGATGCACGCTATCTGCTGTGTCCCATGCCGGTTATACGTACCCAGAACCGCATCGCCGAGCTCGCGCCTGGCGACACGCTCGAGGTGTATGCCACCGATCCCGGCGCTCTGCACGACATACCGTCCTGGTGCCGGGTCCACGGTCACGAGATTGTCTCCGTCACGCATGTCGACAAAGAGGTGTCAATTATTTTGCGGGTCGGGGGGGCGGTATGAGCGCCGCTCATGAAGACGGTCATTTCGACGCCTCGAACGACGCCCGCTACGAGGCTAGCCGGCGGGTCACACTGGTCAGCGTGGTCTGGAACCTGATCCTCACAGTAGCGCAGATCATCTTCGGTTTCGTGGGCCATTCCCAGGCGCTGGTGGCCGATGGCCTGCACACGCTATCCGACTTTGTGACCGATTTCATGGTGCTGTTCGCACTGAAGCACGGGAGAAAAGACGCCGACCAGGAACACCCCTACGGCCACGCGCGCATCGAAACCGCCGTGACCATGATCCTCGGTATCATGCTGGTGGTGGTCGGTGCCGGTATTGCCATCAGCGCCGGCATACGCCTGTCCTCGGCGCAAACTTTCGTGGTCCCCTCCGCCATGACCCTGTGGATCGCCGTCATCACGCTCGGGGCCAAGGAAGGGCTCTACCGGTATACCATGGTCGTGGCCGACCGTTTCGATTCGAACATGTTGCGCGCCAACGCCTGGCACCACCGTTCGGATGCCCTGTCCTCGCTGATCGTGGCAGCCGGCATCGGCGGCAGCCTGCTGGGGTTCGGATACCTCGATTCGGTTGCCGCCCTGATCGTGGCGCTCATGGTGGTGAAGGTCGGCGGTGAACTCGCCTGGCAGTCGCTGCGCGAACTGATTGACACCGGACTGGACGTGGAAGACCTTGAATCCATCCGCCGGGTCATTCTTTCGATCAGCGGCGTGAAGGCGCTGCACCTGCTGCGCACGCGGCGCGTGGGCGAGCAGGCGCTGGCCGATGTGCATATCATCGTAGACGACCATGTGAGCGTCTCCGAGGGGCATCAGATCAGCGAAATGGTACGCGCCGCGCTCGTCAGGGATATCGCGCCCCTGTCCGACGTAATGGTACACATTGACACCGAAGAGGACGTCAACGTCCCCAGCTGCGCCGGATTACCGTTGCGCGATGAACTCCAGAAGCGTCTGGATAACTACTTTCGCGATATCCCCGAGGCGCGGTTGATCGAGCACATGAGACTGCATTATCTGAACGGACGTATCGATATAGAACTGCTGCTTCCTCAGGATGCGATCAGCCCGTCAACCACTGCCCGGAAACTGGCCGAGCAGTTCGCCGCCGCGGTTCGGAATGACCGGGACCTTGGGAAGGTGGACGTGCATTTCCACTGATGCACCATTTCGGTACAATTTAAATTAAACGCACCTTTATGGTGCAATAATATCAGATTTATTTAAGGGTGATCGCATTAAGTATATGATTTATAACAAGTTCGTGACTGGCATAATTCGTGCAAAAATACGCACTCTATTTTCCGCTGCGCAGCAGCAAACATAACGCTTAACGTTTCCCAGGAGGAACTTCGATGTCCGGCGCCGATGTTATCAAGATGATCAAAGACAAGAAGGCCAAGTTCGTTGACTTTCGTTTCACCGACACCAAAGGCAAGGAGCAGCATGTCTCCGTGCCGGCCAGCACCGTGGACGCCGAGCTCTTCGAGCATGGCAAAATGTTCGACGGCTCCTCCATCGCCGGCTGGAAAGGCATCCAGGAGTCCGACATGATCCTGATGCCGGAAGCGGCCACCGCGGTCATGGACCCGTTCATGGAGGAACCAACCCTGATCCTGCGCTGTGACGTCATCGAGCCCAGCACCATGCAGGGTTATGAACGCGACCCGCGTTCACTCGCCAAGCGCGCCCAGGCCTACCTCAAGAGCACGGGCGTGGCTGATACCGCCTTCTTCGGCCCCGAAGCCGAATTCTTCATCTTCGATGACATCCGCTGGGGCGCCGACATCAGCGGCTGCTTCGTGAAGATCGATTCCGAAGAAGCCTCGTGGAACACCGAGAAGGTTTACGAAGGCGGCAATCTGGGCCACCGGCCGACGGTGAAAGGCGGCTACTTCCCGGTACCCCCGGTGGACTCGCAGCAGGACATCCGCTCGGCCATGTGCCTGGCCATGGAAGAAATGGGCCTCAAAATTGAAACCCATCACCACGAAGTGGCGACCGCCGGCCAGAACGAAATCGGCATGCTGTTCGACACCTTGGTGAAGAAGGCCGATGACCTCCAGATCTACAAGTACTGCGTACACAACGTGGCGCATAGCTACGGCAAGACCGCGACCTTCATGCCCAAGCCCCTCGTCGGTGATAACGGTTCCGGCATGCACGTGCACCAGTCGCTGGCGAAAGACGGCAAAAATCTGTTCAGCGGCAACGAGTACGGCGGTTTATCGCAGACCGCGCTCTACTATATCGGTGGCATCATCAAGCACGCACGCGCGCTCAACGCCATCACCAACTCGCTGACCAACTCCTACAAGCGTCTGGTACCGGGCTTCGAAGCGCCGGTCATGCTCGCCTACTCGGCGCGCAACCGTTCCGCCTCGATCCGCATCCCGTACGTGCCGAACCCGAAAGGCCGGCGCATCGAGGTGCGTTTCCCGGATGCCGGCAGTAACCCTTATCTCGCCTTTACCGCCATGATGATGGCGGGCCTCGATGGCATCCAGAACAAGATCCATCCGGGCGAGGCGATGGACAAGGACCTGTATGACCTGGAGCCGGAAGAGGCGAAGAAAATCCCGACCGTGTGCCACTCGCTCGACATGGCGCTCGAGGCGCTCGACAAGGATCGCGCTTTCCTCAAGGCCGGTGGCGTATTCACCGACGACGTGATCGACGCCTATATCGATCTCAAGATGGCGGAAGTCACGCGCCTGCGCATGACCACGCATCCGATCGAGTTCGATATGTATTACAGCGTCTAACGGGGGCACGACACTCGCGGTACTGCCGAACGCCCCCGTGACGGGGGCGTTCGTTTTTGGAAATCTGAACAGTATCGCTTCATGCACCATTTTGGTGCATGATAGAGCTTGAGACATGGGAAGCTGGCAACTTATTTATTTTCAAGGAAATCTGACCGGCATGAAACATGTTTTTTCAGGCCTGAGAACCCCCGACAGGTGGCCCATGCTCACAGGATCCCCTTCACGCATACTCGAAAACCTGACGACGGCGGTGCTGACGTTCGA
>NZ_JBAVEJ010000174.1:0-4155 GCF_049587675.1 Sulfuricaulis sp. | reverse complement strand
CACCTCAGCAACTGGAAATACTTGCGAGGCCCGCTAGTGCGGAAAGAAATTATCTCGTGGACAGGTCGTTGCTGCGAGGCGGTTACCTTCGTTTTATATCGCCCATTCGCATCAAATCCATCAACTCGGGTGGCTTGCTCAATTTCAGCCTGGATAATGAAAAAGCGGAAAATGTGAAGATTGTCGGGTACCTCGATCTCAGCATCGATTCCGACTACTACAAGGAACAACTGATCAGCAGCATGACCTCCGGCAGCCTGTTCATCGCGCTTTTGCTGATGATCGGGCTGATTTTCGGAACCCGGATCATTCGGCGGGCGCTGGCGCCGTTGACCGCGTTGCAGATCCCTCTTGCCCGGCTCGCCCGGGGAGAAACCAATGTCGAAGTTGAGCGGGCGAAAGACGCCGAAATCGCCGTCATCAGCGATGCGCTGAATATCACCATCCGCGCCCTAAAAGAACGGGACGAAACCCTGCGGAGAATGGCGGAGAGCGATCCGCTGACCGGGCTTGTGAACCGCAGTTATTTCGCGCGCATGCTGGAGGAAGAGATCGAATATGTCACACAAAACGGTATCGAGAGCGCTGTGTACTTCATCGATCTCGATAAGTTCAAGCAAGTCAATGACTCGCATGGACACGCCGCGGGAGATAGATTATTGATTCGCGTCGCCGAACTGCTGAAGTCCCAGGTGAGCGAGAAGGATGTGGTATCGCGCCTCGGCGGCGACGAGTTCACGGTGCTTGCCCGCGGTATCTCCCGCGAAGTCGCACTGAATCTGGCGAGTTCCTTCAACAAGGTTATGAGTGGATCGCGCGTCACCGAAGGCGAACATACTTTCAGCGTTAATTGCAGCATCGGTATCGCCATGGTCAGCCCCGGAAGACACACTCCCGATGAAATCATGTCGCATGCTGATACGGCCTGCTTCGCGTCCAAGTCACAAGGACGCAATTGCTTTCATATATACGAAGACCGCGATGAAAGTAAAACAGAAATCGCCGTGGATACCGGTTGGTTCAAGCGCATCCAAGAGGCCATTCGGGATGACCAGTTCGTGCTGGTATACCAGCCCATCATAGATAACGTTGACTCCGGCAAAGAATGCTATGAGGTGCTCCTGCGCATGCCGGGGCCTAAAGGCGAGCTGGTGTTGCCCTCGACTTTCCTGCCGGTGGCGCAGCGTTTCGGTCTGATGACGGACATAGACCGTTGGGTAATCGTACACGCCATGAAAGCGCTGGCAGACTTCCGTGCCGCTGGCCGCGAGATTATCTTCTCGATCAATTTGTCAGGACAGTCGCTGGAGGATAAGTCCCTGCTGCAACTGATCAAGGACCAGATGACGCTTAACCAGTTGCCGCCGGGTTGTGTGATTCTTGAAATCACCGAGCAATCGGCCTTGCGCCATCTGGAAAATGCGAAGCACCTTATTCAGGGGCTGCAAGCCACAGGCTGCCGCTTTGCACTGGATGATTTCGGTACCGGCTTCAGCTCGTTCGTCTATCTCAAGAATTTGCCAGTGGATTTCATCAAAATAGACGGTTCTTTCGTGAACAGCATGGCGCAGAATTCCATTGACGAGACAATGGTGCTTTCCATCATTCACATTGCCCGCTCGCTCGGCATGAAAACGATCGCCGAGTTCGTGCCAGACGAAAAAACCGTCACTATGCTCAAGGCATCCGGCGTGGATTACATGCAGGGATATTTCGTCGGGATGCCGTCGGAGCGGCTGCCGGTGAATCTGCGCTTATTGTCCAATACCAAGAAGAACGCGAGCTGAGTTCCCGCGGTCGCGGCGTCAGTTCTGCGTCTTGTCCTTTTTGATCATCGCGTAGGCCGAGTGGTTGTGGATGGATTCGAAATTCTCCGACTCCACCATGTAGGCGTCGATGCGGTCGTCCCGGTTCAGCACTGCCGCGACATCGCGAACCATGTCTTCGACAAACTTGGGATTGTCGTAGGCGTGTTCGGTGACGTATTTCTCATCCGGGCGTTTTAACAGCCCATAGAGCTCGCAGCTCGCCTGTTTTTCCACTAGATCAATCAGGTCTTCGACCCACACGAAGGTGTTGGTGCGCACGGTTAATGTCACGTGCGAACGCTGGTTGTGGGCGCCATACTGGGAAATTTCCTTGGAGCAGGGGCAGAGGCTGGTGACCGGCACCACCACCTTGATCGTCATCACGTCCTGCCCGTGGTGGATTTCGCCGATGAACGCGATCTGGTAATCCATCAGGCTCTTGACGCCGGAAACCGGCGCGACCTTGTTGATAAAATACGGGAAGCTCATTTCAATGTGACCGGTGTCGGCCTCAAGCCGCTTGCTCATGTCCGCCAGCATGTCCTTGAACGACTCGACGGAGATTTCCATGTCGTGACTGTTCAGAATCTCGACGAAGCGTGACATATGCGTGCCTTTGAAATTATGTGGCAACTCCACATACATGTTGAAACTCGCTATCGTGTGCTGCAGCCCCTGGGAACGATCCCGGACCACGACCGGGTGCCGGATTTCCTTGATTCCGACCTTGTCGATGGGGAGATGGCGCAGGTCCGGACTGTTCTGGACGTCGGCGATGATGTCGACGACTTCGGTTTTGTTTTTGAGTTTCATCACAGAATCTCTCTACTTAACGGCCGCCAATGATGAAGTAGTTGAGTGATTCGGTCAAGTTTAGGCGGTTTCCCGGTGTACGGGAGCTTCCGCCGGGGCATGACGCAGTATCGTACGCCGGATACCGGCGGCGTCCAATCCGCACTGCGCAAGTTGTTCGCGGTGGTCGCCGTGCTCGATGAAGCGGTCAGGGAGGCCAAGATTGACGACGCGCGTCGCGAGACCCGCGGCCATCAGGCATTCATTGACGGCACTCCCGGCCCCGCCGGCCACGACGTTTTCCTCGACCGTGACCAGCAGGTCGTGGTTGCGGGCCAGTTCCCGCACCAGTTCTTCGTCCAGCGGTTTCACGAAACGCATGTTGACCACGGTGGCGTTGAAGGCCGCGCCCGCTTCCAGCGCCGGTGCGAGCATGCTGCCGAAGGCGAGCAGGGCGATGCGCTTTCCTTCGCGCCGTATCTCGGCCTTGCCGATGGGGAGCGTCAGCAAGGCCGGATCGACGGCCGCGCCCGGCCCGGCGCCGCGCGGATAACGCACCGCGGCCGGGGCGTCAAGCTGAAAACCGGTGGCCAGCATCTGGCGGCATTCATTTTCATCGGCCGGCGCCATGACCGTCATGTTCGGCAGGCAGCGCAGGTAGGAAAAATCGTAACTGCCGGCATGCGTCGCCCCGTCTGCGCCCACCAGTCCCGCGCGGTCGATAGCCAGCAACACCGGCAGATTTTGCAAACAGATATCGTGGATCAGCTGATCGTATCCGCGCTGCAGGAAGGTGGAGTAAATCGCCACCACCGGCTTCATGCCGTCGCAGGCCAGCCCCGCGGCGAAGGTGAGCGCGTGTTGCTCGGCAATGCCGACGTCGAAATAGCGCGTCGGAAAACGCTCGGAGAATTGAACCAGCCCCGAGCCCTCGCGCATCGCCGGTGTGATGCCGACCAGGCGCACGTCGCGCGCGGCCATGTCGCACAACCATTCGCCGAACACCTGCGTGTAAGTTTTGCCCGATGGTTTTTTCTCCATCTTGCCGGTGGCGGGATCGAAGGGCGTGACGCCGTGATACACGCAGGGATCGCCCTCGGCCGGCTGGTAGCCCTTGCCCTTGCGTGTCACGACGTGAAGGAAACGCGGGCCCTTGCGGCTGCGCAGATTCCTGAGCATGCGGATCAGCGCATTCAGGTTATGTCCGTCCACGGGACCGAAATAGTTGAAGCCCAGCTCCTCGAACAGCGTACTCGGCATGACCATGCCCTTCATGTGCTCCTCCACGCGCTTGGCCAGCTCCCACATCGGCGGGATCGTGGACAGCACGGTCTTGGAGCCCTCGCGCATGTGGCTGTAGACCTTGCCCGAGAGAATGCGCGCCAGGTAATGCGACATCGCGCCGACGTTGGGCGAGATGGACATGTCGTTGTCGTTGAGAATCACCAGCAGGTTGGCGTCCATGTTGCCGGCGTTGTTGAGCGCCTCGAACGCCTGCCCGCCGGACAGTGCGCCGTCGCCGATGACCGCCAGCACCTGGCGCTCGGAGCCGGTG
>NZ_JBAVEJ010000173.1:0-4831 GCF_049587675.1 Sulfuricaulis sp. | reverse complement strand
ATTTATGGTATTACCCGTTCACCCTTCGACAAGCTCAGGGCGAACGGGGGGCTTAATCGGACCTTCCTTAGTTTTTCTTCGCGCCTTTGCGGTGAGAATTAATTATTATGAATATCCTCGCATTCGACATTGAAACGATCCCGGACGTCGAGACCGGCCGCCAACTGCACGGACTGGACGGGCTGAGCGACAAGGACGTGGCACAGGTCATGTTCGCCAAGCGCCGCGAACAGACCGGCGAATCTGATTTCCTGCGCCATCACCTGCACCGTGTGGCGGCGATCTCGGCGGTGCTACGCACCGGCGACAGCCTGCGCGTCTGGTCGCTGGGCGAGCCAGATTCGAGCGAGGCAGAGCTGATCCAGCGGTTTTTCGACGGCATCGAGAAATATACGCCGGTGCTCGTGAGCTGGAACGGCAGCGGCTTTGATCTGCCTGTGCTGCATTATCGCTCGCTCAAGCATGGTATCGCCGCGTCGCGTTACTGGGACACCGGTGACAACGACCGCGACTTCAAATGGAATAATTACCTCAGCCGCTTCCACGCGCGCCACACCGACCTGATGGATGTATTGTCGGCTTATCAGCCTCGCGCCACGGCGCCGCTCGACGAGATCGCACAACTGCTGGGATTTCCGGGCAAGCTCGGCCGGCACGGGAGCGAGGTCTGGAGCCAGTTCCAGGCCGGCAAGATCGGCGAGATCCGCGACTATTGCGAAACCGACGCGCTCAATACTTATCTTATATATCTGCGCTTCGAACTGATACGCGGCAACCTAGATGAATCCGGGTGGAAACGCGAAACCGATCTGGTGCGCAAAACCTTGCGCGACGCCGGCAAACCCCATCTCCATGCCTTTCTCGATGCCTGGAAGTAAAGCATCCCATCTCATGGCAACGCCAGCGATGACATCATCCCGCCCCCGTGGCGATTCTCCTTTCACCGGCGGCGACATCCCCACGGCTACGGTGGAATCCATTGGCTACGACGGCCGCGGCGTCGCGCGCCTGGACGGAAAAACGGTATTCATCGAGGGCGCGCTGCCGGGTGAGCGGGTACGGTTTCGCTATTTGAGCAAACACAAAAATTTCGATACCGGCGCACTGGTCGAATTACTGGAAGCCAGCCCGAACCGCGTGACGCCGCCATGTCCGCATTTCGGCACCTGCGGCGGTTGTGACTTGCAACACCTGCGTCCGGAGGTCCAGATCCAGGCCAAGCAACAGATTCTGGCGGAACAATTCGCGCATATCGGCAAAGTGCGGCCGGAGACCTGGCTCGAACCCATCACGGGACCCGCCCTGGGCTACCGGCGGCGCGCGCGACTGGGCGCGCGGCTCGTGCCCGAGCGGGGCGGCATGCATATCGGTTTCCGCGAGCGGCGCAAAAGTTTTCTCGCCAATCTGGATACCTGCCTGGTGCTGGAACCCAAAATCGCCGAGCTCCTGCCCGAGCTGCGCACTCTGGTCGGCAGTCTTTCCTGCGCGCATCGCATTCCCCAGATCGAAGTCGCCTCGGGCGACCATGTTTCCGCTCTGGTGTTCCGGCATCTGCTCCCGCTGGTGGAACGCGACGAGGAACTCCTGCGCGATTTTGGCAAGCGGCACGATATTCAAATCTACCGTCAACCGCATGCTCCGGATTCCATCGTGGCGCTCTGGCCGGATGAACCGGAGGAACTTTATTACCGTCTTTCCGAATTCAATGTGGAAATCCGTTTCCGGCCGACCGACTTCGTGCAGATCAACAGCGTCGTCAATCAGAAGATGATCAGCCAGGCGGTCAGGCTGCTGGAGCTCAAGGGCGATGAACAGGTGCTGGATCTTTTCTGCGGGCTTGGCAACTTCACGTTGCCGCTGGCGCGACACGCCGGACGCGTGCTGGGCGTGGAAGCCGACGAGCCCCTGATCGCGGGTGCACGCCGCAATGCGCGACTGAACGACATCGCCAATGCCGAATTCATGGTGGCCAATCTTTACCACGAAGGCGGACCGATGCCGTGGGCGGATTTCCGTGTCGACCGCTTGCTGCTCGATCCACCGCGCGGCGGGGCCATCGAGGCAATCAAACGCCTCAGCGAACCGCTGCCGTCGCGGATTGTCTACGTATCCTGTCACCCCGCGACACTGGCGCGCGACAGCGAATATCTCGTACACGCGCTCGGCTACCGTCTGGCCGCGGCCGGCGCGATGGACATGTTTCCCCAAACCAGCCATGTGGAATCCATGGCGCTTTTTGTCCGTCCCTGACCATGACCGCGCCGCAACCGGTAATCGAAATCGATGTTCCCACCCAGACTCTGATTCTGAAGGACGCCCAGGAACGGATACTCATGCAAACCCGGATTTCGACTGCACGCAACGGCGTAGGCGAGAAGAACGGGAGCGAAAAGACCCCGCGCGGCGCGCACTACATCCGCGCCAGGATCGGGGCCGGCCTGCCGGCTGACGCGGTGCTGGTATCGCGCCGGCCTACCGGCGAAATCTATTCGCCGTCGTTGCGTACGGCATTCCCCAATCGCGACTGGATCCTCACCCGCATTCTCTGGCTCTGCGGCCTGGAGCCCGGCAAAAACCGCCTGGGCAAAGTGGACACCATGCGCCGCTACATTTATATCCACGGCTGCCCGGACGAGGACCCCATGGGAGTGCCTGGCTCGCGTGGCTGCGTCAAGATGCGCAACCGCGAGATCATCGAACTCTTCGACCACGTCGCGCCGGGCACGCGCGTGCATATCCGGGGCTGATCATGTCGCTCGGTCCTGTCATGCTGGATGTGCAAGGATTGACGCTGAGCGCCATCGAACGCGAGCGGCTCAAACATCCGCTGGTCGGCGGCGTGATCCTGTTCGCGCGCAATTATCAGTCGCCGGAGCAGGTCGAAAGCCTGGTGCGGGACATTCACGGCCTGCGCACGCCACGGCTGCTGGTGGCGGTGGACCACGAAGGCGGGCGTGTACAGCGTTTCCGTGACGGTTTTACCAGCCTTCCGCCACTGCGGCATCTGGGCAATATCTACGACGAGAATCCCAAGCGCGCCCGGCGGCTGGCGGAGACCAGCGGCTGGCTCATGGCCACGGAATTACGCGCCGTGGACGTGGATTTCAGCTTTGCGCCGGTGCTCGATCTCGACCGCGGCGTAAGCCAGGTCATTGGCGACCGGGCGTTTCACTCTCTTCCCGAGGCTGTGGCCGATCTGGCCCATGCCTATATGCACGGCATGCACCGGGCCGGTATGGCCGCCACCGGCAAGCATTTCCCCGGGCATGGGGCGGTGGAGGCCGACTCTCATGTGGCCCTGCCGGTAGACGATCGTCTGCTCGTCGACATCATGGCCGAAGACGTGGTGCCCTTTGAGCGCATGATTCATTACGGCCTTGAGGGAATTATGCCAGCGCACGTGATTTTCACCTGTGTGGACACCCAGCCCGCCGGTTTTTCCAGCACCTGGATCAGGAAGATTCTGCGCGGTCAGCTTGAGTTTCAGGGCGTCGTGTTCAGCGACGACCTGTCCATGGAGGGCGCCAAAGGGGCGGGTAACGTCGTGGCGCGGGCAAAACTGGCACTTTCTGCCGGTTGCGACATGGTGCTGGTCTGCAACGATCCGGCAGCGGCCGATCAGGTGCTGGCCGGTCTGGGTCATTACGACGATCCGGTGTCACATTTACGTCTGGTGCGCATGCACGGACGGGAAAATCCGACGCGCGATCTGTTGGCGCTGGATCAGGCGTACCTTGACGCGGTGCGCGCCGTCACCGGCATCGCATGAGCGCAAAAAAATATTGATTCGCGCCGAGGATGACCGATAATAAGCGGTAGCTTATATTGTTTTTCTGCCGGGGGTATTAGGAATTGGATCTGTTTCGTGCGCTTAAAAAGCTGAAGCTCGAGAGCTTCAACAATCTCACCAAGACGCTGAGCTTCAACATCTACGACATCTGCTATGCCCCCAGCGAGCAGGCGCAGAAGGAATACCTCGCGTACATTGACGAGGCGTATAACGCCGAGCGTCTGACCGCCATCCTGTCGGAGGTGGCCAGCATCATCGGTGCCAATATCCTCAACATCGCACATCAGGATTACGATCCGCAGGGCGCGAGCGTCACCATGCTCATTTCCGAACTGCCGATCCAGGAGGAGCCGCTTAACCCCGAGGCGCCCGGCCCGCTGCCGGACGCGGCGCACAACCGTCAACACCGTAGCGCGCATACGAATCTGTCGCTCGAACCCGAGCACGCGATCAAGGAATCGGTGGTGGCGCATCTCGACAAGAGCCACATCACGGTGCATACCTATCCGGAATCGCATCCGGACAACGGCATCGCCACGTTCCGCGCCGACATCGATGTGTCCACCTGCGGCAAGATCTCGCCGCTGCGCGCATTGAACTACCTGCTCCACAGTTTCGAATCCGATATCGTGATTATTGACTATCGGGTGAGAGGCTTTACTCGCGACGTCAAGGGCACCAAGCACTACATCGACCACAAGATCAACTCGGTCCAGAACTTCGTTGATAAAAATACGCTGGCCCGATATCAGGCCATGGACGTGAACGTCTACCAGGAAAACATTTTCCATACCAAGATGATGCTGAAGGACTCCAAGCTGGATAACTACCTCTTCGGCGTGAAAGAAGCGGAGCTGTCGCCACAGGACAACAAGATTGTCACGCAGCGTCTCACGCACGAGATGGCCGAGATTTTCTATGGCACCAACATGGTGCGGATGAATTAGTTTTTTCTTTCCTCGCTGCTGTCATTCCCACGTAAAGTCGAGCGGCCTGCGACCGCGTGTTTGAATCTGGGATGCTCCGCCCCCGACCCAGGGT
>NZ_JBAVEJ010000172.1:0-1839 GCF_049587675.1 Sulfuricaulis sp. | reverse complement strand
GGACCGTTGACATCACGCAGGTCAATGCTGCGATTCGGCTGCAGCTACTCTGATTTCGCTCGGCGAAACGAAGTTCGCCAGCCTTTCGCAAATGCCGGCGTTGAGCCCTCACCTACGCGCTCTTCCTGATCCGCATTCAGGCAATTGAACAGGCTTTCCGGCGGCACGATCAGAAATCACGGCTTCGCCATTGCAGGCTGTGCCGAACGGCGAACCGCCAGATGGCGCACGCTCAACTCCAGCATTGTTCCTAGTACCTCTGCACAGAGGTTTTGACCGGTCGAGTGTGGTTCATCGTAGGTCCGGCAGGTGTTCTGGATCAACGAGCAATTCGATGCTTCGAGCGATCCTGGGTTTCCTTCTGATGAACCCTTTTCGTTCGAGCGTTAACACCATTTGGTGAACCGAAGGTGGGCTGACGCGGAAATATTGCTGCATGTCGGTTTCGGCTGGCGGCCGGCGGTGCAGGCGCGTGTATGCGTAGATATATGCCAGATACTGGCCTTGCTTTTCGCTGAAGCTTTGACCGCTGAGGCTGCGAGCGGCGCCTGATTTTTGATTCATTTGTCGATTCGTCCGGCTCTCCGACAAGGAGGCCGAGATGAATGTACGTTATCGGATCGAATTGAGCCAAGCCGAACGCTGTGAACTCACCGCGATGTTGAGCAAAGGCAAGCGAGCCGCCCGCAAGCTCAAGCGAGCCCAGATATTGCTGGCGGCCGATGCCGGCCGCAGCGATGAGGAGATTGCCCGCACGCTGGCGGTGGGCGGTTCCACCGTATACCGGACCAAGCGGCGCTTCGTGGAAGGCAATCTGGAACGGGCGCTGAGCGAGGATCCACGTCCTGGGGCGGAGCGCAAGCTCACCGGCAAGGAAGAAGCCTTGCTCGTGGCAACGGCTTGCGCAAACCCTCCTGAGGGTCGCGCCCGCTGGACGCTGGAACTGCTGGCCGACGCCATGGTCAAGCTCACCGAGCACGAGAGCCTGTCGGGCGAGACGGTGCGCCGGCGGCTGGCCGAAAACGGTCTCAAACCCTGGCGCAAGGATATGTGGTGCATTCCCCGGGTCGACGGCGAATATGTCGCCCGCATGGAAGACGTGCTCGACCTCTATGCCGAAGCGCCCGATCCCAAGCGGCCGGTGGTCTGCTTCGACGAGAGCCCGGTCCAGCTCATCGGTGAGGTACGCCAGCCCATCCCGGCCGAGCCGGGTCAACTCGAACGTTACGATTACGAGTACCGCCGCAACGGCACCGTCAATCTCTTCGTCTGCATCGACGTGCATCGGCCTTGGCGCAAGGTCAAGGTCACCGAGCGGCGGGCGGCAGAAGACTACGCCCAATGCATGCGCGAACTCACCGATGTCCATTATCCCGATGCCGAGTCCATCCGGGTTGTGCAGGACAACCTGTCGATCCACTCGGCCGGCGCCCTCTATGAGGCATTCGCGCCCGCCGAAGCCCGGCGAATTCTGCGCCGCCTGGAGTTCCACTACACCCCCAAGCACGCCAGCTGGCTCAACATGGTCGAAATCGAGATCGGCGTCCTCGCCAGCCAATGCCTCGACCGGCGCATCGAAAGCCACGCCGGTCTGGCCGCCGAGATCGCCGCCTGGGAGAAGCAGCGCAATGCCGTCCGCGCCCGCGTCCACTGGCAGTTCACAACCGAAAAGGCTCGCGCCAAAATGAGCCGTGCCTATCCGAGACCAACAACATTAGCTCGTCGCCAAGGAGTCAAAAACTCTGTGCCAAGGTACTAGCCGGGCTCATTCGCCAAGAGAATTCGAGTCACTGACGACACCCGTGCTTCTCACGTTGAAATTGCGGTCACATTTTCTGC
>NZ_JBAVEJ010000171.1:0-17920 GCF_049587675.1 Sulfuricaulis sp. | reverse complement strand
GCTGCGGCTGGCGCGGGGGCAGGCGGAGCCGGTGACTTGCCCGCGGTCACTATTAAGATGTAGGCGATAACGATCGCGGCGACGACAATCGCGCCGATGTCCTCGGCGCGGTCATCCTTGAACAAGGTCATCTTACCTTTTTCGCCAGCGGCACCAAGGGTTTCACTGCCAGGTTTTTGAGCCATGAATAATTTCCTCCGTTAGCGCGTCAGATAGCGACCAGATAGTCCTTGATCATCAGAATGACGATGAGCGCAAGGACATATTTGGTGACGCCGACAATGAGACCGACTTTCAGCGGCGTACCGCCGGCCTGTGCGATTTCCTTAAAGTCGATGTAACCTCCCAGACCGACCAGACCGAAGCCGAAGATCCAGGTCATCCATAGGCGCAGCATCTTGATGGCCTCGGAAGGCGGCAGACCGCATTGCAGGAACGCCTTCTCCGCTTCCGAAATACCCGTCGGACATTTCATCCCCACCGAGCCGAAGGCGCCGAGGCTGGTCAGCAACACCATCGCGGCAAAGCCGATGACGAATACCGGGAATTTCTCCACCAGCAGTGTGCCCAGACCCTTGCGTTCGACTTTAGCTTCCTTTGCTTCTTTGCCGGTCCAGTACCACACGGTCACGATGAACACGGCAAACGGGATGGAGATGACGCGCATGATGTTCCAGATTTCCGCCACGGAAACCGCCGTGCCCGGCGCAATCGTGGGATTGAACGCGAGCGCCGCCGCCAACACTTGACCCGAGTTGAGAATGCCTGTTCCGATCCACGCACCGTATTGCAGGTCGGTGAGACCCAGCGCATGGCCGATAAACGGACTGATAAACATGGTCAGGATGCCGAAGCCCAAAATGGTGGCGATGGCGTAAGCGACATGCGCGGCCTTTGCTTCGACGGCTGGTGAGGTGGCCACCGCCGCACTGACGCCGCAAATGCTGAGCGCATTGGCCAGAACGCCAGTCATGGAGCGATCAATACCGAATATCTTGCCGAGCCACAGCACCATTACGATGGTCAGGAGCACGAAGCCGCCGATGAGAAATATGGCGAAGGCGCCCAGTTGTACGATGGCCTGCACAGTGTAGAGAGAACCAAGCATGATGATGCCGGTCTTGATCATGAGACGGGATAGCTTGAAGCCATTGCTGAAAATCGCCGGCATGGTCCCGCCGAATACAACGTTGCGATAAAGGAGTCCGGCCAAAATGCCAAGTAGAATGTAGTTAAGGTGGAAGGCGTCCGTCAGCGGCTTCTGCATTCCGAACACCTTGGTGACAGCCATCCACGGTTCTATCCAAAACTTGATTACGACAAGGGTTATCACAATCAATGCCAGGCCGGGAATGGCACTCGGCAATTTTCGGAAAAAACCTGTATCACTCATAGTTATGTTCCTCCGTAAGAACGCTCTTTAGTGTTGATACTCCGGTTTACTTCTGACGTCAGTTGGGTAAGAAATGCAATGCGAGGGTTGGGTGTCATGCCATCCGTTTTATCTCCTTGGATCACTTGGTTTCTGCTTATAGTTATAGACTATTTAATGAGCCGAAGCAGTTTATTAGTATTTCCTTATATAGTGACTTGTGCAAAAACATTCAAACACAAGCATTCCACGCAAACAAGCGCGGCGTACAAGACGAACAGCATGACGGAAGGCGGAAAGTTTTTATTCCGTTTCAGCTGCCGGCAGGAAGAGAGTAGGGCAGGGATTGGAGCGTGAGTGGCGGACCGGTTTCGCTCCCGAGATGGAGTTTGCCTGCAGCAGCGCTGCTGATCTGGATCACGGCCAGCAGGTCATAACCGCCATCAGGCGATGGTTGCGCCTCCACGACCGTGCCGGCAGACTGGCCGGGAAAGTCCGGAGCATAAATGGAATCACCCGGTCGCGGCAGGACGTCGCCCTCCACATGGGCACTGTACATGCGTTGTTTGAGCTTGCCGAGGTACTGCATGCGCGCCACGATTTCCTGTCCCGGGTAGCAGCCTTTCTTGAAATTGACGCCGCCGACGACTTCGAGATTGGCCATCTGCGGCACGAATTCCTCGTTGGTTTCGGGATGGATACCGGGAATTCCCGCCATGATGTCGAGCCAAGCCCATACCGCCGGCCCAGCCGGCGTCGCTTTGGACTTGAGACGTTCCCATAGTTTTTCCGCCGCGGCGGTCGGCGCGATGATTTCATAGCGCGGATGCAGCCCAGGCAGACTCAAAATAGTGACATCCTCGCGAGTTTCGCAGCCGTTATCCCCGCTGGGAGCAAAGTCCGCCGCCTCCGTAATGATCTTTTTGGCATCCGGGCCAGATAATCCGATGGTAACCAGTTCTGCATCCACGCTCTCCAGTGTCACTTTAGCGCGCAGCACGAACATACGCAGTCGCTTGAGCGTGTTCTCGATCAATGCCGCCGGCAATTGCAACAGGGTGTCGTTACTGCGCCGGAACAGCCGGAAGATGACCATCATTCGCCCTTTGGGATTGCACCAGGAAGCGAGCTGGCTGTGAGTCGCGTCGAGCTGGCGTATGTCGTTGCTCAACTGACCGTTGAGGAAATTCTGCGTGTCGTCACCGCGCGCGCGGATCAGCGAAAAATCCGAGAGGTCGACGAGGACATGGCCATGCGCGGCAGAGCGGCGTTCCTCTGCCGGATGACCGAAGTGCTGCACGCGATCGCCCTCCAGGACGGCGCCCTGATTCTGGATGAAATTTTTCCAAGTCTCGTTCATGTGTCTTGTTGCCAGTGCTGACCGGGATGCGCATGATAGCGGAAACTCGCCTGGCTGGGCGAGGCCGGGACCAAAGACAGAGTCTGAACGCCTCGCCAGTGTTGGCATTCACGGCGTCCTGGTTTAAAACGTATGGACGCCACAACTGGGCGGTTTACACTATGGTTATGTTGAAATTCACTCTCTTGGCGTCAGGGCGTAGAGTGTGAATAATTAAAGGATGGACGACTTTGACAGTCATGGGAAATAACAAAAAACGTCCGGTATACCTCAATCTGTTCAAAATCCGCCTGCCCGTGGGTGGAATCCTGTCCATATTACATCGCGCCACCGGCGCGTTCCTGGTTCTGCTGCTGCCAATCGCACTATATATATTGCAGCGTTCGCTGCAGGACCCGGCGGCCTATGCCGAGCTCGCCGCCCAGGCAACTACCCTCGTTGGCCGACTTGTTGTACTGATTATCTTGTGGGTATTTGCCCAGCACTTCTTTTCCGGCGTTCGGCATCTGCTGTTGGATATCGGTATTGGTGACAGTAAGCCAGCCGCGCGTCGCAACGCCTGGCTCGCCTTTGCCGCATCCCTGACTGTCGTGGCGCTTACCGGAGTGTGCCTGTGAGCCGCTTACGCTCCGCGGGGAGTGCGCACGCCGGTGTCGCGGAATGGCTGCTGCAGCGCGTGACCTCGCTGTACATGGGCGGTTTCGTCATTTACGCCATCGTGCATCTCAGCTTGTCGCCGGTGCGTGATTACACCGCGTGGAAGGCCTGGTTCGCCATGGGTTATGTGCGCATCGCCTGGGCACTGTTCCTGGCCAGCATCCTGATTCACGCCTGGGTCGGCATGCGCAGCATCTATCTCGATTATCTGCATCCGCTGTGGCTACGCTTCAGCGTCACAGTGCTGACGGCACTGGGCCTGCTCGCGCTGGCGCTGTGGGCGGCACAAATTCTATTATCCGCTGTCCCATGAAAAACATCCCACGCCGTCGTTTCGATTGTCTGGTGATCGGCGCCGGTGGCGGCGGGCTGCGCGCGGCGCTGCAACTAGCGCAGGGCGAGGCGCATGTCGCCGTCGTGTCCAAGGTATTTCCCACGCGCTCGCACACTGTCGCGGCGCAGGGTGGCATCAACGCCGCGCTGGGAAACACGCAGCCGGACAATTGGCACTTTCACATGTACGACACCGTGAAGGGCAGCGACTATCTCGGCGATCAGGATGCGATCGAATACATGTGCCGCGCCGCAGCGAATCTAGTCATCGAGCTCGAACATTACGGCGTGCCATTCTCGCGTCTCGAAAACGGCCGCATCTATCAGCGCGCCTTCGGCGGTCAGAGCCTGAACTACGGTGCCGAACAGGCAATGCGTACCTGTCCGGCCGCCGACCGCACCGGCCACGCAATGTTACACGCGCTGTATCAGCAGAACCTGAAAGCACGTACGCATTTCTTCGACGAGTTCTTCGTTGTGGATTTGTTGATGGACAAGGATGGTTATGCGCTCGGGGCAATAGTTATCGAGATCGAAACCGGCGAGCCACTGATCATCGAGGCCAAGACCACGCTGGTTGCCACCGGCGGTGTTGCGCGCCTGTACCGCACTACGACCAATGCCATGATCAATACCGGCGACGGCATGGCCATGGCGCTGCGCGCCGGCATTCCATTGCAGGACATGGAGTTCGTGCAGTTCCATCCGACCGGTATCGCCGGCATCGGTATCCTCATTACCGAAGCCGCGCGCGGCGAGGGCGGATACCTTATTAATGCCGAGGGCGAGCGTTTCATGGAGCGTTATGCGCCGCACGCCAAAGATCTCGCCAGCCGCGACGTCGTCAGCCGTTCGATTTACGAGGAAGTCCACGCCGGGCGCGGTTGCGGTCCGAAGAAGGACCATGTGCTGCTCAAACTCGACCATCTCGGCGCTGAAACCATCAATAAACGCCTACCGGGCATTCGCGAATCCGCCATCCGCTTCGCTCATGCCGACCCGGTGGAGAAACCCATCCCGGTCTATCCCACGGCGCACTACACCATGGGCGGTATTCCCACCAACCGTTTCGGGCAAGTGGTGGCGCCGGTGCATACCGGACCGGAAGAGGCGGTGCCGGGCCTTTATGCCGTGGGTGAATGCGCCTGTGTCTCGGTGCACGGCGCCAACCGCCTCGGTGGCAATTCGCTGCTCGATATCATCGTGTTTGGCCGCGCAGCCGGCAATCACATGCTCGAATACCTTAAAGAAAACCGTAGCCATCGCCCGATGGCGGAAGCAGCGGTGGATCGCGCCATGGCGCGCCTAACACGCTGGGACAAGCAGGGTGAGGGAGAATCGGTCGATAAACTGTGCGACGAACTGCGCCTCACGATGGAGGATTATTGCGGCGTGTTCCGCAAGCAGGACTTGTTGGACGAGGGAATTAAAAAAGTCACGAAACTGGTAGAACGCTTGCAACATGCCACGCTGCGCGATCACAGCAGGATATTCAACACCGCGCGCATCGAAGCGCTCGAACTCGAAAACCTCATGGATATCGCGCTCGCCACGGTTCACTCCGCCGCTGCGCGTCATGAATCCCGCGGCGCGCATTCACGGCTCGATTATCCGAAGCGCGACGATCGCAACTGGCTCAAGCACACGCTTTACAGCCGTGAAGGTAACAAGCTCGATTACAAGCCAGTGCGGATGAAGCCGTTGACAGTCGAACCATTCCCACCAAAGGAAAGAGTTTATTAATGGCTCTGACCGAGAATGAATAAAGGGGCGAGTACCCTTTAACTATCGTAAGTACAGAGTGGTTTGTAAGTAAGCAACTTGTTTATCCCCGCCCCTTGAAAATGCGTTCCAGATGTTCCAGATCGTTCACCACTTTCCAGTCCGTGGCCCCGGCATCGCGGGCGCGCTTTTCCCACCATTCCAAACGTCCCATGTAGCGGCGCGGGTCGACGTTGTCGGTGGTGAGCTTGGTGACATTCAGAGCGATGATGCGGATGCCCTGCAGGTTGATGGGAAAATCCCGCACCGTTTTATAGTCCAGCTCTTCCTGCATATCGGAGAAAATCAGAATGGTTTTTTGTCCTGCGCCGGTCTCGTTGAGGAATTCCGAGGCCTGGATGATGCCACCGGTGATGTCGGTATAGGCGCTGCCTTTCTTGAGGTCGGCCTTGAAGACGCCGATCTTTTCGGCGAATTCGCGCTTCTGATTATTGATCTGCATCGGGTCCTTGCCCAGGGTCATTTTCGCAATGATGTCCTTCTCGGAGAAACTGCGGCTCTTGACTCGCGCCACGGCCAGCGAATCGCCGGCCTTGAGGGTGCCGAGCATATAACTCACGACGCGTTGCGCCTTGTCGAGTTCCTGCGAGTAAGTGCCGGAAGTGTCCACCAGCATATAGACCGCTTGCGCGTGGCTGCGCGAATCAGCGCAGGAGGTGGCGAATAGGCTTAGCGCCAGAAGCGGAACAATCCAAAAGTGCCGGCTCACAGTACATGCTCCCCATGTTTGGATAGAGCGGTCATCTCGCCCGAACTACCCGGAGGCAGGGCAGCCCGGCGTGGACCGCGATTCAGCACCGCGCGTTCGATGACCAACGGCAGGAAGATGATCGCATCATAAAGATACCCCGTGCCCTTGCCGATCTGTTGCACCATGCTGGATATGAAGCGCATCGCGAATCCCAAGCCGCGGATTCCCAGCACCAGCAGCGCGCCGAAAACCGTGCGCCCGGAGTGAATCAGATATTCCAGAGGAATGGCCACGAAGGCCAACGCGAACGGCAGGGTGAAGCCGAGAATCATCTGGGCCGCCTTGGGAATATCCAGCGCCCAGGAGTTGGCCATTGCTTTCGTAACGGCTCCGCCACCGGCCAGCTCTTGTTTCAGAGCGATGTCGGCCGAAATGATCATGTCGCGCATGACCGCGAGCGCAACTTCAACGCCGGCGAGGATCAGCAAAATACTGAAGGAGATCCACACCAGCCAGCGGCGCATGCGGTTGTTGATGTTGTTCAGCGGGAACAGGTGGGTGTAGCCCAGCGACTCCATCAGAAACAGGCCCATCAGGGTTTCGAACATGATGATCACCATCGCCGCCAGATACGATGCCTGGATATCGCCGACGATGTATTCGGAGCCGCCGACCATGGCGGACATCGGGCGTTCGATGAGCCAGAAGTTCACGAATGCGCCGCCCGCGGCGATCATGATCGCCAGCAGCGAAATCACGAACAGGATTGTGGACGAGGAGGTCAGGGAATGCTCGGCCATTTCACTTTTGGCGTGGATCTGTTTGTACTTCTCTACCTGCTCATCGATCTTGGCGGCACTCTGTTGCATGCCGCCGAGGTCCTTGTCGACCTTTTTCAGAGTGCGGTCGACCGAGCGCCAGAACGGCATGAAGTTTTTAAGAATATTATGGCGTTGCTTGGATGACTCACGGTACTCGTTGATGACTCTCTCGTAGATTTCGTCGATGGAGTTGCTGATGTCTTCCAGTATCCTTTCCACCAGACCGTCACCGGAGGGTTTGATCTTGGCGATCGCGGCCACGGCCTTGGTCCATTCCGGCGGGGGCGGGGGCACTTCGCCGCATTTCTGAAATTCCTCCTCGATACGCGTGATCTCGTCCATGAGCTTGCGCTGCAGCGCCGGGTAACCGTGAAGGTCGCGTTCTACCAGATTGGTGACACGGTCGAATTCCTTGTTGATGCCGTGCGAAACTTCTTCACGCCCGCGTGACAGCAGCACTTGCTTGTTGCGCTCGCGCAGCACCTCGGCGGTTTTGAACAGCCAGCGTGACATGAGGCGCAGCGGGTTGCTGATCGCACGGAATACGGCACGCAACAGACTGTGCATCGCCTGGCGCGCGCCGTAGAGTATCGGGACGGCGATGAAAAACAGGACCAGCAATGACAACAGCAGCTGGTCAGGCCAGATGATCAGAGCGTGCAGGATTTCCATTGGTCTCTCTCCTAACGTGAAACACGGAAACGCCCACGCTGGAGCTGTTTCCGTGTTTGATGAGTTAATTATTAGCGAGCTTCCGGGGATGAGCCGCCTTGGTCCGACCAAAGGCGCGAAACATGGGGATTACTGGTCGGTAATTAAGCCAATTTCAGCCGGGAAATGTCGGGTTTTCCAGTGTTTCGCAGGATAGGACAACAGGCTAAACTCAACGCATGCGATTTTCGATCTATCGCTTCAACCCTGAAACCGATAAAAAGCCGCGTATGCAGGCCTGTGAGCTGCCTGATGACAGCGGGGCGGTGATGTTGCTGGATGCCCTGGTGCTGCTCAAACAGCAGGACGACAGTCTCGGGTTCCGGCGCTCGTGCCGGGAAGGAGTGTGTGGGTCGGACGGGATGAACATCAACGGCCGCAACGGACTGGCATGCATCACCCCGCTGAAGGATTTGAAGCAGCCGATCGAGCTGCGGCCGCTTCCGGGGGTGCCGGTGATCCGCGACCTGATCGTGGACCTGACCCAGTTTTACACTTCATACCGGGCCGTGAAGCCCTGGGTGATCAATCACGAACCGGAACCGGAGATAGAGCGGCTTCAGACACCCGAAGATCGTGAGAAACTGGACGGCCTGTACGAGTGCGTACTTTGTGCTTGTTGTACAACGGCTTGCCCGTCATTCTGGTGGAATCCCGATAAGTTCCTGGGACCGGCCGCGTTGCTCCAGGCATGGCGATTTCTGGCTGACAGCCGCGATCAGGCCACCGGAGAGCGCCTCGACGATCTGGAGGATCCGTACAAGCTGTTCCGCTGCCACACCATCATGAACTGCACCGAGGCCTGCCCCAAGGGTCTGAATCCTGCCAAGGCCATTGGCCATATCAAGATGGCGCTGGCGAAGCGGGTTTTGTGATGGGTGAATCGTCTTCCCCCTCATCCCCATCGGTTCCTGCCGGGGCGCGCGAACAGCTTGCGCGCCCGCTCGATGGCGCGGATGTCCACCGGACATCCGCGACACCTTCATCTCGCCTCCCTCCAGGGGATAAGGGGGTGAGCCGAAGCGCACAAGACGCGCGTAAATATGACAGGCTCCGTTGGCGTTGTCGCCGGGGGCTTCTGGAGCTGGATGTAGTCCTCAAGAATTTCCTGGATCAGGGTTACGCATCGCTCACGCCGACCGAACAGGACGCCTTTGATAAATTACTGGCAGTTCCCGACAACATCTTCTGGGCGTATGTTCAGGGGAGCGAAAATCCACCTGAAAAAGAGTTAATGCAACTTGTATCCAAGATCAGAAAGTAATCTGATTTTAAACATAAAAGTTTCGCGTTTTATGGCGGGAATACTGCTGTTCGTGCATCTCGGCGGGATGCTGCTTTTGTTGGTAGTGCCCGTCGTCTGGCCAGTCCGGCTGATGCTCTGGACGCTGATAGGGGCGAGTCTTTACCGGTCACTACGCATTTATGTGTGGAAACAGGGATCGACAGCCATTGAGACGATCGAGATGGACAGCGAAGGGGTAGTGTCGGTGCGATTCGCGGGAAAGGACGCTTGGCACGTTTGCCAGATTGCCAGCCGTTTTGTTCATCCGTGGCTGACGCTATTATCCCTGAATATAGAGGGCCGGCGCTGGCCGGTCAGTCTCGCCATTGCCGCCGATGCCGTGGAACCGGAAGCGTTCAGGCGTTGGCGCGTCGCCCTGAAGCTTCATAGAGTTCCGGCGTAAGCACGGTGTCCTGGGGAGTTCCGGATAGCGCCTTCGGATAGTCACGCGTGTAATGCAGACCGCGCGATTCCTTGCGCGCGAGAGCGGAGCGGATGATCAATTCGGATACCAGCAATAAGTTACGTAATTCAATAAGATCGTTCGTAACCTTAAAGTTACTGTAGAACTCTCTGACTTCCTCTTTCAACATATCCACCCGGTGCTGGGCACGTTGCAGGCGCTTGGTGGTGCGCACGATGCCGACGTAGCTCCACATGCCACGGCGCAGCTCGTCCCAGTTGTGTGATACCACCACCTGTTCGTCGGGGTCGGTCACGCGGCTTTCATCCCAGGGTGGCAGGTCGATTGGCGGTTGGCCGGCCGTCGGCAGATGTTTGAGTATGTCCTCGGCCGCGGTTTTGGCGAACACCAGGCATTCGAGCAGGGAGTTGCTGGCCAGGCGATTGGCTCCGTGCAGGCCGGTGTAGGCGCATTCGCCGACGGCGTAAAGCCGGTCGAGATCGGCACGGGCGGATAGGTCGGTCATGACACCGCCGCCGGTATAGTGCGCCGCCGGCACCACCGGTATCGGTTCGCGCGTGATGTCGTAGCCGTATTCCTTGCAACGTTCGTAGATCGTCGGGAAGTGGCTTTTGATAAAATCTGCCGGTTTGTGGCTGATGTCCAGGTGGACATAATCGAGGCCGCCGCGCTTCATTTCGTAGTCGATGGCGCGTGCCACGATGTCTCGCGACGCCAGTTCGCCGCGCGGGTCGTGATTCTGCATGAACGGCTTGCCGTTCGGCAGCGTCAGGCGTCCGCCTTCGCCGCGCACCGCCTCGGAAATCAGGAACGATTTGGCGCGCGGGTGATACAGGCAGGTCGGATGGAATTGGATGAACTCCATGTTGGCCACGCGGCAACCGGCGCGCCAGGCCATGGCGATTCCATCGCCCGTCGACGTGTCGGGATTGCTGGTATATAGGTAGGCTTTGCAGGCGCCGCCGGTGGCCAGCGCCACAAAATGGGCACTGTAGGTAACGACATGTCCGGATTCCCGGTTCAGAGCATAGACGCCAAGACAACGGTCGGGCCCGGCACGGCCGAGCTTCTGGCTGGTAATGAGATCGATGGCGATATGGCTTTCGTGCAACGTGATGTTCGGATGCCGGCGGACGAGCGATTCGAGCGTTGTCTCGACCGCGCGGCCGGTGGCGTCCTCGGCGTGTATTACCCGCCGGTGACTGTGGCCGCCTTCGCGCGTCAGGTGATATTCCATCGCACCATTTGCTTGCTTCTCCTGGCTAAACGGCACGCCACGGTCAATCAGCCAGCGAATCGCTTCCGGTCCCTGACGCACGACAAACTCAACGGTCTCGCGGCGACACAAGCCGGCCCCGGCATTCAGCGTGTCTTGAATGTGCGAGTCGAACGTATCTTCCTGACCGTTCAGAACCGCGGCCACACCGCCTTGGGCGTAGAGACTGGCGCTCTCCGTCAGCGCCGCCTTGGCAAGGATCGTAACCCGCGCCTTGTCCGCCACTCGCAGAGCAAGGCTGAGACCGGCAGCGCCGCCGCCGATGATCAGGACGTCTGAGGACTGGGGGGTCGTCATGTGCGTAGGATAAGGGGAGGGCACATTTGTGGTGTTTACGATATCCTATCACACGCGTCGGATGCCGTTTACCGTACCGTTGTCTTTCAGGGACAAAAGATTGAACAACAAATACCCTCTTTTCCGGGCTTTTCCAGCGAACTTTAACCCCTTGCCGCGGTCTGTTAGGGACAGAATATTCCTGTATCGGACCCATGAGGATAGGTCCTCATGAGCGAGCGGAGTATCGATCAAAAGCTGGTTGTCCGGGTGCAGAAAGGCGACAAAACCGCCTTCGATCTACTGGTCAGGAAGTACCAGCACAAGGTCGCCAAACTGGTTTCGCGTTACGTGCGCGACCGGCGGGAAGTGGAAGACGTGACGCAGGAGGCCATGATCAAGGCCTATCGCGCCATTGGAGGTTTTCGCGGTGAAAGTGCGTTCTATACTTGGCTGTACCGGATTGCCGTGAACACGGCGAAGAATTATCTCGAGTCACAGGGTCGCCGGCCGCCCGGGTCGGACGTGGAGATCGAAGGCGCGGAACTCATCGAAAGCGGCGAGGGTCTGCGCGACCAGGCGACGCCGGAACGTCAGATGCTGACCAATGAAATCGCCACGACGGTGCACCGGGTGCTGGAACATCTTCCGCCCGATCTGCGCACGGCCATCACGCTGCGCGAGATCGAGGGCATGAGTTACGAGGAAATCGCCGAAGTCATGGATTGTCCGATTGGTACCGTGCGCTCGCGCATTTTCCGCGCGCGCGAGGCCATCGACCAGGAACTGCGGCCATTGATGGAAAGGTAGCGCCATATGAACGATGAACACATGAAAGAGAAACTGTCGGCGTTGGTCGACAACGAGCTTGATGAGCTGGAAGAGCGACGCGTATTCACGGCGCTTGAGAGTGATGTCGCGCTCCGTCGCACGTGGGAGCGCTATCATCTCGTGCGCGCGGCGCTGCACCAGGATGTGGATGTCGTCGTTGCTCAGGACGCGGCTGAGCAGGTTACGAGACGCATCCAAGCCGAACCGTCCACCGCTGTTTCATTCCAGCGTCATCGTGTCACCCGTTTCCTTGGCACGCTGGCGATCGCGGCCTCGGTTGCGGCGATTGCCATTACCGGCGTGCAGTGGGTGCACCAGCCAGCCCCGGCGCCGTTACCGGCGCTGGCTGTTAACACACCGGCGCCGCAAAACATTATCCGCTCCGGCACTACGCACTGGGACATGAAGGAACCGGAGGCCGAAAGCGCGCTTAACGCCTACCTGGTAGAACATGACGAATTTGCCTCGACCTCCGGGCTTGGCGGCATGATGCCTTATGTCCGGGTCGTCGGCTACGATAACGATAAATGATTTCACGCCTCCCGGATCGTTCCGCTTTTATTTTTCTCGGTTTATTCGTTTGCTCCACGGCCATGGCGGCGGATGCTGCGCACGAGTGGTTGATGAAAATCAACCACGCGGCAAGCGCACTCGACTACGAAGGGATTTTCGTTTACCAGCATGACAAACAACTCGAGACGATGCAGATATTCCACAAAGTGGAAAATAATTCCTCGCGCGAACGCCTAATGTCGCTGAACGGCGCGCCACGTGAAATCGTTCGCGACGCAAATGAGGTCCGCTGTTACTGGCCGGACAAAAACTCGGTCATGGTCGAATATCGCAAGGCGGAAGGAAAGGCTTTTCCCTCAATTCTTCCTGAACGTTTGCAGGATCTGGACGAATATTACACGCTGACATTGGGTAACACCGAGCGCATCACCGGCCGCGTGGCGCAACTCGTGATCATCAAGCCCACCGATCAGTATCGCTATGGATATCGTTTGTGGGCGGATGTCGATAGTGGCCTGTTGCTCAAGGCCGATCTGCTCGACAACCAGGACGCTGTCCTTGAGCAGTTCATGTTCACGCAGGTCAACATCGGCGCGAAGATTCC
Source organism: Sulfuricaulis sp. (assembly GCF_049587675.1). Lineage (GTDB taxonomy): Bacteria > Pseudomonadota > Gammaproteobacteria > Acidiferrobacterales > Sulfurifustaceae > Sulfuricaulis. Next base: position 4,984 of record NZ_JBAVEJ010000171.1, on the reverse strand, counting down.
GGCTTCGGCGCTCGCGCCCGGCATGACCGGTAAGAGCATGGTCTGGTACCGGGAAGACGGCGACACCCGGAATGTCTCTGATAAACCTGGCTGGTCTGCTTCACAACTGCCCAAGGGTTTCCGGCTCTCCGCACATATGACGCGACGGCTGCCGATGCGCAAGCAACCCGTTGAACATCTGGTTTACACCGACGGTTTGGCCGCGGTGTCCGTGTTCATTGAAAAACAGGAAAAGGGCGTAAAACCTTTCATGCAGGGTCCGAGCCGCATGGGTGCGGTGCATGCGATGAGCGCCCAATCGGGCGATTACCAAATTACTACAGTGGGCGAAGTACCGGCAGCCACTGTTGCCTTCATCGGCGGATCGGTTTCGCCGGTAAAGTGAATTTCGCGACTGTGGCATACCGGCACGGATACTGTCTTTTCTTCCTGCTGTTTCTTTCGCTGACGGTGCAAGCAGCGCCGCGTGAGTTGCCGGATTTCAGCCGGCTTGTCGTCCGGCACGGCATGGCCGTCGTCAACCTCAGTGTCACGCGGGATCCCGGCCGTGCCGGTTTTTCGCCTTCGGCCGCCACGGATGATAAATCCTCCCGCCCTTTCACGCCGCGCTCCTTTGATGAAAATCCAGATCAAGCGGAAGAGAGTTCGCTGGGATCAGGTTTCATCATTTCACCCGATGGATATATTCTGACCTGCGCGCACGTGATCGAGAATGCACGGGATATCCAGGTGCGACTGGCCGACCGGCGCGAACTCAGCGCGCGTCTGGTGGGAGCGGACCGCCGCAGCGATGTGGCCCTGCTCAAAATCGATGCATCTGCACTGCCCACGGTGGTCATTGGCGACGCGAATAAACTTCAGGTCGGCGAGTGGGTATTGGCCATCGGCTCGCCTTTCGGTTTCGACAGTTCCGCGACCGCGGGCATTGTTTCCGCCAAAGGACGGACGCTGCCGAACGAAAATTATGTTTCGTTCATCCAGACGGATGTGCCGATTAATCCTGGCAACTCCGGAGGACCCCTGTTCAATCTCAAAGGCGAAGTGGTTGGTGTGAATTCGCAAATCTACAGTGGCACCGGCGGTTTCATGGGGGTATCGTTCGCTATTCCGATCGATGCCGCCATCACGATCGGCGCGCAGCTTAAAAGCGAAGGCCGGGTACGGCGCGGTTGGATCGGGGTGAGTCTGCAGGAGGTATCGCGTGCGCTGGCCAGTGCCTATGGCCTGAACCAACCGCGTGGCGCCTTGATTGCCGATATTCTGCCTGGCAGTCCGGCGGCAAAATCCGATCTACGCACGGGCGATATCGTCCTGGAGTACGAAGGCCGAGCGATTGACCGGTCCACGGACCTGCCGCCCCAGGTGGGCCTGACGATGCCCGGTACTCGCGCGCATCTTGGTGTGTTCCGCCGCGATGGCGGCCCGCGAAAGTTGATCGTCACCGTCGGTGAGCTTAAGGAAGAGGTCGCCGCCAAGCCGGCGACCAAGCGCAGTGACGTCGAAAAGCATTCGCGATACGGACTCGCTTTGAGCGAGATGTCGGCCTCGCTGAAGAAAAATCTTGAGATCGATAATGGCGTGAGCGTTATCGGTGTCGAGGATGGTCAGGCGCGCAATGCCGGTTTGCGTCCCGGGGATGTCATACTGGAAGTGGATGGCAAACGCGTCAGCGATATTGTCACTTTCCATCGACTTCTCGAACACGCTTCCCCGGATCGACCCGTGGTGTTGCGAGTAAGGCGCGGCATGACGACGCTGTTTTTGGCGATTATTGCCGTGGAACCCACTTGAACATGCCTGAGAGGTTGTTACTCTCATGTCGGCCCTGTCATTAATATTTATGGCAACCCTGAAATAAGGTATGCTTCGCCGCGCAGGGCGTTTGGAAACAGACCATGGCCCTGAAGCCCATTTGACAGAAACCAGGAAACCAGGCGCCTCGGGCGCCTTTTTCGTATCCATGACACAGGCGGTTTCCGCCGGCGCTATTTCGACGGGAGCATCGCACCATTTGCGAATGACAAGACGAACGCAGCAGGGCTACTGCTCTTATGTCAGGACGAGCGCAGCAGGGCTACATTTATGAGCAGCTGGAATCAGGAACTGATCCGGAATTTCTCGATCATCGCGCATATCGACCACGGCAAATCCACGCTTGCGGACCGCTTCATCCAGGTCTGTGGGGGACTGGAGGCGCGCGAGATGCAGGAACAGGTGCTGGACTCGATGGATCTCGAGCGGGAGCGCGGCATTACCATCAAGGCTCAAAGTGTTGCGCTCGACTACCGGGCGCGCGACGGTCAGACATACCGCCTGAACATGATCGACACGCCGGGGCACGTGGACTTCTCCTATGAAGTATCGCGCTCACTGACCGCCTGCGAAGGCGCGTTGCTGGTGGTGGATGCATCGCAGGGCGTGCAAGCGCAGACCGTGGCCAACTGTTACACTGCCTCCGAACTTAATCTGGAAATTCTGCCGGTCCTGAACAAGATCGATCTTCCCTCCGCCGACCCGCAGCGGGCAATCCAGGAGATCGAAGACATCATCGGCATTCATGCCCAGGAAGCCGTCCGCGCAAGCGCGAAGACAGGTGAAGGCGTGCCAGAAATACTGGAAGCGATCGTCCGGCATATTCCAGCGCCGAAGGGCGACGCCAACGCACCGCTCAAGGCACTGATCATCGATTCCTGGTTTGACAATTACCTCGGGACGGTTTCGCTGGTGCGTGTCATGGATGGACGCCTGAAGCCCCGTGAAAAGATACGACTCATGGCTACCGGGCGCGATTACGTGACCGAACAAATTGGCATCTTCACTCCCAAGCGCAAACCCGTTACGGAACTGGGGCCGGGCGAGGTGGGCTATGTCATGGCCGGCATCAAGGATGTGCGCAGCGCACGTGTCGGTGACACAATCACACATGTCGACCGTCCCGCCGGCAAACCGCTCCCCGGTTTCAAGGAAATCAAGCCACGCGTGTTCGCCGGTTTGTATCCAGTTGAATCCTCCGAGTATGAAACGTTCCGCGACGCACTCGCAAAGCTGCAACTCAACGATGCCTCGCTGCATTACGAACCGGAAACCTCACAGGCCCTCGGTTTCGGTTTCCGCTGCGGTTTCCTCGGCATGCTGCATATGGAGATCATTCAGGAGCGGCTTGAGCGTGAATACGGACTGAATCTCATCACGACCGCGCCGACCGTAGTATACGAAGTAGTGACTTCGAATGAAGTACTGCTTGTCGAGAATCCGGCGAAAATGCCGGATCAGTCCCGAATCGTCGATTTACGCGAACCCATCATCCGCGCCACAATCCTCGTGCCGCAGGAATATGTCGGCAACGTCATCGGACTGTGCGTGGAGAAGCGCGGCATTCAGAAGGACATGACCTATCACGGCCGTCAGGCCATGCTGATCTATGATTTGCCACTTAACGAAGTCGTGCTCGATTTTTTCGATCGGCTCAAGTCGGTGAGCCGCGGATATGCCTCGCTCGACTACGATTTTCTGGAGTTTCGCGTCTCCGACCTGTGTAAACTTGACGTATTGATCAATGGCGATAAAGTGGACGCACTCTCGGTGATCGTGCATCGTGAACGTAGCCTGCACCGCGGACGGGAACTGGCGAAAAAACTGCGCGAGCTGATCCCGCGGCAAATGTTCGACGTTGCCATTCAGGCGGCCATTGGTTCCAAGATCATCGCGCGCGAAACGGTTAAGGCCCTGCGCAAGAATGTCACGGCCAAATGCTATGGCGGCGACACCACGCGCAAGCGCAAACTGCTGGAAAAACAGAAAGAGGGCAAGAAACGCATGAAACAATTGGGCACCGTGGAAATTCCGCAGGAGGCGTTTCTCGCCGTACTGCGCGTGGACGAGAAGTAACGTTATGGACTTCGCATTAATCATGTTGCTGATTCTGGTCGGTACCGGCGCAATCTGGGGGCTCGATCGATTGCTGCTGTCGGAGAACCGGGAGCGCAAGGCCAAGGAGCTTTCCCAGGTGGGGAAGGACAAGGAAGCGGCACGGGTGCGGCAGGAGCCGGCTTATGTCGAGTATGCGCGCGCCTTTTTCCCGGTTATTCTGATCGTGTTCCTGATCCGCTCGTTTCTGGTGGAGCCGTTCCGTATCCCTTCCGGCTCGATGCTTCCCAGCCTTTATATCGGCGATTTCATCTTGGTGAACAAGTTTACCTATGGCGTGCGGCTACCCGTGATAAACAATAAGATCATGGATTTCAGCCATCCAAAGCGGGGTGAAGTGATGGTGTTTCGTTTTCCCGGCAATCCTTCCATCAACTACATCAAGCGCGTGGTTGGCATTCCCGGCGACCATATCCTATATAAAGATAAGAAGCTGTATATCAATGGTGCGCCCATGGACCAGTCCGATGGCCGTCCTTACTTTTTTGCGTCGGGCAGCGATGCCCAGGGAGAAGCCTTGAGGATCAAGGAGAATCTCGATGGAGTGACGCATGACATTCTCACGACCAACCGTTCGGACATGCCGCTGCCCGAAATTGTGGTGCCGGAAGGCCAGTATTTCGTCATGGGCGACAACCGCGATCACAGCAACGATAGTCGTTACTGGGGCTTCGTGCCTGATCAGAATCTGGTAGGCAAGGCGTTCCTGATCTGGTTCAGTTGGGACATGACCGACCAGAGCAGGATGTTCTGGCAGCGTATTGTCTGGGATCGTATCGGCCATTCGATCAATTGACACTGATATTCAACAGGTATTGTTAAGGAGACTGTGATGCAAAATCCCAAACGCCAGGCAGGCATGACCATGTGGGGCATGTTGTTTGTGCTAGGCACGCTGGCCAGTCGGTGTCCGCGGCCACCAACAATCTCGCCACGCGCATCGCCTCGGCGGTCGTGCTGGCGCCGCTGGCGGTGCTGACCGCCTATATCGGCGACTGGCCATTCGCGCTGTTTTGGGGCCTCGCCGCCGTCGCCGTATTGTGGGAATGGACGACGC
>NZ_JBAVEJ010000170.1:0-16171 GCF_049587675.1 Sulfuricaulis sp. | reverse complement strand
GTCGAGATGGGCTGGGTCACGCGCGAGGTCGGCCGTCAGCCCTGGGTGGTCGAGGGCTTGGTGCGTACCGCCGACGCCGCGTCAGCGCTTCCCGCCGGCACGGTCCTGACAACACTCGTGGCCTATGTGGTGATCTATCTGGCTGTGCTCGCCGGGTTCCTGGTCTTCGCCGGCCGCATCATCCAGCGCGGACCGGACCTCGACGAACCGGTTCCGGCACGGCGGGGCGAACCCGCTGCACACCGAACCCGGGCGCGTGCTCGGCGACACACGCCTGGTGTAGGCGGACTGACGCCATGAATGAGCTGCAACTCTTTCTGGGCAATATCTGGTTCTTCCTGATCGGCCTGATGCTGGCACTGTACGTACTGCTGGACGGCTTCGATCTCGGGGTGGGCGTACTGTCGTTGTTTGCCGGCAATGAGGATCACCGCGGCATCATGATGGCAAGCCTGGGTTCGGTCTGGGACGCCAACGAAACCTGGCTGGTGCTGCTCGGCGGCGCATTGTTCGGCGCCTTCCCGCTGGTCTACGGCGTAGCGCTGCACGCACTCTATATCCCGATCATGCTGATGCTGTTCGGACTGATCTTCCGCGGCGTGGCATTCGAGTTTCATGAGTACGCGCATCGCAAGCGGCTCTGGGGCGTGGCCTTCGGCGCCGGGAGCACCCTGGCGGCCGTGAGCCAGGGACTCGCCCTCGGCGCCGTCATCCAGGGAATGGAGGTCAACGACGGACGTTTCGTGGGCGGGGTCTGGGACTGGCTCAGCCCGTTCTCCCTGGTGGTGGGCGTGGGCGTACTGTCCGGCTACACGCTGCTAGGCGCCACCTACCTCATCATGAAGACCGAGGGCGATATTCAGGAGCGCAGCTACCGGCGCGCGCGGCTCGCGGCATGGCTGATGCTCGCGGTGGCGATCGTTGTCACGGTCACCACGCCCTTCCTGCATGCGCGCGTCGCCGCGCGCTGGTTTTCCTTCCCGGCGTTCTACTATATAACGGCGCTGCCGGTCTGCGCGGCGGTCACATTCCTCATGCTACTGCGCAGTCTGCGCCGACGCAGGGAAAGCGCTCCCTTCGTGTGGAGCCTCGCGATCTTCGTGCTGTCCTTCGCCGGCCTCGCGATCAGCCTGTATCCAAGTCTGCTGCCGCCATCCGTGACCATCGAAAACGCCGCCGCCTCGCCCAAAACGCTGGTCTTCATGCTTACGGGGATCGGCATGCTGCTGCCGGTCATGCTGATCTACAACGGCTACCAGTATCTGGTGTTCCGCGGCAAGGTCGGCCAGCGCGGCTACGGTCACTGACCTCGATTTCGCCTGTCTTATCGCCGCTAGTGTGGGCCTTCGCGCAGGAAGCGCACGAATTCTTCCACCGGCAAAGGCCGCGCAAAGTAGTACCCTTGCGCAGTGCCACAACCGTGGTGGCGCAGAAAGTTCAACTGCTCCTGGGTTTCGACACCTTCCGCGACAACTGTAAGCTGGAGGCTTTTGGCAAGTGCGATAATGGCGGTGGCGATGGCCGCGTCGTTAAAGGTGCTCAGATGTCGATACTACTCGGTTCTTCTTCCGTCGGCTGTGTTTGTTTAATGGCAGGCAGCTCCATCCCGGTGATAAGGCGAACAATCTCGCAGTTATTGTGGATACGAGTGATCTCAGCCGCTTCAATCAGGTTGTTGTGGGCAGCAAGGTTACGGATGGAATTGAGATAATCCAATTTCTCGAGTAACACTGAACGGCTCAGATTATCCGCAATGAATTCCTCATTAGCAACAATGATCCGCGAGAGATCGCTAAAGTGGGTAAATTCCAGATCTCCTTTTCGTGGATCGATCACGTAGCAACTCGTGCGCGACTTCTCATGGTCTATGCGCTCCTGGACGTGCTGCGGTAAATAGAAAACATAATCCGGACCGAATTTATCCTCCAATTTTTGATTAAGAAAAAACCTGAGCCGGTTCTCGGCGTCGAAAACTTGGGCGTAAACGTCAAGCATGAGCAGCAAGCCCGAGCGAATGCGCTCGTCGATTGAGAAATTGACGGGGACGATGAGTCGATCAGGATCGACGCGGAAATAATCCGGGTCCAGCACCTTGAAAGAATCACCCTCCAGTCGTCCCACGCCGAGATTCTGGAAGTATTCGAAGGCCTCTCTGACCGGCCAGTGATGGGACTCAACAAGGGTTCGACCGCCAGGAACGTAGCCGATGGTGTCCAGATATACGGTGTCGGTGGTAAACATCTCGCAGTGCATCTTGACGTGCGCTTGTATCATGTTGAGCACGGATTCTGACAGCGGGATTTTGCGTACAGTTGCCATGAATTTTTAGGTCATGCCCCCAGCTCGATATTATGCAACCGCACGGTGCGTGCACTGCCTGCTTCATTTCAGATGTGCAAATTACATCTTCAGTTAGTTCTTGTACAGACTGGATTTATGGCGGCTAGCTCATCGCTGACTTTTGTCGGATTTGCCAACATTTCTCCTGCAAGGAGAGAAGACACTTACTCCACGGTTACCGACTTCGCCAAATTCCTCGGCTGATCCACGTCGGTTCCCTTCGCCAGCGCCACGTAATAGGCCAGCAATTGCAGCGGCACGGTGTAGAGTATCGGCGAGGTCCACTCACCCACTTCGGGCATGCGGATCTTGGTGGTGTTGCTGGCGCGCACGCCGGTACCCTTGACCGAGAACACGTAGAGTTCGCCGCCGCGGGCGCGGACTTCCTGCAGATTGGATTTCAGTTTCTCCAGCAGCTCATCGTTCGGCGCCACCGCGATCACCGGCATGTTGGCGTCCACCAGCGCCAGCGGGCCGTGCTTCAATTCACCGGCGGCGTAGGACTCGGCATGGATATAGGAGATTTCCTTGAGCTTGAGCGCCCCTTCCATGGCAATCGGATAATGCACACCACGTCCGAGGAACAGCGCGTGCTGCTTGTCCACGAAGCGTTCGGAGAGCTGGCGGATTTCATCGCTGAGTTCCAGGACCTTCTGAATGCGTCCCGGCAATTGCTCCAGTTCTTCGACTAATTTCTTTTCTTTCTCCGCCGTCAGGCCATGCCGACGCGCGAGTGCGATGGTGAGCAGTAACAAGGCGGTCAGCTGGGTGACAAAGGCCTTGGTCGAGGCCACGCCGATCTCCGGGCCGGCGCGAGTCAGCAGCGTGAGTTCCGACTCGCGCACCAGCGAACTCTCCGGCACGTTACAGATGGCGAGCGAATGGCCGTAGCCGAGCTTCTTGGTCTGTTGCAGAGCGGCCAGCGTATCGGCGGTCTCGCCGGATTGCGAGATGGCCACCACCAGCGTATCGGGTAGGACCACGTGCTTGCGGTAGCGGTACTCGCTGGCAATCTCGACATTGCATGGCAGGCCGGCGAGGCTTTCGATCCAGTAGCGCGCCACCGAACCGGCGTGGAAACTCGTGCCGCAGGCGATGATCTGAACGGCTTTGGTGTTGTCGAAGATCTGCCCGGCGGTGACGCCGAAAGCCTCTTCGAGAATGCGGTGTTTGCCGAGACGACCTTCGAGGGTGTCGGCGACGGCTTTAGGCTGCTCGAAAATTTCCTTCTCTGTGAAGTTGCGATACTGGCCGCGATCCACGGCATCGGCTGAAGCCTCGGATACGCGCACCGGCCGTTCCACTTTCTTGCCGCTTGAGTCGTAGAGGGTGTATCCGGTGCAGCGCAGGTCGGCGACATCGCCTTCCTCGAGATAGATCACGTTGCGTGTCACCGGCGCCAGGGCAAGCACGTCGGAGCCGATGAAGTGTTCCTCGACGCCGACCCCGACCACCAGCGGACTGCCCCGGCGCGCCGCGATCAGGCGGTGCGGTTCGTCGCGGCTGATGATGCCGAGCGCATACGCGCCCTCGAGCTCGCCGATCGCGGCCATCGCCGCCTGGCGCAGGTCTTTGTGTTTCTTCAGATGGTGATGTACCAGGTGCGCGATCACCTCGGTGTCGGTCTGGGAGTTGAACTCATAGCCCAGTTCCTGCAGTTTCTTACGCAGCTTCTCGTGATTCTCAATGATCCCGTTGTGCACCACGGCAATGACGCCATGGCTGACGTGCGGGTGGGCGTTGTCCTCGCTCGGCACGCCATGAGTAGCCCAGCGGGTGTGGGCAATGCCGGTCTGACCTTCGGTTTTGAGCTGCTGGATGGAGTCCTCGAGTGCCTTGACCTTGCCGACCGCGCGCACGCGGTCCAGACGTTCCGCGCCGCCGTTGCCGAGCACGGCGATCCCGGCCGAGTCATAGCCGCGGTATTCGAGGCGCTTCAGGCCCTCGATCAGGATCGGGACCACGTTGCGTTGCGCGACCGCGCCGACGATGCCACACATGGGAAAAACCTCGTGTTTATTTTTTCGGTTTCTTGACCGGCCGCTTCCAGCCGGGCTTGGTCACCTGCGGGATACGCGTCAGCGTGAGCTCCCCGGCCGGTGCTTCTTTGGTGATCACCGAGCCCGCGCCGATGGTGGCGCCCGCGCCCACGGTCACCGGCGCCACCAGCGCCGTGTTCGAACCGACGAAGACATTGTCGCCGATCACGGTGCGGTGCTTGTTGGCGCCGTCGTAGTTGCAGGTGATGGTGCCGGCGCCGATGTTGACGCCCGCACCAATCGTGGTGTCGCCGATGTAGCTCAGGTGATTCATCTTGCTGCCTTCGCCGACCTCGGATTTTTTCACCTCGACGAAGTTGCCGACATGCACATGCGCCGCGAGGCTCGTCTCGGGGCGGAGGCGGGCGAACGGCCCGATGCGGCAGTCGACGCCGACGTCGGCCTGCTCGATGACGCAGTTCGGATGAATGACGGTGTCGCTCCCCACCGTGCAGTTACGCAGAACGTTGTTCGGGCCGACCTGCACGCGGTCGCCGAGCACCACCTTGCCTTCAAAAATGACGTTGACATCGATCACCACGTCACGCCCGCAGCTGAGCTCACCGCGCACATCGAGACGCGCCGGGTCGCGCAGGGTCACGCCCTGCTGCATGAGTTTCTCCGCCTGCTGCTTCTGGTGAATGCGTTCCACCTGCGCGAGCTCCTGCTTGCTGTTGACGCCGAGGATTTCCGAGATGTCCCGGGGTGAGCGGGTTGCGATCGGCACCCCTTCTGCCACCGCCATGGCAATTATATCAGTCAGATAGTATTCGCCTTGGGCGTTGTGATTGCGCAGGGCGGCGAGCCATTTTTTGAGCTTGTCAGCCGGGGCGGCCAGGAAACCGGTATTCACCTCGCGCACCGCGGTCTCTTCGGGGGTGGCATCCTTGCTTTCCACGATGCGTGCCACCCGGCCGGCTGTGTCGCGGATAATACGGCCGTAGCCGGCGGGCTGCTCCAGTTCCGCCGTCAGCAGGGCGAGGCAGCCGGAACCGGCCGCCTGAAGCAGCTCCTGCAAAGTCTGCGAGCGGATCAGCGGCACGTCGCCGTAAAGCACCAGCACGGTGGCCTGATCGGCAACAGCGGGTGTGGCCTGGGCCACGGCGTGGCCGGTGCCTTTCTGCTCCGCCTGCCGTGCCCAGTTCACCCCGGCGTGCGCAAACGCCTCGCGCACCCGTTCACCGCCGTGGCCGTACACCACGTGCACGGCGGCGGGCTTGAGCGTGCGGGCGCTTTCCAACACGTGCGCCAGCAACGGACGCCCGGCCAGCTGATGCAACACCTTGGGCGTGTCGGAATACATGCGCTTGCCCTGGCCGGCGGCCAGAATAACGACTTCAAGGGGGGCAGACATGGGTCAGGACGTGGACACCTTCATATTCCGTTAACTATAGGAAAAAAACGGCCGGGTGATCTATTGTAACGTGGGCAGATCGCCGGCGGGGCGGCCGTTCCGGATTTCCTCGGGGGTGGCGTCGCGTATGTCCCGCACTGTCACCTCGAAGGTGATGGTCTGACCCGCCAGTGGATGATTGGCGTCCACCGTAATCTTGTCGGCTTCGACGCGCGTCACCACCAGTAGGATGCTTTCGCCTTTGGCATTCTGCGCCTCGAACTCGGCACCGACATGGCGCAATTCGGGTGGCGCGTTATCAATGTCGTCGGTGAAGGTGAGCTTGGGGTCGTGCTCGCCAAAGGCATCGGCCGGCGACAGTTCTACCACGACGCGGTCGCCGATGGTGCGTCCCTCCAGTGCTGCCTCGATCTTGGGAAACAGATCGACACCGGAACCATGGACGTACGATATCGGCAGATCGCGGTATTCAAACAACTCGCCCTTCTGGTTGCGCACGGCGTAAATCAGGGATACGACCCTGTTTTTGGTGACGACGGATGCGGTCATGGAATTAAATGTGGGATAAAAAACGCGCGCTGGCTGCTTACTTGCCGGCACGATCACGCAGCTTCTGGATGGTGCGCAGTCGCGCGACGGCCTCGGACAGTTCGGCCAGCTCCTTGGCGTAGTTAATACTCGCTTGTCGGTTACGCAGCGCTTCCTCAGCAAGTTCCTTGGCCTTGAGCGCGGCGGCCTCGTCGAGGTCGCGGGCGCGCAACGCGGTATCGGCGAGGACCGTGACCACGTACGGCTGCACTTCCAGCAGACCGCCGGAGACATAGAAGAATAACTCCTCGGTGCCGGTGCGCACGCGCACCTCGCCCGGCTTCATGCGCGCCAGCAACGGTGCATGCCGCGGCAGGATGCCGACCTCGCCGGTCACGAGCGGCGCGAACACGATTTCCGCCCTGCCGGAGTAGATCTCCTTCTCGGCGGACACGATATCAACGTGTATTGTCATAGCCATTTTTCAAACCTGAACGCGGATTCCGCGATTCGGAACTTGCATTCGCCATTCCACATTTAGAGTGTCTTCGCCTTCTCGGCCACTTCGTCAATGGAGCCGACCATGTAGAAGGCCTGCTCCGGATAACTGTCGTATTCGCCGTCGACGATGCCGCGAAAGCCGCGGATCGTGTCCTTGAGCGAGACAAATTTTCCCGGTGTTCCGGTGAATACCTCGGCCACGAAGAACGGCTGCGACAGGAACCGCTGAATCTTGCGGGCACGGCTGACGGCGAGCTTGTCGTCTTCCGACAGTTCATCCATGCCGAGAATAGCGATGATGTCCTGCAGTTCCTTGTAACGCTGCAACGTCACCTGCACATCGCGCGTGGTTTTGTAGTGTTCCTCGCCGACGATATGCGGGTCGAGCTGGCGGCTGGTGGAATCCAGGGGATCGACCGCCGGATAAATGCCCAGCTCCGCCACCTGGCGCGATAACACCACGGTGGCGTCGAGATGCGAGAAGGTCGTCGCCGGCGATGGGTCGGTCAGGTCATCGGCCGGTACGTATACGGCCTGAATGGACGTGATCGAGCCGGTCTTGGTCGAGGTGATGCGTTCCTGCAGGATGCCCATCTCGTAGGCAAGCGTCGGCTGGTAACCCACCGCCGACGGCATGCGGCCCAAGAGTGCCGATACCTCGGTGCCGGCCAGCGTATAGCGGTAAATGTTGTCGATGAACAGCAGCACGTCACGGCCTTCGTCGCGGAAATTCTCGGCGATGGTCAGGCCGGTGAGCGCGACTCGCAAACGGTTTCCGGGCGGCTCGTTCATCTGGCCGTAGACCAGCGAGACTTTATCCAGCACGCCGCTTTCTTTCATCTCGTGATAGAAGTCATTGCCCTCGCGGGTACGCTCGCCGACACCGGCGAACACCGCGTAGCCGGAATGCTCGACGGCGATGTTGCGGATCAGCTCCATCATGGCCACGGTTTTGCCGACGCCGGCGCCGCCGAACAGGCCGATCTTGCCGCCCTTGGCGAACGGGCACATCAGGTCGATCACCTTGATGCCGGTCTCGAGCAACTCGGCCGAGGCGGCCTGCTCTTCATAGCTCGGAGGCTGGCGATGGATCGGCATCGATTTCTCGTTGCCGATCGGGCCGATTTCGTCGATGGGACGGCCCAGCACGTCCATGATGCGGCCGAGCGTTTTGGTGCCGACCGGCACCGAGATCGGGCTGCCGCTGTTGGCCACGTCCATGCCGCGCTTGATGCCGTCGGTGCTGCCCATGGCGATGCAGCGCACCACCCCGTCGCCCAACTGCTGCTGAACTTCGAGCGTCAAATCGACCTCGGCGAGCTTCAAGGCGTCATAAACCTTGGGCAGGGCATCACGCGGGAATTCCACGTCCACTACCGCGCTGATGATTTGCACGATTTTTCCGTTAGTCATCTTTCAGTGCCTCAAAAAGTAAATTCTTTCACCGCAAAGGCGCAAAGAGCGCAAAGGGTTTTAAAATTTAAAAAAGCTTTTCTTTGCGTCCTTCGCGTCTTTGCGGTGAATTATCCGTTCAAACCGCCGCGGCGCCGCCGACGATCTCCGATATTTCCTGGGTAATCGCCGCCTGGCGGGCTTTGTTGTACTTCAATTTCAATTCGTCAATCAGCGTACCGGCGTTGTCGGATGCCGACTTCATGGCCACCATGCGCGCCGACTGCTCGCAGGCCTGATTTTCCGACACCCCGTGATATACCTGCGACTCGATGTAACGCGTCAGCAAATCGTCCAGCAGCTCGTGTGCGTCCGGTTCATAGATGTAATCCCAGTGATGCTTGAGCCCATCGGTTTCAGTCTCGGTCGCCGTCGCCGCGGCGATTTCCGGTAGCGGCAGCAATTGTTCAATGACCGGCTGCTGGGACATGGTATTCACGAACCGGTTGTAGATGACATACAGCCGGTCGATCTTGCCCTCGATGTAGGCGTCAAGCATAACCTTGACCGTGCCGATCAGATCCTCGATGCGCGGGTTGTCACCCAGATGCGCCACGTGCGACAGGATGTTCGCCCCGATGCGCTTGCTGAACATGAAGCCCTTGCTGCCGATGGTGCACAGGTCGATGTCAATCTTCTTGTCATGCCAGGCCTTCATTTCGACCAGCGCCGTGCGCAGCAAATTCGTGTTCAGGCCACCGCACAGGCCGCGATCGGAGGTAACCAGAATCATGCCGGTGCGTTTCGTCTCGCGCTCGATCACGAACGGGTGTTTATATTCCGAATGCGCGTAGTGCAGGTGGCTCACGACGTTACGGATCTTGTACGCGTACGGGCGCGCCGCCTGCATGCGTTCCTGGGCGCGGCGCATCTTGCTGGCCGCGACCATTTCCATGGCACGCGTGATCTTCTGCGTGTTCTGGATGCTCTTGATCTGCTTGCGTATCTCTTTGCCGATCGCCATGGTCTTATGTCCACGTTACCAGACGTGATGCGCCTTGAAGTCTTCGAGCGCCTGGCGCAAGGCCTTGGCCACGTCGTCGGAGTACTCCGGCGTTGCGTTGATCTTGTCCATCAGCGCCGCCTGGCTCGATTTCATGTACGCCTGCAAGGCGTCCTCGAAGGCGCGAATCTTGTTGACCGGCACCTCGTCCAGGAAACCTTCATTCACCGCGAACAGCGACACCGCCATCTGCGCCACACTCATCGGCGAGTACTGCGGTTGTTTCATGACCTCCATGATGCGCGCACCGCGATCAAGCTGCTTGCGGGTGGCGGCGTCCAGGTCCGAGGCGAACTGCGCGAACGCCGCCAGTTCGCGGTACTGGGCCAGCGCCAGACGCACGCTGCCGCCGAGTTTCTTGACGACCTTGGTCTGGGCGGCGCCGCCGACACGCGACACCGACAGGCCGGCGTTGATCGCCGGGCGCATGCCGGAATTGAACAGGTCGGTCTCAAGGAAAATCTGGCCATCGGTAATCGAGATCACATTGGTCGGCACAAACGCCGACACGTCACCGGCCTGGGTTTCGATCACCGGCAGTGCGGTGAGCGAGCCGGTCTTGCCCTTCACCTTGCCGTGGGTCACCTTCTCGACATAATCGGAATTGACGCGCGCGGCGCGCTCCAACAGGCGTGAATGCAGATAGAACACGTCACCCGGATACGCCTCGCGCCCCGGCGGGCGGCGCAGCAGCAGCGAGATCTGGCGGTACGCCCAGGCCTGCTTGGTGAGGTCGTCGTACACGATCAGCGCGTCCTGGCCGCTGTCGCGGAAGTACTCGCCCATGGCGCAGCCGGAGTAGGGTGCGATGTACAGCATGGCCGCCGACTCGGCGGCGCTCGCCGCCACCACAATGGTGTGGCCCATGGCACCATATTCCTCAAGCTTGCGCACCGTGGCGGCCACCGACGAGGCCTTCTGGCCGATGGCGACGTAGATACAAATCACGCCCGTGCCTTTCTGATTGATGATGGTATCGATGGCAAGTGCGGTCTTGCCGGTCTGGCGGTCGCCGATGATGAGCTCGCGCTGGCCGCGGCCGATCGGCACCATTGCGTCAATGGACTTGAGACCGGTCTGTACCGGCTGGCTCACCGACTGGCGCGCGATCACGCCCGGCGCAATCTTTTCGATCGGGCTCGTGAGCTGGGTGGCGATCGGACCGCGGCCGTCGATCGGTTGGCCCAGCGCGTTCACCACGCGCCCGATCAGTTCCGGGCCGACCGGCACTTCCAGGATGCGGCCGGTGCATTTCACGGCGTCGCCCTCGGTGATGTGCTTGTACTCGCCCAGGATCACGGCACCGACCGAGTCGCGCTCGAGGTTGAGCGCGAGCCCGAAGGTGTTGCCCGGGAATTCGAGCATCTCGCCCTGCATGGCGTCAGCCAGGCCGTGCACGCGGCAGATGCCGTCGGTGAGACCGACCACCGTGCCCTCATTGCGGGCCTCGGCTTGCGGCGCGAACTTCTCGATGCGCGCGCGGATCAGTTCGCTGATTTCGGATGGATTGAGTTGCATCGTCGTTCCTCTGTTTATTGCGGCGGCATGAAACAATCTGAACGTGCCGGACCGGCTGAAGGGTCCGGGGTCCGCGAACGATGCCACCGTGCCGCCGCAATAAACAAAATCGTAAGAATTTCTTTATTGACCCGGCACGCTCGCCTCATCACGCAGATTCTGTCAGTCACAAACGTTTCCCCTTCGTTCAAATGTGATCGTGCCGGGTCACTAACGGGCCAGCGCCAGGCCCAGCCGTTCGAGCTTGCTGCGCACCGAACCGTCGATCACGAGATCCCCGGCGCGGATCACGGCGCCGCCGATGAGCCGGGAATCGGTTTCACACTGGAGTGTCACTTCGCGGTTGAGCCGCTTTTTCAGGGCCCGGGCCAGCGCCGCGCGTTCTTCATCGCCGAGCGGGCTGGCCGAGATCACGGTCGCCTCGATCGTGCGCTCGGCGTCAGCGCGCAGCTGCGCGAATACCTGCGCTATCACGGGCAATAGTCCGAGACGGCGGTTTTCCGCCAACAGCTCGATGAAATTCGCGCCGCTGTCGCCGAGCTCTTGGCCCACGAGCTCGACGAAAATCTGCGCAATCTGTTGCTTCGGCAATTTCGGGCTGCCGAGCAATATCTGCACGGCGGGCTCGCCGACGCCCGCGGCCGCGGCGGCCAGCATGCGCGACCAGGCGGCCAGCTGCTGCTTCGCCTGCGCAGTCTCAAACGCCGCCTTGGCGTAGGGACGGGCGATGGTGAGTGCCTCGGCCATGGCTTTAGATCTGGCCCACCAGTTCGTTCAGGAGCTTCTGGTGGGTCTTGGCGTCGATCTCGCGCTCCAGAATCTTGCCGGCCACGGCAATGGCCGCGGTCGAGGTCTCGGCGCGCAGCTGTTCGCGCGCGTGGTGCGTCATCTGCTCGATCTCGACTTGGGCCGCAGCGATCTGCCGTTCGCCTTCGGCGCGCGCCTCGTTCTTCGACTGCTCGATGATCTCGGCGGCACGGCGCGCGGTTTGCGCGAGCATGTCGGCGGCATCAGCGTGCGCCTCGTGCAGAATCTCGGTAGCTTTCTTCTGCGCCAGGCCAAGTTCCTGCTTGCCGCGCTCGGCGGCGGCCAAGCCATCGGCGATGCGCTGCTGGCGCTCGGCCAACGCCTTGGTGACCGGGGGCCAGACGAATTTCATCGTGAACCATACGAGCAGCGCGAAGCTGATCATCTGACCAATGAGGGTGGCATTGATGTTCACGGGCGAAGCTCCTTCACTCGAATGCGGGAGAAACGGACCGGCCGGCGCGACTAGTGCGCTGCCGTGGCCGCTGCCTTGAGCGCGGCAACGAACGGGTTGGCGGTGGTGAACCACAGCGACAGGCCCACGCCGATCATGGTCACGGCGTCGAGCAGGCCGGCAACGATGAACATCTTCACCTGCAGCATCGGGACCATCTCCGGCTGCCGTGCCGCGCCTTCGAGGAACTTGCCGCCGAGAATTCCGAAGCCGATCGCGGTGCCGAGCGCGCCCATACCGAGGATGATACCCACCGCCACCGCGGTCATGCCGTACAGAGTTTCCATCTTTTTTCCTCCGGAAGAGTTAAAGAGTTGAGAGTCGAAACCAGATCAGTGACTGTCCTCGTGCGCCATGCTCAGGTACACGATGGTCAACACCATGAAAATGAACGCCTGCAGCGTGATGATCAGCAGGTGGAAGATCGCCCAGCCGAGCTGCAGCACCCCGGCGAGCGTGCCGAGCACCAGGCCACCGCCGTACATGAGCGCGATCAGGATGAAAATCATCTCGCCAGCGTACAGGTTGCCGAACAGTCGCAGCGCCAGCGAGATCGGCTTGGCGGCGAGCTCGACGATATTGAGCAGCAGGTTGGCCGGAAACAGGTACGGGCCGAACGGATGGGTGAGAAATTCCTTGGCGTAGCCGAGCGGGCCCTTGATCTTGATGCTGTAGAAGATTATCAGCAGCAGCACCGATAGCGATAGCCCGAAGGTGGCGTTCAGGTCGGTGGACGGCACCATGCGCAGGTAGGGAACACCGAGCGATTTTGCCGGCTCGGGCAGGGCGTCCACCGGCACGAGATCCATGGCGTTCCACAGGAACACCCAGCAGAATATGGTCAGCGCCAGCGGCGCGATCAGCGCGCTGCGCCCATGAAACGTGTCCTTGACCTGCTTATCGACGAACTCGACCATGAGCTCGACGAAATTCTGCAGCCCGCCCGGCACGCCGGTGGTGGCGCGGCGTGCCACGATGCCGAAGACGAGCACCAGCACCAAGCCGAGCAGCAACGAGAAGAACAGCGTGTCCCAATGCAGCGCCCAGAACCCCTCACCGGTCGACAGATTGGTGAGGTGGTGGACGATATAGTCGGTCGACGTTTTCGGGCCTTCGGATGTGCTCATGGCTTGCGCTGCTCAGTTCAGTTCCAGCTTCGGCCGGGTCGGGAGCAACGCCAGCCAGTACACCGCCAGAGTCAGCCCGTAACCACCCAGCAGCGGCAGGGCGTTCAGCTTGAGTACGCCAATGCCAAGCGCGAACAGCCCGAGCGTTAGCGCGAACTTCACCGCCTCGGCCGCATAGAAACGCTGCAAGACCTGCTGGGCTGGCCTCACGGCACCGTTGCCGAATACCCGGAGCGCCACATACAGGTTGGTGACGACACCGATCGCACCACCGCCCAGGGCGGCTACGGCTGTCGATCGTCCCCAAGCAGCCAGACATACAGCCGCGAGCACCAGCGCAATTCCCAGTTGCGCCAGAACTATCCGGTATGCAATTGATTTATACCCCATGGATGGTCATGGCTCGACAGCCGAGCGACCTGACCGGCGTAAGCGGCGGTGTGTCAACAGACTTTTTCATAGCCATAACCATCACTTCGCAAGCAGCCAGGTCTGCAGTTACTAATTACCGATTCCTGAAACGCAGTGTACTCAACCACACCTTGTCAGTTGAGCCATTTATGGGAAGGCGCGCAGTATAGTAAAAGGCGCCCGCCAACAGGGTCAATGACCATAGTGTCAATGAGCATATAAGCACCTTTGATCGAGGATACTCGTCGGACATCAGTAAGGCGCGTCCTGTAGCGATAAAACCCGCCGGCGACCCCCCGCTCATACCTGGATTCCGCTTCAGTCCCTCCGGCTAAAGTCTTGGCCCGCCACGGAGTCGATACAATATAGCGTCAAGGAATTGTGCCAGAAAGCCCATAAATCAAATTCTTAACGATTCCGCCAAGGACGTAAGCTCATCCCTGGTGTGTCAGATTCTCACGGAACATCGCCTTGTGCACATCACCAATGCTGATGATCCCGAGCAGCACCCCATTCTTGGCCACGGGAATGCGCCGGATGCGATTGCGGAACATGATCGAGGCCGCCTTGAGCACCGGCATGTCCGGATCGGCGACATACAGGACGGTGGTCATCAGGTCGCCGACCTTGAGGGTGACCACGTCGCGGTACTCGCGCTCCAGCTTCTCGAAATCGGGCGGGGTCGGGTTTTCCATCACGTCCTGCAAGGTGGGGAACATCGCATGCAGGATGTCTTTCTCCGAAATCATGCCGATCAGCTTCTGCTGGGCGTCGACCACCGGCACACCGCTGATCTTGTTGAAGCACATCACGGTCGCGATGTCGCGAACCGGATCGGTGGTGCTGGCCACCTTGACGGAGGTGGTCATGATTTCCTTTACGAGCATTGCCTCTCTCCGCCGGGTCACCCGGGAGTTGTTAGCATAATCAGTAATGCGGCTGCAGTTCAGTTGCCGACCGCCGACATCGGGGCGGTAATGTTACACGCTCCAGTTTGAGTGTCTACCGGGACGGCGTCCAAGGGCGCATCGACGTGACGAGACGCCACGCAAACCTGTCATCCGCGTAATTCGTAATCCGCGGGGGATACGCAACCAGAAGATGACGCATGTAATGGGCGGGATCGGCCGCCCCGTGAAACGGATAGCTTACGGTGAGGAGGCTGGCTTTTCCGGCGGCGCCTCAGTGGTTGGTGGTGTAGAGGAGGCCGGCTTTTCCGCCGGCGGCGTCTCAGTAGCTGGTGTTGTGGCTTGTGTTGTGTCCGCTTGTGCGGGCTGCTTGGTCATCAGCTCTTTTGAAAGCTTGTCCGCCGCGTCAACTTCATCCGGCGTCATGTGTGACTTCAGTTCGTCGGCACGTTTAACGGCGAGCGCATTGCCCTGCGCGGCGGAGCGTCGATACCAGGCGAGCGCGGTGATGTTGTTCTTCGGCATGTGGTAACCAAACTCGTACAGAATACCCATCTCCAGCTGGGCATCAGCGTTGCCTTGTTCCGCCGTCTGACGCATCTGCTCCAACGAAGCCAGGTCTTGCGCGCCCGCCATCACGGGCACGACCAAACTCAGAATCAAAAATACGGTTGCCCTTTTCATCAGGTCCTCCATAACCCTTCTGAACGATATCTCTACATCTAGTTATAGTCGCCGCACCAATGGCCGCCAAGCGGGTAGCGCCCGGTGCCCCAGGCGAATAATGCACCCTATTTGGATAGAACTGCGCCAGGGTCCTGGCGGCTAGCGGATATGGGCCAGAATACCGTCAAGCTCTTCCAGGGTATTGTATTCGATCACGACCCGGCCTTTGCCCTTGGCGCTGTGCTGAAAGCGAACCTTGGTGCCGAGCTTTTCGGAAAGTTTTTGTGCCAGCGCCCGGGTGTCGGGGTCCATACGCCCTCCGGCGGATTTATGTCCCGCGGGCTTAGCGAGCAGGCGCCGCACGAAATGCTCCGTCTCGCGCACCGACAATCCTTTCTCCACCACCTGGTACGCCGCCTGGCTCTGAAGCTTGCCCTCGAGCGCGAGCAGCGCGCGCGCATGACCCATGTCCATCTTGCCGGTCTCGAGCAATTCGCGCACGTCGCCGTTCAGCGTAAGCAACCGCAGCATGTTGGTCACGGCCGCGCGCGAGCGGCCCACGGCTTCGGCGACCTGCTGGTGGGTCATGTGGAATTCATCGATCAGGCGGGTGAACGCGTTGGCTTCCTCGACGGGATTGAGGTTTTCGCGCTGGATGTTCTCGATAAGCGCGATGGCGATCGCGGCCTCATCAGGAATCTGGCGCACCACCGCCGGGATGTATTCGAGGCCGGCGATCTGCGCCGCGCGCCAGCGGCGCTCGCCGGCAACGATCTCGTAGTTGCCTCCGGACAGCGGGCGCGCCACGATCGGCTGCACCACGCCCTGAGCTCTGATCGAGGCCGCCAGCTCCTCCAGCGCCTCGGGGTTCATATGGGTGCGCGGCTGGTATTTTCCGCGCTGCAGCTGGTCGATGGGAATCTGACGCAGTTCATCCTTTTCCGCCGGCGATTCGTAGGCGCTCAACAGCGCATCGAGCCCACGCCCCAGGCGTTGCGGTTTCTTGGTGGTCATCATGCTCATCGCCTCTTCATGCTGCTCATGCCCGACGCCTCCGTGAGAC
>NZ_JBAVEJ010000169.1:0-6888 GCF_049587675.1 Sulfuricaulis sp. | reverse complement strand
CTCATTGGCGTGCGTTCCTCCGGGTACTGAATCGTGATCTTGCGCGAGAACAAATGGCGGCCGGTGACCATCAGGCCCTTCACCAGCTCGAAGAGCAGGAACGTGTTCAGAAATCGTTTGAGCGCATTGACCATGTTCGTCGCCTCCTCCACTCAGTGGAAGATGAATCCCCATGGCGTGAGGAACATGACCGCCCCCATCACGCCGATCCACACCAGCGTCACAGGAATAAAGACCTTCCATCCGAGGCGCATGATCTGGTCGTAACGATACCGCGGAAACGTCGCGCGGAACCACAGGAAACAGAAAAGTATGAAACTCATCTTGAGCAGCAGCCAATGTATGCCGCCGCCGAGCACGGTGCCGATCACCGGCCATGCCAACAGCTTGGCGGGCAATATCCCCTCGAGCGGCGACAACCAACCGCCCAGGAACATGATCGAACACATCGCGGAAATCAGGATCATGTTGGCATATTCAGCGAGGAAAAATATCGCGAAGGCCATGCCGGAATATTCCACGTGAAAACCGGCCACGATCTCGGATTCACCTTCGGCCACGTCGAAGGGCGCGCGGTTGGTTTCGGCCACGCCGGAGATCAGATACACCAGAAACAGCGGGAACAACGGCCAGATATACCACTGATGCACGCCGCCCTGCTGGTGCAACACGATCTCGCGCAGATTGAGGCTGCCCGCCGCCATCAGCACGCCCACCAGGGCGAAGCCCATGGCGATTTCATAGGCGACGATTTGCGCCGCGGAGCGCATGCTGCCCAGAAAGGCGTACTTCGAGTTCGATGCCCAGCCGGCGATGATCACGCCGTACACGCCCATGGAGGTAAGCGCGAGAATGAACAGCAAACCGGCATCGATGTTCGCGAGCCATAAGTTGTCGGTGAACGGAATCACCGACCATGCGGCAATCGCCGGCCCGAACGTCAGAATCGGCGCAAACACGAACAGGAAACGGCTGGCCTTGGCCGGTACGATGATTTCCTTGAGCAGCAGTTTCAAGGCATCGGCCAGGGGTTGCAGCCAGCCCTTGGGACCGACGCGGTTCGGGCCGATGCGTACCTGCATGTAGCCGATGATCTTTCGCTCGGCGTAGGTCAGATAGGCGACGGACAATATCAGCGGCACGAGGACGATGAAGATCTTGCCCAGATTGAGCAGCAAGACCTGCGACCAGTCGGGGAACCAGCCCCAGATACCCAGAAAAAACTTGCTCATGAGGCGGCCCTCACGGTCACCGGTCCGTGCGCCCCGATCGTCACTGTCTCCGGATATCCGGACGGCGCCAGCACGCAACCGTCCGGCACGCGGTCGTCGACCACCAACTCCAGGCTCGCCGCGCCCTGCGGCGTGACCAGCTTAACGTTAGCGCCAGCCGCGAGGCCGAGTTTATCGGCCTGTGCCGCGTTCATGCGCGCCGCGGGCGGCGGATTGTCCGCGGTTTTCTGCAGTGCCGGCGCCCGGCGCACGATCGGATCCAGCGCGTAGATCGGCACCTCGGCGAGACGCATCAGCTGGCCGGCCGCCGGCACGGTCTCTTCCGTGGCGGCGATGGAGTAGGGAAACGCCGACGCGGCCGGCATGGCGTCCGGCAGATTCATTTCGCGGCGCACGTCATCCACTCCGTCCTGTTCGAAACCTGACAAGCCCAGATGATGACCCAGCATGCGCAGGATTTTCCATCCCGGCCGCGCCTCGGCAAGCGGACTGACCGCCGTGACGAATTCCTGGCACCGTCCTTCGGCATTGACGAATGTGCCGTCGGTTTCGGTGAAGGGCGCGAGCGGCATCCAGACATCGGCATATTCCACCGCGCTTGTCCGGTATGGCGAAGGTTTGAATGTCGTCAGCATGACGACAAACTCCGCCGCGCGCATGGCAGCAGCGGCGGCGGCTCCGTCGAGACAATCCAGTTCTGGTTCGAGGCCAAGAAGCAGACAGGCCTTGAGCGGCGCATGCAACATGCCGCGCGCCGTGTGTCCCGTCGTCACGGTTTTGCCCGCGGCGCCGCGGTGTGGCACACAACCCGCAAGCCACGCGCCCGCGCCGTTGGCGTCGGGAAGCTGCCCCAACTTGGCCCCACACAGGTCGGCAACATATTGTGCGAGCGAGCGCAAGGCGGCCGCTTGCGGATGGCTGAGCGCAAAACTTCCGAGCAGCACCGAAGCGCGCGAGCTCTGCTGCAGCGCCTCGGCCATGGCCTGCTCCGATACGCCCGGTTTGACGTCGCGGAAATTCTTGGCAAACGCGGCAGGCCATTCCGCCTTTTTGAGCACGCTCAAGGCGCGTGCCACGCCCGCCAGGGCGCGCACCATTTGTGCCGGACCGGAGATCAGCTTGCCGGCCAGCCGGTAACTAAAATCGTAATCGACCGGATTGATGGCGAAGACGCGTGCGCCTTTCAGCGCGCTCTTGCGCAGCCGCAGGTTGATCAGCGGCTGGTCCTTGCGCGGGTTTGCGCCGATCAGCAGCGCGCCGTCGAGGTTTTCGAGTTCGGCGATCGGCCGTCCCAGGGACGGAAACAGCGGCGCGGCGGCGTCATCGCTGAAATCCGTCTGGCGCAGGCGGTGATCCACGTTGCCGCTCCCCAGCGCGCGCATCAGCTTCTGCAGCAAATAGAATTCCTCGAGCGTGGAGATGGGCGAGGCCAGCGCGCCCAGACTTTCGGGCCCGTGCTCCTCCAACACCTTCTTGAATCCAGCGACAGTGAATTCGAATGCCGTGGCCCAGTCGGTTTCCTCCCATTCCGCGCCGCGGCGGATCATGGGCACGCGCAGGCGATCCTCGCCCTTCAGGGCCTCGTAACTGAAACGGTCGCGGTCGGCGAGCCAGCATTCATTGACGGCCTCGTTGTCGCGCGGCAGCACGCGCATCACGGTCCCGCGGCGCGCCTGCACGTTGATATTGGCGCCGACACAGTCGTGCGGGCTGATCGAGGCATGATCTTCGAGTTCCCACGGGCGCGCGGTATAACGGAACGGTTTGGAGGTGAGCGCGCCCACCGGGCACAGGTCGATTACGTTGCCGGACAGCTCCGAGTCCACGCTGCGGTCAAGGAAGGTGCGGATCTCCATATGCTCGCCGCGCCCCAGGCCGCCGAATTCCATCACGCCGGCAACTTCCTGTCCGAAACGCACGCAGCGGGTGCAATGGATGCAACGCGTCATGTCGGTGGAAATCAGCGGCCCGATGTCCCGGTCCTTCACGATGCGCTTGGCCTCGGCGTAGCGTGACACGTCCTTGCCGTAACCGAGCGCGAGGTCCTGCAGTTCGCACTCGCCGCCCTGATCGCAGACCGGGCAGTCGAGCGGATGATTGATCAGCAGGAACTCCATGGTGCTCTTTTGCGCGGTCCGCGCCCGGTCCGAACGGGTGCGCACGACCATGCCCTCGGCCACCGGTGTCGCGCAGGCGGGCAAGGGCTTCGGTGCCTTCTCCACGTCCACCAGGCACATGCGGCAGTTGGCCGCGATCGAGAGTTTGTTGTGGTAGCAGAAGCGCGGGATGTAGATGCCGGAGGCGTCGGTCACCTCGATCAGCATCTGCCCCTTGCGCGCCTGCAACCGCCGGCCATCCACTTCAATAGTCACCGTATCGGAGACCGGCGGTGTTTTGATGTCTTTCGGATTGGCGCTCATGCGTGGCTCCCGTGCGTGCCGGGCAGGCAGCGGCGATGTTCGATATGGTATTCGAACTCGCTGCGGAAATATTTTATGAAACTTTTCACCGGCCACGCGGCGGCATCGCCCAGCGCGCAGATGGTGCGGCCTTCGATGTTGGACGCCAGCTCCGTGAGCATGTCCAGGTGTTCGGGTCTGCCTTCCCCATGCTCGATGCGATGAATCACGCGCGACATCCAGCCGGTACCCTCGCGGCATGGCGTGCACTGGCCGCAGGATTCCTCATAATAGAAATGCGCAATGCGCGCGAGCGCACGCACCATGCAGGTGGTCTCGTCCATGACGATGACCCCGCCCGAGCCCAGCATCGATCCGGCCTTGGCGAGCGAATCGTAGTCCATGGTCACTTCCATCATGATCCCGGCCGGCAGCACGTTGGCCGAGGAACCGCCGGGGATCACCGCCTTCAGTTTGTGGCCGTGGCGCACGCCACCGGCCATTTCGAGCAGTTTCGCGAACGGCGTGCCCATCGGGACTTCATAGTTGCCGGGCTTGTTGACATGGCCCGAGACGGAGAAAAGCTTGGGACCGCCGTTGTTGGGCTTGCCGATATTCAGGAACCAGTCGGCGCCGTTTTTGATGATGTCCGGGACCGACGCCAGCGTCTCGGTATTATTAATAGTGGTCGGACGTCCAAACAGGCCGTAATTCGCCGGGAACGGCGGCTTGAACCGTGGCTGACCCTTCTTGCCCTCGATGGATTCGAGCAACGCCGTTTCCTCACCGCAGATGTAGGCGCCGGCGCCGAGATGCGTGTGCAGGTCGAAGTCAACGCCGGACCCGAGGATGTTTTTACCCAACAGCCCGGCACCATAGGCCTCCTTCAGCGCGGCCTCGAAGCGTTCATACGGTTCCCAGAATTCACCACGGATGTAGTTGTAACCCACGGTCGCGCCGATGGCGTAGCCGGCGATAGCCATGCCCTCGATCAGTGAGTGCGGGTTGAAGCGCAGGATGTCGCGGTCCTTGCAGGTGCCCGGTTCGCCTTCGTCGGAGTTGCACACGATGTATTTCTGTCCCGGCGCATTGCGCGGCATGAAGCTCCATTTGACGCCGGTGGAAAATCCGGCACCGCCGCGTCCGCGCAGCGCGGACTTCTTGAGATCGTCGATGATCTTCTCGGGCGTTATTTTTTCCTTGAGTATTTTCTTCCAGGTCTCGTAGCCGCCGGCACTCTGGTACGTCGCTAGCCGCCACGGCTGGTCGAGATGCAGAATTCTGAAACAGAGTTCGTTGGCCATGGGCTATTCCAGCTTGTCCAGGATCTCGTCCACCTTTTCGGGGGTGAGATGCTCGTGATAGGTCTTGTCGACCATCATCATCGGCGCACCGCCGCAAGCGCCCAGGCACTCGACTTCTTTCAGGGTGAATTTGCCGCCGGCGGAGGTTTCGCCCGGCTTGATGCCGAGCCTCGTTTCCAGATGATTCATGATGCGGCTGGAACCGTTCAGCAGGCAGGAGATGTTGGTGCACACGCAGACCTTGTGACGCCCAACCGGCTTCAGGTCGTACATGGTGTAGAAGGTCGCGACTTCATGCACGGCAATCGCCGGCATGTCAATATATTCCGCCACCGCCTCGATCAGGTCGGCCGGGAGCCAGCCACCGTTCTGTTCCTGCGCGATGCGCAGCGCCGCCATCACCGCCGCCTGCTTGCGGTCCGGAGGATACTTGGCGATCTCGCGGTCGATCTCGGTCCGCGACGGCTCCGACAGCAGTCCGATCTTCGATGCCGGTCTGGACTGGGCATTCATCGGTCGACGTCTCCGAAAACAATGTCGAGCGTGCCGATCACCGCGACCACGTCGGCGATCATGTGGCCGCGGGTCAATTCATCCATCGCCGCCAAATGCGCAAAGCCGGCGGTGCGGATCTTCACGCGGTAAGGCTTGTTGGCGCCGTCCGAGATCATGTACACGCCGAACTCCCCCTTGGGATGCTCGATCGCCGCGTAGGTCTCACCCTTGGGTACGCAGTAACCCTCAGTGAAGAGCTTGAAGTGATGGATCAGCGACTCCATGTCGCCCTTCATCTTTTCGCGCGGCGGCGGCGCCACCTTGCGGTCATCGATCATCACCGGTCCCGGATTCCGGCGCAGCCACTCCACGCACTGGCGGATGATGCGGTTGGACTGGCGCATTTCCTCGATGCGAATCAGATAACGGTCGTAGCAATCGCCGTTAACGCCGACGGGGATATCGAAATCCAGCCGATCGTAAACTTCGTACGGCTGTTTCTTGCGCAAATCCCATTCGACGCCCGAGCCGCGCAACATCGGACCGCTGAAACCGAGCTGCAAGGCGCGCTCGGGCGAGATCACGCCGATCCCGACGGTGCGCTGTTTCCAGATACGGTTGTCGGTGAGCAGCATTTCATACTCATCGATATGCTTCGGGAAACGCTCGGTGAAATCCCAGATGAAATCGAGCAACGAGCCCTCGCGATTGGCGTTCAGGCGCGTGATCTCATTCGTGTCGCGCAGTTTGGATGGCTGATACTGCGGCATCCTGTCGGGCAGGTCGCGGTAAACACCGCCCGGGCGGTAATAGGTGGCATGCATGCGCGCGCCGGACACTGCTTCGTAGCAATCGAAAAGATCCTCGCGCTCGCGGAAACAGTAAAGAAACACGGTCATCGCGCCGATGTCCAGGGCGTGCGCGCTGAGCCAGAACAGGTGATTGAGCAGGCGTGTGATCTCGTCGAACAGCACGCGGATATACTGGGCGCGAATCGGCGGCTCGATCCCAAGCAGCCTCTCGATCGCCAGCACATAACCGTGCTCGCTGCACATCATCGAGATGTAATCGAGGCGGTCCATGTAGCCGATCGACTGGTTGTAGGGCTTGGACTCAGCCAGCTTCTCGGTACCGCGGTGCAGCAGGCCGATATGAGGGTCGGCGCGCTGGATGACTTCGCCATCCAGCTCGAGCACGAGACGCAGCACGCCGTGCGCGGCCGGATGTTGAGGTCCGAAGTTCATCGTGTAATTTCTGATCTCAGCCACGAAGCTCAAGTCCTAGCGTAGACAATAATGTCGAATCGCCTTCGGCGATGACAAAAAGCAACTTGTGGGTGGCTGACCCACGGCAGGTTACTTTTCTTTGCTTACCCAAAGAAAAGTAACCAAAAGAAAGGGTACCCCGGAGCGCGCGCCGGCTTCGTCGGTTCCCTGCGTTCCTCGCCCCGCCGGGCGC
>NZ_JBAVEJ010000168.1:0-2792 GCF_049587675.1 Sulfuricaulis sp. | reverse complement strand
TCCCTCCGGGAGATCGGCGCGGCGTTCAAGGACGCCGCGTGGGGTCTGCTCGCCCCCCTCATCATCCTCGGCGGCATCTACGGCGGCATCTTCACCGCAACCGAGGCGGCCACCGTCGCGGTCGTCTACGGCGTGATCGTCGGCTTCTTCATCCACCGGGACCTGAAGCTCTCCGACCTGCCGGGAATCCTCGTAGACACCGGGGTCACGACGGGGGTGGTGATGCTGCTCGTGTGCACCGCCTCGGTCTTCGCCTGGGTGCTCAACACCTCGGGCGTCGCCGCCGCCGCGGCTTCGGGGCTGCTGCACCTGGCCTCCGGGAAGATGGTCGGTCTCCTGCTGATCAACGCGGTCCTGCTGGTCGCGGGCTCCCTGATGGACGCCATCTCGATCTTCTACGTCCTCCTGCCGATCCTCCTGCCCGTGGTGAAGGCGCTCGGGATCGACCTGGTCCACTTCGGGATCGTGATGACGGTCAACATGGCGATCGGCCAGATCACGCCCCCGGTCGGGGTCAACCTCTTCGTCGCCTGCGGGATCGCCCGCATCTCCATGAAGGAGATCTCCCAGGCGGTCCTCCCGATGGTCGCCGCCCAGGCCGCGGCGCTCCTCGTCATCAGTTTCTGGCCGGACCTTTCCCTTTTCCTCACCCGGTTCATGCGGTAAGGGGTTGTCTTTACGAATCGGGCTCCTTCGGGGATCGGGGTTGGGCCGGCCCGGTGGCGCCCCGAGTGCCCTGATCCTCCCGAAGGTGGATGGTCCGTTGCGGGAACGGGATTTCGATCCCTTCGTCCCGGAACCTTGAGAGGATCCGTTTCCGCAGTTCGTGCTGCACGGTGTATTGGTCGACAAACTCCCCGATCTGACAGATTAGCGTAAAGTCCAGTGAGCTGGCGCCGAACCCCGGGATGAACCGGACAAAGGGGGCCGGCTCGCCGAGCAGGCCCGGGACCGTGCCGACGGCCGCGGTCGCCTCGTCGACAAGCACCCGCTCGACGAGGTCCGGATCCGTGGAGTAGCTCACGCTGACCGGTATTAAAACCGACATCCTCCTCTCCGGGAGGCAGTAGTTCGTCAGGATCGTCTGCGTGACCTTGCTGTTGGGGATGATGACCATGTTGTTCGACAGCATCCGGATCCGGGTCGTCCTCCAGGTGATGTCCTCGACGAATCCCTCCTGGCCCGTTTCCAGCCGGATGAAGTCGCCGATCCTGATCGGCTTCTCGATGAGGACATGGATCCCGGCGAAGAGGTTCGCCAGCGTGTCCTGGAGGGCGAGTGCGACAGCCAGGCCGCCGATGCCCAAGGCGGTGATGATCGGCGTGATGGAGATCCCAAGGATGGAAAGGATCACCAGGAACCCGACGGTCAGGATCGTCCCCTTGATCAGCCCGTGCGCGAGGCCTGTCCCGGGGATCGGCAGATTCGACCGCCGGATGTAGTCCTTGAAAACGGCCCCGCCTATGCCGGCGACGGCCACCGTGGCGGAGAGTACGATCAGGACCTCGATCCCCCGGTTGACGAACGCGATTCGCCTTTCAGGAAGCTCCGATATGTCGACGCCGAAGTGAAGGCCGAGGGCGAAGCACCAGTAGACGGATGGAATGCGGAGGGATGCCAGGATGAAGTCATCCAGCCGCGTCTCCGTTTTTTCCGCCCACCGACGGAAGTACCGGAGCCCCAGCGCCCGAAGCGCCAATAGAACCGCCGACGACGATACGGCGACCGCGAGCGGAAGCGCTACCCCCCTGAAGATATTCTCCATGCCGGGTTCCATCCCCCGTATCCCGCCGGTCAGCCTCCGCTCTTGGCGTAGTAGTAGTTTACGATGTCGCGCTTGGAAATCATGGCCACGACCGTGTTCGGCTTCTCACGGTCAACGACGGGCAGTTCATCCACTCCGATCGCCGCCATCTTGTCGAGGGCCTGCTGCAACGTATCGTCCCGGAGGACGCTCACCACGCTTCGGGTTGCCACGTCCTTGGCGATGATGACGTGGTCGACGTCGTTCTCGAAGAGAACCGAGCGGATGTCGTTGATCGATACGATCCCGGTTACCTGCCCCGCCGCGTCGACGACGGGGAAATGGGATTCCCCGGAACGGGAGACCGTCCGGACGAGTTCACCGAAAGGCATGGTTTCCGGGATCGCCGTGATCGGCTGGGGGTGCACGGCCTCGTGGACCCGGATCCGTTCCAGCATTCCCCGGGCGAACTCGGTCAGGTGTGCGGGGGATGCGAACCGGCTGATCTGCTGCTTCTCATAGAGTCTCGTATTCCGTAACAGCAGGTAGGAGATGGAAGAGACGACCATAAGGGGGACCAGGAGGGTGTAGCTCGCGCTCATCTCGCACGCCATGATGATCGAAGCGATCGGAACCTTGGCGACGCCCGCGAAGAACCCGCCCATTCCGACGAGGACGAAGGAATTGGGATGGATGACCCAGCCGGGGGCGACCTTGTGCCCGAGGAAACCGAACGCCCCGCCCAGCATGGCCCCGATGAACACCGACGGGCCGAAGACGCCTCCGCTTCCGCCGGAACTGATGGTACAGGAGGTCGCGGCGATCTTCAGGAACACCAGGAGGAGCATCGTTCCCCAGAAGATTTTCCCTTCCAGCGCCATCTGGATCCAGCCGTACCCCCCGTCCGTTATCTGTGGAGAAAGGAACGCGATGGCGCCCAGCATCAGCCCGCCCAGCGCCGGCTTGAACATCTTGTGGATCCCCAGGGGCTTGAAGAACCGGTCCCGCGCCCCGTAGAAGGAGCGAACGTAGACGAATCCGACCAGGG
>NZ_JBAVEJ010000167.1:0-2988 GCF_049587675.1 Sulfuricaulis sp. | reverse complement strand
GCTTGATGTCGCGCTGTTCGAAGAAACGTTCCACGGCGTTGCGCGTGCCCGAGCCGCGCTCGCGCAGGATGAAGTTTTCTTCCACCAGCCGGCTGAGCGGAATGCGGCTGATCTGCGCCAGGGGGTGGTCGGGGCGCGCAATTGGGTATTCCGGAGCATCGTGACCGCTGATTCCGGGCTATCGTGACCGGTCATTCCGGCGCATCGTGACCGTCTATTCCGGGCTATCGTGACCGATTTCTGGCATCTTCCGGAATTGGCGGTCACGATACCGGAACGGCGTCGTGCAAAGCAGTAATGGTGTTACGCATATAACAACCGAGCCGGTACGCTTTCCAGTTTTTTGTCTGGAGACAGCGTGCCCGCACCAAGGATCACTATGCGTAATATAAAAGACGTACTGCGTCTGAAACTGGACGCCAAGCTCTCACACCAGCAGATTGCCGCTGCGCTGGGCATTTCGAAGGGCGTCGTCACCAAGTATGTGGGTCTCGCCGCTGCGGCAGGCCTGGACTGGCCGGCGGTTCAAGGCGCCGACGAAGCCGCGCTGAAGCGGCGCCTGCTGGTCGCCCCCGAAAGGCCGCGCGACCATGTTCAGCCGGACTATGGCCGCTTGCACCATGAATTGCGGCGCAAGGGCATGACGCTGATGCTGCTGTGGGAGGAATACCGGGCCGATCACGCGGACTGCCAGACCTACGCCTATTCCCAGTTCTGCGACAACTACCGGCGCTTCGCCCGGCAACTCAAGCGCTCGATGCGCCAGATCCACCGCGCCGGCGAGAAGCTGTTCATCGATTTCGCCGGCCCCACCATCGTCTTGACCGATGGCAGCCGCGCCCACATCTTCGTCGCCGCGATGGGCGCCTCCAGCTACACTTTTGCCTGCGCCACGCCGCGCGAGACGATGGCCGACTGGCTCGGATCGACGGCGCGTGCGCTGAGTTTCTATGGCGGCGTGCCCCAACTCATCGTCCCCGACAACCCGAAGGCGATGATCGCCGACGCCAACCGCTACGAGCCGCGCAGCAACGACACGGTGCTCGACTTCGCGCGCCACTATGGCACCTCGATCCTGCCGGCGCGGCCGCGCCATCCCCAGGACAAGGCCCTTGTGGAATCAGCGGTGCAGATCGTCGAACGCTGGATCATGGCGCGCCTGCGCCATCAGCCATTCAGCAGCGTGCACGAGGTCAACCAGGCCATCGCGCCGCTGCTGACGCGGCTCAACGACAAGCCGTTCCAGAAGCTGCCCGGCAGTCGCGCCAGCACCTTCGCCACGCTTGATGCGCCGGCCTTGTTGCCGCTGCCGCTGCAGCGCTATGAACTGGCGCACTTCAAGACCGTCAAGGCGCACATCGACTACCACGTCGAGGTGGAGCGCCATCGCTACAGCGTGCCGCACGCGCTGGTTGGCCAGGTGCTGGAAGCGCGCGTCACGACGACGGTGGTTGAGATCATGCATCGCGGACAGCGTGTGGCCAGCCACGCCCGCAATAGCCGGCAAGGCGGCTTCACCACCATCGCCGCCCACATGCCGGCCGCGCATCGCGCCCACATGGAGTGGACGCCGCAGCGCCTGATCCACTGGGGCCAGAGCATCGGCCCGGCCACGGCCGAGGCGGTGACGCGACTGATGGCGGAGAACAAGCATCCCGAGCACGGCTACCGCGCCTGCCTCGGCTTGCTATCGCTGGCCAAGCGCTACGGCAAGCCCCGTCTTGAGGCAGCCTGCACGCTGGCCTTGCAGATTGGCGCCTGCCAGTACCGCCACGTGCGCGACATCCTGACCAACAACCGCGACCAGAGCACGCCGACAACCACTGGCGACTGGATCAGTCCCGAGCACGCCCACGTGCGTGGCCCTGACTACTATCAATAAGGAATTCCAAGATGATGATGCATACGACCCTGGCGCAACTGCGCACCCTGAAACTGGACGGCCTGGCGACGGGCCTGGAAGAACAACTGGCCCAGCCCGGCATGGCCGCGCTGAGCTTCGAGGAACGCGTCGCGCTCCTGATCGACCGGGAGGTCCACTGCCGTAACGACCGCAAGCTGCTGCGCCTGCTCAAGAACGCGCACCTGAAATATGGCCAGGCGGCCATCGAGGACATCGACACCCGCTCGGGCCGCGGGATCGACCGCCGCGAGGTGATGAGCCTGGCATTGGGAGATTGGGTCAGTGCCGGCCACAGCGTGTTGATTACTGGGCCGACCGGCGCCGGCAAATCCTGGCTCGCTTGCGCCCTGGCGCAACACGCCTGCCGGCGCGGTTACTCCGCCATCTATCAGCGTGTACCCCGCCTGCCGGAAGAACTGCGCATCCGGCACGGCAGCGGGGTCTTCGGCAAATGGCTGATTCAACTGGCCAAGACCGATGTGCTGGTTCTGGATGACTGGGGCATGGGCGCGATCGACAGCATGACGCGCTCCGACCTGCTGGAAATCATCGACGACCGCGCCGCCAACAAGGCCACGATCATTACCAGCCAATTGCCAGTTGAGCACTGGCATGCATGGATCGGTGACGCCACCATCGCCGACGCCATCCTCGACCGCATCATGCAGCGCAATCACCGCTTCACGCTGACCGGCGATTCACTGCGCACCGAACGAACAAAAACCAGCAGAAAGGAGAAAAATATCGACCCATCGTGACCGCAGACTTTACAATTTAACCGCGTAACACCACCCGATGCGCAACGGTCACGTTCAGCCGGAATGAGCGGTCACGTTCACCGGAATACGCAAGATCGTGGACAGGTGGGGCAGACGGGACCACCACTGCTTCAAGCTGCAGGGCGAGGACGGGCGGCGACCTACTTTTGCGCCACGACGCGCCCTCAGGCCTCTGGGAGTTCGCCTTCTACGAAAGCGGACAGGGGCCAGCCAAGTGACCGTAAGGGTCTTTTCCATCCTGATTTTCCTGGCGTGGCTGGCCGGCTGTGCCACCCCCCTGGTGCAGGTGCGCGGAGAGCGCCTGAC
>NZ_JBAVEJ010000166.1:0-2168 GCF_049587675.1 Sulfuricaulis sp. | reverse complement strand
GTGCACCACCGCCTCGTCGATGGTGGCGAACTGCAGGTGCTTCTGCTTGTCGGCGACAATGACGTTGATGCAGTCGGTCGAGCGTAGACACTGGTCGGCGACGGCGAGCAGCGTGTTGGCATCGGGCGGCAGGTAGACGCGCGTGACACTCGGGCTCTTGTTGGTCACGAGATCGATGAAGCCCGGATCCTGATGCGAGAAGCCGTTATGATCCTGGCGCCAGACCGTGGACGACAACAGGATGTTCTCAGATGCCACCGGGGCGCGCCACGGCACGTGGTTCTTGGAGATGTCGAGCCACTTGGCGTGCTGGTTGAACATCGAGTCGATCACATGGGCGAACGCTTCGTAGGTGTGGAAAAAGCCGTGTCGGCCGCTGAGCAGATATCCTTCCAGCCAGCCGATCAAGGTATGCTCGGAGAGCATCTCCATCACCCGCCCGTCGCGCGAGAGCTCCCCGCCGTCGGCGTCCTCCGGCAGCAGATCGGCCATCCACACCTTCTTCGATACCTCGTACACCGCCTGCAAGCGGTTGGAGGCAGTCTCGTCCGGCCCGAACACCCGGAAGCTGGTCATGTTGTTGCGCATCACGTCGCGCAGGAACTCGCCGAGCGGTTTGGTGTTCTCGTGCAGCACCTTGCCGGCCTCTTCGACCTTGACCGCGTACTGGCGAAAATCGGGAAGTTTCAGATCCTTGCGCAGCAAGCCGCCGTTGGCGTGCAGGTTGGCGCTCATGCGCCGGGTGCCTTTGGGGGCGAGCGCGCGCAGCTCGGGGATCAGCCGGCCGTCCTTGTCGAACAGCTCCTCGGGCTTGTAGCTGCGCATCCAGTCTTCCAGCAGTTTCAGGTGCGCGGGGTTGTCGCGCACGTCGGAGAACGGCACCTGGTGCGAGCGCCACGAGCCCTCGGCCTTGTGTCCCTTGATCTCCTTCGGGCCGGTCCAGCCCTTGGGCGAGCGCAGCACGATCATCGGCCAGCGCGGGCGCTCGGCCTTGCCCGACGTACGCGCATTCTTCTGGATGGCACGAATCGCGCCGATGGCCTCGTCCAGCGTGGCGGCCATCTTCTGGTGCATGTCGGTCGGATCATCGCCCTCGACGAAGTAGGGCGTATAGCCGTAACCGACGAACAACGCCTCGAGCTCCTCGTGGCTGATGCGCGCGAGGATCGTCGGGTTGGCGATCTTGTAGCCGTTGAGATTGAGGATCGGTAGCACCGCGCCATCGCGCACGGGATTGATGAACTTGTTCGAGTGCCAGGCGGTGGCGAGCGGGCCGGTCTCGGCCTCGCCGTCGCCCACCACGCAGGCGACGATCAGATCGGGGTTGTCGAGACAGGCGCCGTAGGCGTGCGACACGCTGTAACCGAGCTCGCCGCCCTCGTGAATCGAGCCCGGGGTCTCCGGGGTTACGTGGGAGCCGATGTGGCCGGGGAAGGAGAACTGCTTGAAGAACTTCTGCAGGCCCTCGGCGTCTTCGCTCTTGTCGGGATAGATCTCGGAATAGGTGCCTTCCAGATAGGCCGGCCCCAGCACCCCCGGCGCCCCGTGGCCGGGGCCGGCCATGAAGATCACGTCGAGATCGTCGCGCTTGATGACGCGGTTCAGGTGCGCCCACACGAACGACAGCGCCGGGCTCGCGCCCCAGTGGCCGAGCAGACGATGCTTGACGTGCTCGATCTTGAGCGGCTCCTTGAACAACGGGTTGTCGCGCAGATAGATCATGCCGACCGAGAGATAGTTGCAGGCGCGCCACCACGCGTTGATGCGGCGCAGTTCTTCGGCAGACAGCGGGCCGCTGATCTGCTCGATTTCTTTAAGCATTGATTCCATCGCGCTCTTCTCCTGTTGATGTAATGGGGTTTCGATCGATCGCCATTCGCGTTCGCGCGACGAAGAATACCGCTCTGGAATGCCTGAATGAGTAAGAGTTTGGTCTTATTTTCGTCTAATTTTGGCCTACCGGGCGCGCAACAACGCATCGCAGTCCGCGAGTCATGGCAAAACTCGCTCCGTTGGCTTCAGCGGAAATTCCGGGTCCAGGGCGCCCGGCAACACGACAGCACCGCGCGCCATGCATGACATCGCTCGGTTTGCGCACCATGGCATCAACCGAGGTACCGAGCAGCCTCGGCGAAGAAATCGACTGGCGGCGGCAACTCACTCGGGAC
>NZ_JBAVEJ010000165.1:0-3944 GCF_049587675.1 Sulfuricaulis sp. | reverse complement strand
GCGCGCGCGCGACTTCGGCGTAGGTGATGCCAAGCTCATAAAGTGTTTCGACGTGATCCGACACGAACGCGATCGGATACACTAACATTTGTTTCACGCCCGCCGCGGCCTTCGCGCGGATCACGTCATCGGTGTACGGCCGCAGCCACTCGAGCGGCCCGACGCGGCTCTGGTAACACAGCGTGATGTGCGGCCATTTGAGCTCGGCGCACAGGGCGTCGAAGGTGGCGCGGATCTGGCGCTCGTACGGATCGCCCGCGTTCACGATTTTCTGCGGTAGACCGTGCGCGGAGAACAGCAGTTCGATGTGCTTGGGGTCGGGCTCGGGGAATTTGGCGGCCTCGGCGCGCACGGTCTCGACGCTGGCGTGCTGGTAATCGGGCTGGTCGTACCACTGGCGCACCAGCGTGACCGACGGGTGATAGTGCTGGCGCCCGCACTCGCGCTGGAACTCGTTATAGGAGCTGCCGGTGGTGGTAATGGAATAGTGCGGATACAGCGGCAGCAGGATCACGCGCGCGTAATTTTTTTTCTTGAGCATCGCGACCACTTCCGCGGTGAGCGGATGCCAGTAGCGCATGCACACGTGCACGTCGAACTCGCCGGCGCCCGCGAGTACCTTGGCCAGCGCCTCGGCCTGGGCGCGCGTGTACTCGAGGATCGGCGATTTACCGCCGATGGCAGCGTAGCCGTGGGCGGCCTCCGGGGCGCGGCGCCGCGCGATCAGCGCGGCGAACGGTCGCTGGGTGAGGAAACCGAGCGGCAGACGGAAAATATCCGGATCGGAAAAGAGGTTGAACAGAAACGGGCGCACCGCCTCCAGGGAATCCGGCCCACCCAGGTTGCACAGCACCACCGCGATACGCTCTGACATCGCCGGCATTTTACCCCCGCGCCGGTGGTTTCACCACGAAGGTGAAAATGCGATCATTGCGACCATCATCTTTAAATTAGCTTTATACCGGGGGCGTGAATGAAGGCGTATATGTGCGTCATCTGCGGCTATGTCTACGAAGAAGAGAAGGGCCGCCCGGAAGACGGCATACCTCCCGGGACACGCTGGGAAGATGTGCCGGAG
Organism: Sulfuricaulis sp.; assembly: GCF_049587675.1. GTDB lineage: Bacteria > Pseudomonadota > Gammaproteobacteria > Acidiferrobacterales > Sulfurifustaceae > Sulfuricaulis. The sequence goes on along the minus strand of NZ_JBAVEJ010000165.1, from coordinate 2,866 downwards.
AACTGGAAATGCCCCGACTGCGGTGCCGCCAAGTCCGATTTCGAGATGATCGAAATCTGAGCTAGCCGCCGTCTCCGAAGGAGCATTCGCCTCGGGCACTGGGCGCTATTTACCCCGAAATACCCGCTTCCCGGCGGGCTGCCGCGAGTGTCGTGGACTACAATGGTAGGCAGTTGCCGCACGCCACCACTTAAGGACAGGAACCGCCAAGGCAGGGACACATGAGCGCCGCCATTTGGATTTTGCTTGCCGTCGTGACGGCCTGGGGGCTGGCCGCCGCGCGCGTCCCGGGGGTCGTCTGGGCCACGGCGCTGGCCGCGGGCATCGGCCTGTGGGACATGCTCGCTCATCCCACCACTTCAGCGTCGCCCGTTGTCTGGGGCGTTTTTTTCCTTTTCGTCTTCCCCCTGATGGTGGCGCCGTTGCGTCGCGCGCTGATCAGCGCACCGCTGCAGCGTTTGATGCGCCAGATCATGCCGGCGATGTCCGATACCGAACGCGAAGCGCTCGAGGCCGGAACCGTGTGGTGGGAGGCGGAACTGTTCGGCGGCGATCCGAATTGGGAAGACCTGTTCAGCCTGCCGTTGCCGGGACTGTCCGACGCGGAGCAGGCGTTTCTCGACGGGCCGGTCGAGAAGCTGTGCGCGATGCTCGACGACTGGCAGATCACGCACGAGCGCGGCGACCTGCCGCCGGAGGTGTGGCGCTACCTCAAGGAGCAGGGCTTCTTCGGTATGATCATCCCGAAGTCGTACGGCGGGCTCGAATTTTCTGCGCAGGCACATTCCGCGGTGGTCATGAAGGTCGCCAGCCGTTCGATCACCGCCGCGGTCACGGTAATGGTGCCGAACTCGCTCGGTCCGGCGGAACTGTTGCTGCATTACGGCACCGATAAACAGAAGAAACACTATCTCCCGCGTCTGGCGCGCGGCACGGAAGTCCCGTGTTTCGCGCTGACGAGCCCCGAAGCCGGGAGCGATGCGAGCAGCATGCCCGACCGCGGCGTGGTGTGCCGCGGCGAGTTTCAGGGCAAAAAAAACGTGCTCGGCATCCGCCTCAACTGGGAGAAGCGTTACATCACGCTTGGGCCCGTGGCCACGGTGCTCGGGCTCGCGTTCCGGCTTTTCGACCCGGAACATTTGCTCGGCGACGAAGAAGAGCTTGGTATCACGCTGGCGCTCATTCCCACGGACACGCCCGGTGTGAAAATCGGCACGCGTCACAACCCGCTCGACATCGCGTTCCAGAACGGCCCCAACTGGGGGGAAAATGTTTTTATTCCGCTTGACTGGATCATCGGCGGACGTGAGCGCGTCGGCCAGGGCTGGCGCATGCTGATGGAGTCGCTGGCCGCCGGCCGCTCGATTTCCCTGCCGGCGCTGTCGGTCGGCGCGGGCAAGCTCGCCTGCCGTGCCACTGGCGCCTACGCGCGCATCCGCCGGCAATTCAAATTGCCGATCGGCAAATTCGAGGCGGTGGAAGAAGCGCTGGCGCGCATCGCCGGTTACACCTACCTGATGGACGCGGCGCGCACGCTCACCGCGCGGGCCGTGGATCTGGGCGAAAAGCCCTCGGTGGCCTCGGCCATCGTCAAATACCAGCTCACCGAACACATGCGCCGCGTGGTCAACGACGCCATGGATATCCAGGGCGGCGCCGGCATCTGTCTCGGGCCGCGGAATTTCATGGGTCGCGTGTACCAGGCGCTGCCCATCTCGATCACGGTCGAGGGCGCGAACCTGCTGACGCGCGCGCTCATCATCTACGGCCAGGGCGCGGTGCGCTGCCACCCCTACGTGCTGAAGGAAATGCAGGCAGTGGCCGATGCAGACGAATCGCGCGGCGTGAAGGTTTTCGATGAAGCGTTGTTCGGCCACCTCCGCTATACGCTCAGCAACGCCGCGCGCGCGTTCTGGCTCGGCGCCACGGATGCACGTCTGGTGCGTGTGCCGGTGGACGGACCCGTGCGGCGTTACGCGCAGCGGCTCACGCGACTGTCAAACGCCTTCGCCCTGATTTCCGACATGGCCATGCTGACGCTCGGCGGCGCGCTCAAGCGCAAGGAGAAAATTTCCGGCCGCTTCGCCGATGTATTGAGTTTCATGTATCTGGCCTCGGCGGCGATCAAGCGGTATGAAGACGATGGCCGGCCGCTAGAGGATGTTCCACTGCTGCGTTTTGCCTGCGATTACTGCCTGCACGAGGCGGAGAAAACACTGGTCGTGATCCTGAAAAATTTCCCGAACCGCTTTGTCGCCTGGCTCATGGGCGGGCTGGTGTTTCCTTCCGGCCGGCGCTATATCGTGCCAAGCGATGCCATGGACCTGGGCTGCGCCCAGCTGCTGATGGAACCCTCGTCCGCGCGCGAGCGTCTGACACAAGGGATGTATATTTCCAGGACGGCGCACGATGCCATCGGCCGGCTCGAAGACGCGCTGCCCAAGGTGATCGCGGCGGAAACGCTCGAGCGCCAGTTGGCGAAACTAGTGGAAGCGCAACCGATGCTGCTCGGCGATCACGAAGCCCAAGTGCAGGCGGCACTGGCGCAAAATATATTCAGTGCCGCGGAGGCGAAACTGGTTCGCGCGGCGTATGCCGCGCGGCGTTCGGTCATCGCCGTGGACGATTTCCCGGCCGGTGGTCCACCACGGCCTGTGTCGGGACCAACACGTAAAAAAAGGACGCGAAGCAAAACATCATGAATGGACGCAAGATCTACGTCGTCGACGGGGCGCGTACGCCGTTTCTGAAGACGCGTGGCGAACCCGGACTGTTCTCTGCCTCCGATCTCGCGGTGGCCTGCGCGCGGCCGGTGCTCGCACGCCAGCCGTTCCCGGCCACGCTGCTGGACGAGGTCATCGTCGGC
>NZ_JBAVEJ010000164.1:0-13802 GCF_049587675.1 Sulfuricaulis sp. | reverse complement strand
GTTTATTTATCCTGGTCTTAAGGCGCGCTTCGGGATGCGCCGGAGAACACTGGCCGCTATTATCCGGGCATTTTCCGTTACTGTCGATTGTCGGCCCATCCGGAGGATTTATTAGGCCTGAATTTCGCGATTGATCGCCGCGAGTGCCGCCACTGGATCCGCCGCCCGTGTGATCGGCCGTCCAATCACCAAGTAATCGGAACCATCGGCCACGGCATCGGCCGGCGTGCGCGTGCGGCTCTGATCGTCGGTGGCGACACCGGTCGGACGCACGCCGGGTGTCACTAGGAGAAAATCCTTGCCGAAACGACGGCGTAACTGGACCGTCTCCTGCGGTGAGCAAACGACGCCGTCCAGACCGACAAGCTCGGCGAGCCCCGCCAAACGCTCCACATGGCGTGCCACACCGTCCCGCTCCCACCCCAGGTCGGCGACATCGTCTGCGCTGTGGCTCGTCAGCAGCGTCACGCCGATCAGCAACGGGCGGCGGGCCAGACGATCAACCGCCTCGCGCGCCGCCAGCAGCATTTTCTTTCCACCCAGGACATGCACATTCAGCATCCAGACGCCGAGACTTGCCGCCTGGGTACAGGCGCGCGCGACGGTCGTCGGGATGTCGTGATATTTGAGATCGAGAAACACATCGAATCCGCGCGACACGAGGTTTTCCACCACTTTTGGGCCAGCCGCCGTGAAAAGTTCCATCCCGACCTTCAGACGACAGTGCGCAGGTAAAAGCCGTTCGGCAAACGTCTGCGCAGTATGGGCGTCGGGGAAATCCAGGGCGACGATGACACGCGGATTTTCCATTCACTCCTCCCGCACCGGTTTGATAGTGTTCCAGCGGTTGCATCCGGGACATAACCAATGCAACGCCTTTCCCTTGAAGCCACACTGACCGCAGGCGTAGCCGAGGTGTTGTGAGCGCAGATCCTCGATGATGCCTTTCAGCAGCAGAAGATCGTTTCGCCCTGAGTCGCTTGCCTTGACCAGATTCAGTTCCAGCAGTTTGTGCAGGCCGTGTACGTTAGGTGTTCGTCGTAGCCAGTCCACGATGAATTTTTCCGCCGCCGGCACGCCATCGCGATTGCTGATGACGTCCGCGAAAGCCAGCGCCAGCGATACTCCGCCGTGACGCCGCAGCGAAGCCTGGAAATAATCATAGAGTCCCTGCTCATCGTTCAATTGCTTGAATCCGGCGGCGATACGGTCGGCCACCTCGCCGAGGTAATGTATATCCTGTTCCTCGATTCGGCACCATTCACCGATCGCCTCACGGTACTTGCCTTCCTGCGCCGCTATATCACCGAGCAGCATGCTGGCGCGAACACACTTGTCATCGGCCGCGAACGCGCGTTTCAAGTGCTCGCGGGCGGCGGAATAGTTCTTTCGCGCGTAGTCGTGATCTGCCAGTTCGCAGTAAAAATGCGCGATCATCTCATCCAGGTTTTTGCCGGATGCGCGCGCCAGCTTGCGGGTGATGGAAATCGCCTTTTCCCATTCTTTTTCCTGCTGGTATATATGCAGCAAGAGCTTCAGTGCCTGTTCGCCGTGTGCGCGGATTTCAGCCAGCTCGAGGAAGAGATTTTCAGCGCGATCGAAAAGACCGGCCTTCAGGTAATCCTGGCCCAGCTCCAGCAATGCGTGGCTGCGTTGCTCCTTGTCGAGTGTGGGTCGGGCAATCAGGTTCTGGTGGATGCGGATGGCGCGCTCGACTTCGCCCCGGCGGCGAAAAAGATTTCCCAGCGCCAGATGTGTCTCGACGGTATCCGAATTGACTTCCAGCACGCGCATGAAAACTTCGATCGCCTTGTCCGGTTGTTCGTTCAGAAGGAAATTGAGGCCCTTGAAATAGGCCGATGGCAGATCGAACGATTGCCGGGCATGACGTTTCTGTTCGAACCGCGCCGCGAGCCAGCCGGAAGCAGCCGCCAGAGGTAACAGCAACCACAGCAGATCGGTGGCGTTCATTATATTTATGATGTCAGGACAAACGAGCGAAGCGAGTGGGGCTTCATTATCGTCTGAATGAATAAGTGAAGCGAGCAGGGCTTCATTGTCGTCAGGGCGTACGAAATGAAACGGAGCCGGGTTTCATTCATATGACAAGACGAACGAAGTAGGCCTTCATTAGATGACATCTTTAATCGGCAGAGCTCGCAGGTTGATGACTTCCTGTTCGATCTGGCGGATTTCCTTGCGCGCCTGAACCAGTTGCCGCTGCATTCGCACCACGGTTCGAAGGCTGGCGATATAACCCGCCACCACGCCAAAGGCAAAGGCGGCCAGCAACGCCATCGACAGCGGTCCGCTCCACTTCAACCCGAAATAGTAATTAAGCTCCACTGACTGTCTGTTCAGAATGGCAAAAGCGATGCCAATGAGCAGAACCAGAATCGCCAGAACCGTATAAAAAATCCGCTTCATGATGCCTCCTTGGATTATTGAGCCGGCGCGATTGTTTTCGCACGAAGGCAGGCAACGATTGACATTGACTGGCATCCGTGGCGGCACAGGTGCGCCGGTTCAATAACGAAAATCATACGAGGATTTCTCGTGATTGCGGCGGCATGGTGGTTTCGATCCCTGGCCGGGAGAATAACAACCCTGCAAACATGTTCAAGTAGATCTATGCCACCGCCATTCGGACGGGGGTCGCCCTCCGCCTCGGGAACCGGCGGCTGGTTTGTCTTATTTTTTAGTCATAAAAAAACGACATGGGTGACCCACATGCCGTTTATGTCCCGCGAAAAACAAATGCGCTCATTCCGTACCGTTGTTGACGCGCTCCCTTAGCTCCTTGCCAGGTTTGAAATGGGGCACAAACTTGTCCGGGACCTGCACCGCGGCCCCGGTTTTGGGGTTACGGCCGGTACGCGGCGGACGGTAATGCAGGGAAAAACTCCCGAAACCGCGGACTTCGATGCGGTCGCCGGAGGACAACGCGGCGGACATTTGTTCCAGCAGTTCTTTGACCGCCAGTTCCACGTCCCGGTAGTCCAGTTGCGGTTGCTTGGCCGCGAGCAGGCTGATCAGTTCAGATTTTGTCATATACACTCTACCTATAGAAAATAAGTAGAAAGATATCAAGCAGTTTCATGGGGTACCGACCAAAATAAATCTAGCGCCCCGCGCCCGAAGCGTATGCCCCTTCGGCAATCGGCGCAGTTAGCCGCAATAAACCGTGTTTTCTGGGCACTACTCCTGTCTTCAGAATAGCCGCCTCGGGATCTGGCGGCTAGCGGCAGCCCGCGCCGGTACTACCGAAACCACCGCCTCGCCCCTGCAAAAAACCGATGCTTTTCCCGCCGGAAGACGTGGTTCAGGCGTCGGAGCTGTCATGGCCCCCAAGCTTTTCCTTGAGTTTGTCACCCAGGGAAGAGGTGGCCGCGCCCCCTTTACGGGCATACTCCTGCACCGCCTCGTTCTCCTCCTCCATGTCCTTGGCCCGGATGGAGAGCGAGATTTTGCGATTCTTGCGGTCGATCGTGACAATCTTGGCCTCGACGCTGTCGCCGTCCTTCAATGCGGAACGCGCGTCCTCGATGCGATCGCGCGCTATATCGGAGGCACGCAAATATCCTTCTATCTCGTCGGCGAGTTTAATGACCGCGCCCTTGGCCTCGACGCTCGTCACCGTGCCTTTCACAATGGCGCCCTTGCCATGGGCTGTCACATAGCTCGTAAACGGATCGCCTTCGAGTTGCTTCACGCCAAGCGAAATACGCTCGCGCTCGGGATCGACGGCGAGGATCATGGCCTCGATCTCGTCGCCCTTCTTGTAATTGTGAACGGCCTCTTCGCCTGGCATGGCCCAGGAGAGATCGGACAAATGGATCAGGCCGTCGATGCCGCCTTCCAGGCCGACGAAAATGCCGAAGTCGGTGATGGATTTGATCTTGCCGCTGATCTTGTCATTCTTGTTGTGATTGGAGGCGAACTCTTCCCACGGATTCGGCTGGCACTGCTTCATGCCCAGCGATATGCGGCGGCGCTCAGTGTCGATATCGAGAATCATCACCTCAACCTCGTCGCCCAACTGCACGACCTTGGTCGGATGGATGTTCTTGTTGGTCCAGTCCATTTCGGAAACGTGCACCAGGCCTTCCACGCCCGGCTCGATTTCGACGAACGCGCCGTAATCGGTGATGTTGGTGACCTTGCCGAACAGGCGCGTGCCTTCCGGATAACGGCGCTGGATGTCCACCCACGGATCATCGCCGAGCTGCTTGAGGCCGAGCGAGACGCGGTTGCGTTCGCGATCGTAGCGCAACACCTTGGCTTCGATTTCATCGCCGATCTTGAGCACTTCGCCCGGATGTTTCACGCGCTTCCATGCGAGATCGGTGATATGCAGCAAGCCATCAATGCCGCCCAGATCGATGAACGCACCGTAATCGGTGAGGTTCTTGACCACGCCCTTGACCGTCTGGCCCTCTTCCAGGCCCGACAGAAGCGCTTCGCGTTCGGCGGAGATTTCTTTTTCAACCACGGCGCGGCGCGAAACCACCACGTTGTTGCGTTTGCGGTCGATTTTGATGACTTTGAATTCGAGTTCCTTGCCCTCGAGGTAGCTGGGGTCGCGGACGGGACGTACGTCGACCAGAGAGCTGGGGAGAAAGGCGCGGATGGTGTTCATGGCGACGGTGTAACCGCCTTTTACCTTGCCGGTCATGACGCCGGTGACGACGGATTGCACTTCGAAGGCCTTCTCGAGGTCTTCCCATGCCTTGGCGCGGCAGGCTTTTTCGCGTGACAGACGGGTTTCGCCGGTACCGTCTTCCAGCATTTCGATCACGACTTCCACGCGGTCTCCGACCTTGACGGTCACTTCACCGCGGGCGTCCTGGAATTCAGCGACGGGGATCACGGCTTCGGACTTCAGTCCGGCGTTGACCACCACCACGTTATCATCGACATGGACCACCTCACCGGTAATCAACTCACCGGATTTCAGTTGGATTTTATTGAGACTCTCTTCGAATAATTGCGCGAAACTTTCGGTCATAGGTTTAGATAGGTTCCGATCGCCGGCAGCAAAGGCCATGGCTGTCATGTAGCGACTCTGGTTACTCGGGTCAGGTTGATCGTAAGAGATCCAGACGCCCCTTCCGAACTCTGGAAAGGCATGGTTACCCCGGCCGATGCCGCTCCCGCAGCAGGCCATAGACACGCTCAACTACCCCGGAAATGTCGAGCTGAGAGGTATCCAGAATACACGCATCGTTTGCGGGCTTGAGCGGAGAAGCCTCCCGCCCGGCGTCGCGTGCATCGCGCTCACGGATCTCGTCCAAAAGCCGGCGAAGGTTAACATCGAATCCCTTGTCCTTCAACTGTTTATAGCGCCTCTCGGCGCGTACTTCGGGGGTCGCGGTGAGATATACCTTAAGTATGGCGTCGGGAAACACGGCGCTCCCCATGTCCCGGCCATCCGCCACCAGCCCGGGGGGCTGACGAAAAGAGTGCTGTTTCTGCAACAATGCCAGGCGGATCTCCGGAATGGCGGCCAGGATCGAGGCCCGCCTTCCGCTTTCCTCGGTCCGCAACCGGTCGCCGACTTCCTCGCCATTCAGCAGCACATCCACCACATCGCCGCCTGACCTGGGCCGAAAATGGATATCCATGGTCATGGCCAATCGCGCCAGCGCCGCCTTGTCGCCAAGATCGACCTCCGCCCGGTTGGCGGCGACACCCAATGCCCGGTAAAGCGCACCGCTATCGAGAAAATGCCAACCCAACCGTTGCGCGAGCAGTTGCCCGACTGTCCCCTTGCCGGAGCCGCTCGGGCCGTCAATCGTCAAGACCGGGATTGAGGGCGTGTGGTTCATTTACCGCGTTGTACTTTGACTGCCAGTCCGACATGGGCAGCAAGCTCGGCAAAACCCGGGAACGAGGTATCCACGTTCTTGCAGTCGCGCACCGTGACGGGGCCGGAGGCCGCCAGCGCGGCCATGGCGAATGACATGGCGATGCGATGATCGCCGTGGCTGTCGATCTCCCCGCCCTGCAATCGGCCGCCCTGAATGACAATGCCATCCGGCGTTTCACGCGCGTCGATGCCAAGATGCTTCAGGCCCTGGGCCATCACCGCGATACGATCCGATTCCTTCACGCGCAGTTCGTGTGCGCCGGTCAGCACGGTTTCGCCCTGCGCGCAGGCGGCGGCGATAAACAGCGCCGGGAATTCGTCGATGGCGAGCGGCACCTGGTCCTCGGGGATGCGAATGCCGCGCAAGTTGGTCGCACGCACTCGGATATCGGTAACTGGTTCGCCACCGGCTTCGCGCGGATTCAGCAGCTCCAGATTCGCGCCCATGAGCTTGAGGATATTGATCACACCGATGCGCGTGGGATTAATGCCGACATGCTCGAGCACAATGTCGGAATCCGGCGCAATACTGGCGCCAACGAGAAAGAACGTCGCCGAGGAAACATCCGCGGGGACATCGATGTCGCAAGCCTTGAGCCGGCCGCCGCCTTGCACGCTGACGCGCGCACCCTGCGTCTTCACGGCGTAACCGAAACCGCGCAGCATGCGTTCGGTGTGATCGCGCGTGGGCGCGGGCTCGGTGACGGACGTCTCGCCCTCGGCATACAGGCCGGCGAGCAGCAGGCAGGATTTCACCTGGGCACTGGCCACCGGCATCTGGTAATCGATCCCGTGTAATTTCCGGCCGCCCGCGATCCGCAATGGCGGGCGCCCGCCCTCGGCGGTGGCGATCGCTGCGCCCATGGCGCCGAGCGGATCGGACACGCGCTTCATGGGACGCTTGCTCAGCGATTCATCGCCAATCAATTCGGAATCGAACGCCTGGCCCACGAGGATGCCGGCCATGAGCCGCATGGCGGTGCCGGAATTGCCCATATCGAGCGCCTGTTTCGGGGCTTTCAATCCGTGCAGACCGACGCCGTGAATGACCAGCTTGCCGTGGTCCGGCCCCTCGGCGCGCGCACCCAAGGCGCGGAACGCGCCCAGCGTCGAAAGCACGTCTTCGCCTTCGAGCAGACCGGTCACACGCGTCGTGCCCTCGGCGAGCGCGCCGAGCATCACCGAGCGGTGGGAAATGGATTTGTCACCCGGCACGCGGACGCGTCCGGTCAGCTTGCCGCCGGGCTGTACTATATAGTCAACGTTCTTGCTCACGGTTAATTATCCGGAAACAGAATCGACAGGATTTTCTGGGTCAGTCACGCGGAAAAAGCGGCAACGAGACGTCCCGGAATCTACACTAGGCCTGCACATCGTACTTCTTGTTCAAGGCGGCGCGCGTATGCTTGGCACGCGTGAAGGTTTCACACAACCACTTGCCGTCGCCCTTCTCGATGGCCGCCGTCAGCGCGCCGAGATCGTCGTGGTATTGTCGCAGCGCCACCAGCAGCGCATCCCGGTTCGCCAGGCAGATGTCGCGCCACATCACCGGGTCGCTCCCCGCGATACGCGTGATATCGCGGAAACCGCCCGCGGCGCATTCAAGAATCGCGCGATGATCGTCATGCCGCACCACCATGTCCACCAGGCAATAGGCCAGCATGTGCGGCAGGTGGCTGCTCACCGCGAGGATGCGGTCATGATCCACGGCGGAGAGTGTCGCCACCTCGGCGCCCACCGCCTCCCACATGGCACGCACGCTCGCCGTCGCGGTAGCGTCGGTCTCCGGTTCCGGCGACAGGATCACGCGCCGCCCCTGGAACAGATCCGCCTGCGATGCCGTCAGACCCGATTGTTCGGTCCCGGCCAGGGGATGTCCCGGCACGAAGTTCGCGAAGCGCTTGCCAAGTGCATGGCGCGCCGCCTCGATCACGCTGCCTTTGACACTGCCCACGTCGGTCACGACCGTTTGATCCGTCAGTGCCGGTCCGATCTCGCCGAAAATTTCCACCATGCAGCCCACCGGTACCGCCAGCACCACCATGTCGACATGGCGCACGGCGTCGGTCAGCGAGACTTCCGCGCGATCGATCACGCCGAGTTCGACCGCCTGCTGCAGATTACCGACGCTGCGGCCGTAGCCAACGATTTCGTGCGCATAGCCCAACACGCGCAGCGCACGCGCCAGCGAACCGCCGATCAGTCCGATGCCGACAATGCAGATTTTATTGATCATGCATAACCTGCTTCAGTGCCGTGATGAAGCGCAGGTTTTCCTCGGGCCGGCCGATGGTAATGCGCAGATGATTCGGCATGCCGTAATTGGCCACCGGGCGCACGATCACGCCGGCGCGTAGCAGTCCTTCGTAAACCGGGGCAGCCGGACGGCCGAAATCCACGCACACGAAATTGCCAGCCGATGGAATGAACTTGAGCCCCAACGAGTTGAATGCTCCGGAGAGCAACTGCATGCCCTCGCGATTGACCTGGGCGGCGCGCGCCACGTGCATTTCGTCGCCCAGGGCCGCGCTGGCCGCGGCGAGCGCGACGCTGTTCACGTTGAATGGCTGGCGCACGCGGTTGAGCACGTCGGCCATCTCCGGACTGGAGACGGCATAACCCACGCGCAGCCCGGCCAGGCCGTAGGCCTTGGAAAAGGTCCGCGTCGTGACCAGATTCGGGTACTTGCCGATCCAGGCGATGGTGTTCGGATAAGCCGCTTCGTTGACGTACTCGAAGTACGCCTCGTCCACCGCCACCAGCACATGCGCCGGCATGGACTGGATGAACGCCTCGAGCTCCCCGGCGGCGAGCCAGGTGCCGGTGGGATTGTTGGGATTGGCGATGAATACCAGGCGCGTACGCGCATTCACCGCGGCGCGCATGGCCGCGAGGTCATGGCCCCAGTTTTTGGCTTTCGTGATGACGGGTTGGGCGCCGACCGCGCGCGTCACGATGGGATAAACCGCGAACGCATGCTCGGAGAACACGACTTCATTCTCGGGCTGCACGAAGGCGCGCGCCAGCAGCTCGAGGATGTCGTTGGAACCGTTGCCGAGCGTGATGTTACCGGGTGCGACGCTGAGCTTGCGGGCCAGCGCCTGTTTCAGCGCATAACCGTTGCCGTCGGGATAACGATGGATATCGCGCAAGGCCTGGCGCGCCGCTTCCAGCGCACGCGGGCTCGGACCGAGAGGATTCTCATTGCTCGCGAGCTTGATGGCATTGGTGACGCCGTACTCGCGCTCGAGTTCCTCGATCGGCTTGCCCGGCTGGTAGGGCGAGAGCCCCTGCACACCGGGAATCGCCAGGCGCAGGATGTCCGCCGCCATCGACGTCACAGTACCGCCTTGGGATAGGAACCGAGCCGCTTCAGGAATGCCGCCTCCTTCTCCAGCTCGTCCAGCGCCTTGGCCAGCTTGCGATCCTTCACGTGACCGTCGATGTCGATGAAAAATACATACTCCCACATGCTCTGACGCGACGGACGCGATTCAATGCGCGTCATATTGATGCGGTTCTTGGCGAGCGGCGCGAGCAGCCGTTGCAGTGCGCCGGGCCGGTTGCGGCTGGATAACAGCAGGCTGGTCTTGTCATTGCCGCTCGGCGCGGTCTCGAGCGTGCCGATCACAAGGAAGCGCGTGGTGTTGTCAGGACTGTCCTCGATATTGGAGGCGAACATCTTGAGGTCATAAAGACGCGCCGCTGAATCGCCGGCAATCGCCATGGTGCCGACATCCACCGCCGCCATGCGCGCCGCCTCGGCGTTGCTCGCCACCGTCGTGCGTTCGACGCCGGGCAGGTTGGCGTCCAGCCACTCGCGGCACTGGGCCAGCGACTGCTGGTGCGACACCACGCGCCGGGCCGCCTTGATGTCATTGCCCTTGCCGAGCAAATGATGGTGAATGCGCAGCTCCACCTCGCCGCAGATCTTGAGCGGCGAGGTAATGAACATGTCGAGCGTGTGATTGATCACGCCCTCGGTGGAGTTCTCCACCGGCACCAGACCGAACTGGGCGCTGCCGGACTCCACCTCGCGGAACACCTCGTCGATCGCTGCGAGCGGCGCGGTTTCGACAAAGCGACCGAAGTGCTTGAGCGCCGCCTCCTGCGTGAACGTCCCCTCGGGTCCGAGAAACGCGACACGCAGGCGCGATTCGAGCGCCAGGCAGGCGGACATGATCTCGCGGAACAGCCGCGCCATGGCCTCTGCGGACAGCGGGCCCTGGTGACGCGCCATGACGTTGCGTAGCACCTCGGCCTCGCGTTCCGGCCGGTAGAAGTTGTTGATGCCTTCCTGCTGCTTGGTTTCGGCAACTTCCAGCGCCAGCCGCGCGCGCTCGTTGATCAGCGACTGGAGTTTGACGTCCAGCGCGTCGATTTTTTCGCGCAGGATTTTTATCTGCGCCGCGGGTCCGCCATTTTTGCCTTTTTTGCCCATAGCCTCAAATGATGCGCGCCATCAGCACGCCGCCGATACCCGCCACCTTCAGACGCACATCATCCGGTATCGGGCTGTCGAGGTCCACCACGGTGTACGCGTAATCGCCGCGCGAGCGGTTGACCATGTCATGGATGTTGAGCTTGGCCTGGCCCAGGGTTTCGGAGATCAGGCCGAGCATGTTCGGCACATTGGAATTGGCCACGACCAGGCGGTAGGCTGTCTCGCGCGCTGGCGCCACGTCGGGAAAGTTCACGCTGTAGCGTATGTTGCCGTTGGTCAGGAAATCCTTCACCTGCTCCGCCACCATGATCGCGCAGTTATCCTCGGCCTCGGCGGTCGAGGCGCCCAGGTGTGGCAAGGTGATCACGCGCTCGTGGTTATTGAGCAGGATGCTCGGGAAGTCGGAGACGTAACCGTACACCTTGCCGAGCTTGATCGCGTCGCTGACAGCGGCATCGTCCACGATCCCCTCGCGCGCGAAGTTGAGAATGATGACGCCGTCCTTCATGAGCTTGAGGCGTTCGGCGTTGACAAGATTCTTCGTCGATTCCATGAACGGCACGTGGAAGGTCACGAAGTCGGCGGCACGCAGCGCCTCGTCCACGCTGTTCGCCTTCTTCACGTCGGAAGACAACTGCCACGCGCCCTCGACGGTCAGCCCCGGATCGAAGCCGATCACCTTCATGCCCAGTGTTAGACCTATGTTGGCGACGTTGCGCCCGATGGCGCCGAGGCCGATAACCGCCAGCGTGCGGCCGGGCAGTTCGAAGCCCGCGAAATTCTTCTTGCCGGCTTCCACCGCCTTGCTGATCTCGGGGTCGGTGCCGGAAAGCCCGCGCGTAAATTCCCACGCCGGACCGATATGACGACAGGCGAGCAACATGCCCGCGAGCACCAGTTCCTTCACCGCGTTGGCGTTGGCGCCGGGCGCGTTGAATACCGGGATGCCCATCCTGGTCAGTTTCTCGACCGGGATGTTGTTCACGCCCGTACCCGCGCGACCGACGGCCTTGAGGCTCTTCGGGATTTCCATGTCGTGCATCTTGAAGGAACGCAGCAGGATCGCATCCGGCTCTTTCGCGTCGCTGGAAACCTGAAACTGCTCCTTCGGCAGGCGCGCCAACCCGAGCGGAGAAATGTTGTTGAGTGTCTGAATCTTGAACATTATTCCAATCCTGGCTTCTCGATAATTAATTTTTACCGCAGGGACGCCAAGTTTATTGTTTTGTTACGGCCCAAGGCGCTATGAAATCCGTTACATTCGTTCGGCAGCACGAATGTTCACCGAACATTCGTGCTGCCTCACTCTTGGCGGTTCATCCATTCTTTTTCATAAAGTCCTGCATGTAAGCGATCAGCGCGTCCACGCCGGCTTCGGGCATGGCGTTGTAGATGCTCGCGCGCATGCCGCCGACCGAGCGGTGCCCCTTGAGCTGCACCAGGCCCGCCGCCTTCGTGCCCTTGAGGAAGGGTTCGTCTAGCGCCGCGTCCTTGAGCGTGAACGGCACGTTCATCCACGAGCGGCTCTGCTTCTCAACAGGGTTCTTGTAGAAGCCGCCGGTCGAATCGATGTAGGCGTAGAGCTTCGCGGCCTTGCGCTGGTTGACCTCGGCCATGGCCTTGAGCCCACCCTTTTTCAGCAGCATCTCGAATATCAGGCCGGCGATGTACCACGCGTAGGTCGGCGGTGTGTTGTACATCGAGCCGTTATCGGTGTGAATCTTGTAATCGAACATCGAGGGCGTGTTGGCCGCCGCACCGCCGATCATATCCTCGCGCACGATCACGATCGTCAGTCCGGCCGGGCCAATGTTCTTCTGCGCCCCGGCGTAAATCAAAGCGAATTTCGTCACGTCGACCGGACGCGACAGTATCGTCGAGGACATGTCCGCCACCAGCGGCACGCTGCCCGTTTCCGGCACGAAGCTGAATTCCACGCCGCCGATGGTTTCGTTCGGCGTGTAGTGCACGTAGGCCGCGTCGGGGTCGAGCTTCCAGTCCTTCTGCGGCGGTGCGGTGGTGAAATTGGTCGGCTCGGCAGTGGCGGCAACGTTCACGCCGCCGAATTTCTTCGCCTCCTTGATGGCCTTCTTCGACCACTCACCGGTGTTGACGTAATCGGCGGATTTCTTGCCGCGCAGCAGATTCATCGGCACCATGGCGAACTGCGCCGAGGCCCCGCCTTGCAGGAACAGCACCTTGTAGTTCGCCGGGATGTTCATGAGCGCGCGCAGATCAGCCTCGGCCTTCTCGGCGATGGCGATGAACTCCTTGCCGCGATGACTCATCTCCATCACCGACATGCCGCTGCCGTTCCAGTCGAGCAATTCTGCCTGCGCCTGCTTCAAAACTTCCTCCGGCAACACCGCCGGGCCCGCACTGAAATTGAATATTCGTGTCATGGGATCAATTCACCTTGTCATGCTTTGGATGATAAAAACGTTTACTCGTCTTCGGATTCCGCCACCCGCTCGAGACCGGCGAGATGCTCACCCTCTTCAAGCCCAATCAGAGTGACGCCCTGGGTGTTGCGTCCGACGATGGAAATTTCCTTTACGCGCGTGCGGATCAATGTGCCGCCGCTGGTGATCAGCATCGCCTGATCCTCGTCGCCGACCACACAGGCGCTGATCACGGAACCGTTGCGTTCGCTGACCTGAATCGAGATCACGCCCTGGCCACCGCGGCGATGTTTCGGATAATCCTCGAGCGGCGTGCGTTTGCCGTAACCGTTCTTCGTCGCCGTCAGCACCGTGGTGGCACTGCTGACCGCATCCGGGCAGGCGATAATGAGCGCGATAACCGACTGGTCCTTCTGCAGCATGATGCCGCGTACGCCACGCGCGGTGCGACCCATGGGACGCACGTCTTCTTCCGTGAAGCGCACCACTTTGCCGGCATCGCTGAACAGCAGAATGTCGCACGTGCCGCTGGTGAGGCCGACGCCGACGAGGCGGTTGCCCGATTTGAGTTCGATTGCACGGATGCCATTGGAACGCGGACGGGTAAATTCCGTGAGCTCGGTCTTCTTCACCGTGCCGTCGGACGTGGCCATGAACACGTAACCGCCCTGCGCGAAATCCTTCACCGGCAGAATGGCGCTGACGTGCTCGCCCTCGTCGAGTGACAGCAGGTTCACGATCGGCTTGCCACGCGCGCCGCGCCCGGCCTGGGGAATTTCGTAGACTTTCTTCCAGTACACCTTGCCGAGGCTGGTAAAGCACAGGATCGTGGCGTGGGTACTGGCGATCAGCAGCTTGTCCACGAAATCCTCTTCTTTCATGCTGGTCGCGGTCTTGCCGCGGCCACCGCGGCGCTGCGCACGGTAGGCGGTCAGCGGTTGGGATTTAATATAACCGGCGTGCGACATGGTCACGACCACGTCCTCGTCGGCAATCAAATCCTCCATCGACAGGCTCACGCGGTTCTGCACGATCTCGGTGCGGCGCTTGTCGCCGTACTGGTCGCGGATCGCAATCAGTTCGTCGC
>NZ_JBAVEJ010000163.1:0-25437 GCF_049587675.1 Sulfuricaulis sp. | reverse complement strand
TCGCGGATACGGGCGCCGATGTCCGGGCCCTGGCCGCCACCCGCGGCGATCGCCGCCGTATCCACCGCGCGCGCGGCGGCGAAGACGTTTCGAAAAAGCCCGGCCTGGGGATAGGGCTTTTCCTCGCTGCCAAGACGGCCACGGAAATCGGCCTCGCAGGCGGTAACGAACAGGTCCACCCGCTCCGGCCGGCGGAACGCGTCCATGGCCTCGAGCGTGTCGACCACGGTCGCCGGGCGCAGTTCGGCGATCTTGTGACAGTGCGCGTGAAAACGCGCGGCGATCAACGCCAGATCACGGTGCTCGTTGGGCACGCGAAAACGCTGGCAGAAATTTTTTACCAACTCTACGCCGCGTTCCTCGTGGCCGATATGCTGCGGCCATTCCTCTTTCGGCGTGTTGCCCTTGCCGAGATCGTGCATGAGCGCGGCGAAGCGTACGCGCGTGTCGGGTGAGAGCTTCGCCGCCGCATCCAACACCAGCATGATGTGCACGCCGGCATCCACCTCCGGGTGATGCTTCTCCGGCTGTGGAACGCCAAACAGCGCGTCGATCTCGGGAAACAGCCGCGCCAGCGCGCCGCAGCCACGCAGGACTTCAAAAAAACGCGAGGGTTTGTCTTCCCCGAGCGCGCGATCGAGTTCCGTCCATACGCGCTCCGCTACCAGATGATCGACCTCGCCGGATTCGACCATCTGTTGCATGAGTTTGTTGGTTGAGTGCGCCACGTGGAAACCCCATTTGGCATAGCGCGCGACGAAGCGCGCCACGCGCAGGATGCGCACCGGATCTTCCGCGAATGCCGGCGAGACATGTCGCAGCACGCCGTTGCGCAAGTCCTCGGCGCCGCCGAAAGGATCAACGAGCTTGCCCTGTTCATCCTCCGCCATCGCGTTGATGGTCAGATCGCGCCGCTTGAGATCGTCTTCCAGCGTCACGTCCGTAGCGGCATACACCTTGAAGCCCTTGTAGCCATGGCCCGATTTACGCTCGGTGCGCGCCAAGGCATACTCCTCTTTCGTGACCGGATGCAGAAACACGGGGAAATCCGCACCCACGGGCTTGAAGCCCTGCGCCACCATTTCATCCGGGGTGCCGCCGACGACAACATGATCCCGGTCCTGGACCGGCAGACCCAGGAGCTTGTCGCGCACCGCACCGCCGACGAGATAGATTTTCATATGATTAGACGAACGAGCGACAGCGAATCGGGCGTCATCATATGACCAGACGAACGAGCGTTAGCGAGTAGGGCTTCCATTATCATGACAAGACGAACGAGCATAGCGAGTAGGGCTCCCTTTATCTTGCCATGCTAATGTGTGGATGCCATTTACGCCAAGTAGCGATTGCATGACACTCGTTTTCCGCACCCTCGCCCTGATTCTGCTGATCGCTGTCCTCAGCGGCTGTGCCGGCCCGGCGTATTACGCCCAGGCCATCTCCGGACAGCTGGAGATACTTGCCAAACGCCGGCCGGTGGAGGATGTGCTGAACGACCACGCCACACCGGCACAGACCAGACGCCAGCTCGAGCTGGTACAGCGCCTGCGGGACTTCGCCAGCCGCGAGCTGCTGCTGCCGAACAATCGCAGTTACCGGACCTACGCCGACCTGGAACGACCGTTCGCGGTGTGGAATGTATACGCCGCGCCCGAACTGTCTCTCGAACCGAAACGCTGGTGCTTCCTTGTCGCCGGCTGCGTCCCCTACCGCGGCTACTTCGCGCACGACCAGGCCGAGCAATTCGCCGCGAGTCTGAAACAAAAAGGTTATGACGTTTACGTCGGCGGCGTTCCGGCCTATTCGACACTGGGCTGGTTCGACGATCCGCTGCTGAATACCTTCATTCACAAAGACGAGGCCGAACTCGCCGGGCTGCTGTTCCATGAGTTGGCACATCAAAAAATCTACGTCAGCGGAGACAGTGCTTTCAACGAATCCTTTGCCACGGTGATCGAACTCGAAGGCATCAAACGCTGGTTTCAGCAAGGTGGCAATGCAAAAGAAGCCGAGGCCTACCGGCTGAAAGTCCAGCGGCGCGAGGAATTCAGCGCGCTGGTGCTGAAACACCGCGCCAGACTCAAGGAAATATACGCCTCGGACTCAAGCGATGCGGAAAAACGCGCTGCGAAAGTACGAGTGTTTGAAGAACTGCGAAATGATTACGCAATACTGAAATCAGGCTGGAACGGCTACGCGGCTTTCGACAACTGGTTCAAGCAGGACCTCAACAACGCGCACCTCGCCGCAATAGTTTTATACAACCAGTATGTCGTGGTGTTTCAGACGCTGCTGGCGCAGCATGGTGGTGATTTGGCGACCTTTTACCGCGAAGTGGAACGACTCGCGCAGCTCCCACCTGATGAACGCGCCGTGGTACTTCAAACACGCATGTTAGCAGCGAACCCGCTTAAGCGGGAATGACGCGTGGTTAACGCGGCGCAAGATAGACCGGCGCGATCTGTTCCAAACTCGCTGGCGTGATGCCGAACACCGTGGGGAACCCTTTTTCGCACACGCTGTCCACTTTGAGCGAACGATAATTGTCGAGCGAGAACGGCTTGCCCGGCGCGAATTCCAGCGCCGCAGCTTGCAAATACGACAAGGTATCGTTCAGTCCGATGATGCACACGCGCTTGCCGATGAGCCTGGCGATGTATTTCACGATCTCGCGCAGCGTGTACACTTTCGGGCCGCAGAGGTCGTAGTGCTGCCCGAAGGTCTTGTGGTTGTCGAGTGACTCTACAAACGAACGTACAACGTCTTCGACATATACCGGCTGAAAGCGCGCCTGGGGACAGGCGAGCGGGAACACGCCGGGCGTGAGACGCAGCAGGCCGGCAAAGCGATTCAGAAAGCCATCGCCCGGACCGAAGATGACCGAAGGGCGGAAACTCGTGACGTGAAAATCCGCGCCCTCGGCGCGGTGTACCGCCTCCTCGCCCATGGCCTTGGTGCGCAGGTAATGGATCGGAGCGGCGGGTGAGGCATGCAGTGCGCTCATGTGCAACAGGCGTGTCACGCCCGTCTGCCGGCAGGTATCGACAATTAGCGAAGGCAGCTCAGCATGCGCCCGCGCGAAGCCGCGTCCGTCCCGGCCTTTTTCATTGAGAATGCCGACCAGGTTGATGACGGTGTCGCGGTCCTCGAACTGCTTGCGCAGAAACTCGGGGTCGTAGACATCGCCCTGCACCAGCCGCACCGTCGGCAACACCAGCAGGTCGCGCTGGCGTTCGCGGTGGCGCGTGAGGATGACGATGTCGTGACCGGATTCGGAGAAGCGCGCGGCGAGGTGCTTGCCGACGAAGCCGGTTCCCCCAAGCAGGCAGATTTTGTGCGTGGACATGGATATGGCGTTTGAGTCCGGAAATATCAGCCAAGTTCTACAAGCCCTGACGCACGGGGTCAAGTTCCGTCGATGCCGCGAGGTGATTGGCGTGATAAAAACCGCTGGAGGGAATTCGAGAAACGATCAGGGCAAAGGATTATTGACGCGCACCGGGCGGCGCAACGTCATTTTATTCCTCCGGGCGATAGACGGAATACCCGATGTTGCGGCGCTTGGACGTGTACATGGCCACATCGGCGCTCTTGCACAGGGCGGCGACATCCTCGCCATGCTGCGGATACACGGCGATACCGATGCTGCAGGCGCTCTTGAGCGTGTGGTCTCCAACCTTGAAAGCCGGTTCCAGGACCTTGGTCAATTTCTCGGCGACCTTCACCGCCCCGGCCTCGTTGGTGGAGGGAAGCACGAGGGCGAACTCGTCGCCACCGAGCCGGCCGGCCGTGTCCGATTGCCGCAGGTCGCGCCGCAGACGCAGGGCCACCTGCTTCAACAGGCTATCGCCCACGTCGTGCCCATGCCGATCGTTGACCTCCTTGAACTGATTGAGGTCGATCATCATTAACGCCAGCGGTTTTTTCTCGCGCCGGGCGATCAGGATTCCCTGCTGCAACCGGTCCTCGACCAGTGAACGGTTCGGCAGGTCCGTCAGTATGTCGTGCAGCGCCAGGTGTTCGAGTTCCTTCACCGCGTCGACCAGAGCCGAGGTTCGCTGCGCCACGCGCCGTTCCAGCTCGGTGTTCAGCTCCTGCATGTCGCGCTGGTAGGCTTCGGTTTCCTGCTTGGCCTTGTTCAGCTGGTCGAACAGCGCGGCATTTTCGATGGCAAAACAGACCTGGTTGGCGAAAAGCGAGAGCAGATGGAGATCGCGTTTGGTGAAGTCCCCGCCGCCTATCTTGTTGATCCCGCTCAGGCCGCCGAGAAAACGACGTTTGCCGACGAGGGGCACGAGTATAATGCTGCCCGCTTCCTTCTCCCATTTGTTGCGCTCGGCCTCATCGAGCTCATCCAGCACACCGTGCCACCAGGCGCGTTTGTTCCGCAATACCCATCCACAGACACCGATGTCCGTGGACAACGACTGGCCCACGATCTCGTCAGCGTTCTTCCCGCACCCGGCCTGATAGGTGTACTGAGTACCGCCATCGTCCAATATCGGCAGCAAGACGGTTTCGGCCATGATGAGATTCCGGGCGCGCTCCACTGCCAGCTGAAAAACCTTCTTCAGGTCCAACTCGCTGTTGATCGCGTCGGCGGTTTCCTTGAGCAGCGAAATCTCGATTTCGCGGTCGCGCAACTCGCTTTCAAGAAGAAAGATTTGCTTTTCCAGACTCAAAGGAGCTTCACCCTTCATATTTAAATCCGTTTTAATGAGGCGCTAACTGCCTTCAGAATTAATGTTCCGCATAGCGGTGTGGCATGTCAGTGGGCCACTCTGGAAGTGTAGATCAACCAATTCGGCCAAGGCGGCCGCACCAACAGGATGGCCAGCCGGTTCTCGCGACCGGAACGGGCGGGCTGACCGGGCCGCCGGTGCTCACTTTTCCACGGGATATACGCTCTGCATGCGCTCCTGCAGCCGCGCTGGGCGGCTTCCAAGGCGATGGTCATACACGGTGGTATAGGACATGACGTTTTTCACGTAGTCGCGCGTTTCGCCGAACGGGATGGTTTCCACCCAGATGTCGGCGTCCAGTGTCTTGTCCGGCAGCCATGAGTTCACGCGATTCGGACCGGCGTTATACGAGGCCGTGGCCAGCACCTGGTTGCCGTTGTTGCGGCCGAGCACCTCCTTCAGGTAACTCACGCCGAGGCGCAGGTTGTTCTCGATGTTGAGCAACGCGCGATTGTTGCGGATCGGCATGTTGAGCTTGCGACCCGTGAGCCGGCCGGTGGACGGCATCAGCTGCATCAGACCGAGCGCGCCCGCCTGCGAGCGCGCATCCGCAACGAAGGCCGATTCCTGTCGCACCACGCCGTAAACCCAGCTGGGGTCGATGCCATACTCGGTGGCGTTGGCCTCGATCGTGTCGCGGTACAGCAGCGGGAAGCGCAGCTCGAGATCGTCCTGTTGATCGCTGCGCGCCACCGTGAGGATGGCACGGTCATGCCAGCCCCACTGGCGCGCGATCACTGCGGCCACGGCCAGATCACGGTTGTTCAGACGGCGCGTGGTCCAGTTCCACTGACGGCGCGAATCGGTCACCTGTCCCATCAGATACAGCTCCTGCGCCATCTGGATGCCGGGACGCGCCAGCATCGCGCTCACCTCTTCCGGAGTCGCGTCGGTGCTCACGTGCTGCATGGAGTAGTCCATCCCGGCGCGGTCGGCGGCGAGAAAGCCGTAGTAGCTGCGGTCACGCGCGAGTGTCTCGTAGAGGCGGCGCGCCTCATCCTTGTTGCCCGTGGACTCGAGAATGCGCGCGGTCCAGTAGCGCCATTGGCTGTCTTGCCGCTGCTCCTCGCTCAATCCCGCGATAAAGCGCTTGGCCATTTCCCATTGCCCGGCGCGCAACGCCGTTTTCACTCGCCACAGGTGCAGCGACATGTCTCCCGGATCGGCGGACACCGCCGACAGCCACATCAGCGCCTGCGGCAGCTGGTCCTGCGCCGCGAGTATGCCGATGTAGCGCAGGACATAATTGTCATCCTCGCCGAAGAACTGGTATTTGTGCTTGAGCAAGTCCCACTGCACCATCGCCTCCTCGGGATCGCGGTAAGCAAGGCGCACCACGCCATGTTTGACGATCATGCGCGCCACCGGCGTTTCGACCGGATAGGTGATGTTGTGCAGCTCGCGCACCGGATCGCGGTGCATCGCCTGCCAGCGCCTGACCCACACTCGCTCGGAGGGATCGAGATATTGCGCGAGCTCGCCGGCGAGACGCAGGTTACGCGATTCCATCGCCAGACGGATACGCGCCCAAACCTTGTCGCTGGTCATATGACCGGCTTTATTCCAGGCGGCGAATACCGGCTCGCAGGTCCGGGGCAGTTCCTTGCCGGTGAGCCAGAGTTTTTCCACCTCGGCCATGAGGGCGGCCTGCTCCTCGCTCGTCTTCAGCAGGTGCGAAAGTCGCAGGCATTGCAATTCGGGATCGTCCTCGATGTCCTGGTATTCCTTGAGGAAAGTCTTCCAGTCGCCGCGGTCCGCCAGCACGCGTAGCCATTTCTTGCGGATGGTATCGCTGATCGGCGCCTGGCTGTTTTCCGCGAGAAACCGCCGGAGATCGGCCGTGGGTGTGGAGGCAACACGATTCTTGATGGATTCATATTCGAGATAGCCGCGCAGGATGTAACCGTCCAGGCGCGCGTACAGTGTCTTGAAACGCGCGGTCTGACCGGCCTTCAATGCCTCGATCGCGGCCAGATAATCACGGCGGTTGGCTTCTTCGTCCTGGATCAAATCCTGTGCGAACGTTCCCCGACCCGCGCTCGCCAGCGCGGCCAGCACGGCCAGAAGAAAAAAAATCGAGAGGAATCGCTGCATGCTGTCTTATTATATATAGCCAGTCTGGAATTATTTCGGCGGCATGAATCTACTTGAACATGTGTGGTGAGCTGTCATTAATGCCACTGAACGGCCAAGGATATACCTATGACCATGGAAACTATCAATCCTACCACCGGCGAGCGGTTGAAAACCTTCGATGTATGGAATGAACGGCAAATAGAGGCGGCGCTTTCCGATGCAGCGGCGGCCACCGCTGGCTGGCAGGCGGCCTCGTTTGCCGAGCGCGCGCGACTGTTCCGCAGCGCGGCCGCCGAACTGCGAAATAACGCAGCACATTATGGAGGAATAATCACGCTTGAGATGGGCAAGATCGCCAGGGAGGCGCGCGCCGAAGTTGAGAAATGCGCCTTGGGTTGCGAGTTCTATGCCGAACACGCCGCGACCTTCCTCGTGGACGAAAAAATCGAATCCGACGCAAGCAGCAGTTACGTCGCTTACCTGCCGCTCGGGACCGTGCTCGCGATCATGCCGTGGAACTTCCCGTTCTGGCAGGTGTTCCGCTTTGCCGCGCCAAGCCTCATGGCGGGCAACACGGCGGTGCTGAAACACGCCTCGAACGTTCCGCAATGCGCTCTCGCCATCGATGAGATTTTCCACAAAGCCGGCTTCCCCAAGGGCGTATTCCGCACGCTTATGATTTCTGCCGCGCAGACGGAACAAGTCATCGCCGATCCGCGCATTCACGCGGTGACGCTCACGGGCAGCGACGCGGCCGGGAGAAAGGTGGCGGCGGCCGCCGGGGCAAACCTCAAGAAATCCGTGCTCGAACTCGGCGGCTCGGATGCTTTCATCGTCCTGCCGGATGCCGATCTCGAGCAGGCGGCGTCCGTTGGCGTGGCCTCGCGATTTCTCAACTGTGGACAGAGCTGCATCGCCGCGAAGCGTTTCATCCTGGTTGATTCGATCGCCGAATCCTTTATCGAACTTTTCAAGCACAAGGCCCATGCCCTGCGCCTGGGCGATCCGGCGCGCGAAGATACCGGGCTCGGGCCCATGGCGCGCGCCGACCTGCGCGACCAGCTGCACCAGCAGGTAGCCGATTCCGTGATGACGGGGGCGACGTTCGCGTTGCACGGCGGGCCGGCGGCCGGTTCGGGATTTTTCTACGAGCCGACGATCATCGACCACGTCGGCCCCGGCATGCGCGCCTA
Organism: Sulfuricaulis sp.; assembly: GCF_049587675.1. GTDB lineage: Bacteria > Pseudomonadota > Gammaproteobacteria > Acidiferrobacterales > Sulfurifustaceae > Sulfuricaulis. Next base: position 17,423 of record NZ_JBAVEJ010000163.1, on the reverse strand, counting down.
TGAGGAAGAGCTGTTCGGACCGGTGGCGATCATAATCCGGGCCAGGGACGCGGACGCCGCGATGCGTATCGCCAATGACAACCGCTACGGGCTGGGTGGGAGTCTGTGGACGCGGGATATCAAAAAAGGCGAACGGCTGGCGCGGCACCTACAGTCAGGCGCGAGTTTCGTCAACGGATTGGTGAAAAGCGACCCGCGCCTGCCCTTCGGCGGCATCAAGGCCTCGGGCTACGGACGCGAGCTTTCTGTCCACGGCATACACGAGTTCGTGAATATCAAAACGATGTGGATCAGATAACTCCGGGGCCGCTAAAAAAAGAAGCCGGGCGAACCCGGCTTTGCGATGTGATCGACAACGCCAAACTATTTTTTGGCATCAAACAGGTAAGTGAATCCGACGCTGAGTACATTGGCATACTTGGGGCCAACACTCCCCAGATCATAGCGCTCATATTCAAGACGAGCGCTTAACGTCTTAGAGAAATCGAATTGCGCGCCGAGACCGCCAAAAATCTGTATGTTCGTGGTGGTCTGTGTGGAGCTAACTCCTGCTTCCGTTGTCGTGATTTCGGATCTCGGTCTGTCCAGCCCCAGCTTGATGAGGGCACCGAACTTCGTGCCAATGGGGATAAGCCCTACCAGCGCCGCGGTGAAAGCCGTGGTCTTGCTGTTACCGGTAACGGCTGCACCCGATGTCGTGCCTTCGACGCTGGACTTGCCCAGATATGAATAACCAAACTCTGCAGAAACGTATTTTTCAAACAGCTGCATTCCGACAAAGGCCTTCCACGCGCCGTCATTGCCATCGGTGACGCCGGAAAACGGCTGGGTATCGAAGAAATCGCCGGGGGTCACCTCGTAACTGTTCTTACCCACGCTTGCGCCGCCATACCAGTCGAAGGCATATACCGCCGTGGACAGAGAAGTCGCTGCGAACATCGCGCTGACGGCAATAAAAGCCCTGATGTGGCGTGTCATTGTTTTACGTTTACCACGCATGAATCTCCTCCATTTATGTTTTTTCAATGTTGTAGTCCACCCCTCCCCCCCTCAAACAACGGGCGAGCCAAGTAAAATACCGGACGTACAATAATCCCCGCGTTCAACCAGGTCAATAATATCCGTCCGCCATCCGGCCCTGCGCTAGCTGATTGATAACGGGGCGGTTTCGCAATCGGATTTATCTATAAAGCTGAACCGGACCCGCTTCAGAAGCATTAAGACATGCTCAACCCCGGGCGGGTTGCTTGTACGCCCACCATAGCAACCCGATGCCGAGCAGAATCATCGGCAGGCTCAATATTTGTCCCATGGTCACCCAGCCGAAGGCGAGATAGCCAAGCTGAGCATCCGGCTCGCGTACAAGCTCCACTGTAAATCGGAACACCCCGTAGCAGAACAGAAACAGCCCTGAGATAGCAGCCTCCGGTCGCGGCTTGCGCGCATAAACCCAGAGAACAAGGAACAGCACCACCCCTTCGAGGGTGAATTCGTAAAGTTGCGAAGGGTGACGCGGCAACGGTCCGGCGTTGGGAAATATCATCCCCCAGGGCACGTCGGTGACGCGGCCCCAGAGTTCATGATTGACGAAATTGCCGAGACGGCCGGCGCCCAGGCCCAACGGAGTCAGCAGCGCGACAAAATCGGCCACGACAAAAAACGGGCGATGGGTTCGACGCGCATACAGCCACATGGCGATGATGACACCGAGCAGACCGCCGTGGAACGACATGCCGCCGGTCCAGATGAAAAAAATCTCGATCGGATGCGCGAGGTAATAACCGAAGTTATAGAAAAGCACATAACCGATGCGGCCGCCGAGGATGACGCCGAGCGCCCCATAAAAAAGAAAATCGGCAATTTCCTGCGGGTGCCAGCCGGAACCGGGACGCTTCGCGCGATAAATGCCGAGCCACCACGCGCCGAGGAATCCGACGAGATACATGAGTCCGTACCAGTGGACCTTGAGCGGGCCGAGATGGATGGCAACCGGATCGATGTCAGGAGCGAGCATGGGGCGGAATTATGAATGAGACCGGTCGCCAGCGCTACGCGGGCTCAGGCGGCCTTTTGCACCGCGAGCGTCCCGGAACGGCCGTCCACTTCGCCTTGAATCAACTCACTGACCGGAATGCGATCACGTTCGCGCAGATGCTCGCGCGCCAAGTCGTCCAGGCGGACGAAACGAACATTCTGTTTTTGCGCCTGCGCCAGCAATGCGCTGAACAGATCGATCTTGATCATGCCTTCAATCTCAGCGTGTGTGGTCAGTGCGTTGAGTTGGCCCGGACGCAGCCATGACAGGTACTGTTCGACCAGGCGCTCCTCGGGATGTTCCGGGCGTCCGAGCAATTCATCGAGCGTCGGCAAGGTCGTCGGAATCTGCAAAGTCTTGAACACGCTACCGTTCGCGCGTGGAAAAAAGGCGTGCGTGCCGCGCGTATCGCTGGCGTACAGCAGGCCGGCATCGTCATAGGCCGCCAGGCTCAGGGCGTTCGCCTGCCAGCCGGCGGCGCCGGCGGTTTGCGCGGGCTCTCCGTAGATGCGCTCGAACTCGCGGCGTGCCTTGTCGAACTCGGCATAAACCTCGGCGCGAGACATGTGCGCCAGACCGTCCTGCCAGCGGATGTGATCGTAACAATGGATCCCGGCTTCGTGGCCGCGGTCGCGCGCGGCGCGCAGGATCGTTTCGTTGCGCCGGCCGATGTGCGGGCCGGGCCACAGCACGCCGTTCAGCAGGGTGCGAAGCCCGTAGATGCTGACGATACTGGTGCGCGCCACTTTCTGGAAAAAGCCTGGCCGGAAGATGCGCCGGATGGCACGGCCGGTGTTGTCGGGACCGAGAGAAAAGAGAAATGTCGCCTTGATGCCGAATTCGTCGAAAAGATCCAGAAGCCGCGGCACGCCGACACGCGTGCCGCGATCAGTATCGACATCGACCTTGATCGCGAGGCACGTCTCCGGCATGGCCGCCGTTCAGGCTTCCAGTTCCTGCGAGGGCCGGCCGAGATGGTAATCGAGCGTCTTGCGCAGCGCCGTCTTGAAGTCGGTCACGGGCTTCCAGCCCAGGTATTTCTCGGCATTACGGATCGACGGCACGCGCGTCAGAATGTCCTGATAACCCTTGCCGTAATAATCGCCCGAGTTCACCGAGACGAGGCGGGTCTTCTCCGCCAGCGGGGCATACTTAGGATAGGTCTTCACGAGCGCGAGCACGGTCTCGGCCAGCTCACGCACCGACATGTCGTTCTTCGGGTTGCCGATGTTGAAGATGCGCCCGTCGGCGCAGCCGTCCTTGTTTTCGATGATACGCATGAGCGCGTCCACGCCGTCGTCGATGTAAGTAAAGCTGCGCCGCTGCGCGCCACCGTCGACGAGCTGGATGTCTTTGCCGCGCAGGATGTTGCCGATGAACTGCGTGAGCACGCGCGAGCTGCCTTCCTTGGGCTCGAGGATGTTGTCGAGCTTGGGGCCGATCCAGTTGAATGGCCGGAACAGGGTGTATTTGAAGCCTTGCTGCTGACCGTAGGCGGCGATCACGCGGTCGAGCAGCTGCTTGCTGCACGAATAAATCCAGCGCGGTTTGTTGATCGGCCCGAGCACGAGGTTCGAAGCCTCCTCGTCGAACTCGGAGTCCGCGCTCATGCCATACACCTCGGAGGTTGAGGGAAACAGCACGCGCTTTTTATAGCGCACGCACTGACGCACCACCGCCAGGTTGGCCTCGAAGTCGAGCTCGAACACGCGCAGCGGATCGAGCACGTAGGTCGCGGGCGTGGCGATGGCAACGAGCGGCAGCACCACGTCGCATTTCTTGACGTGGTACTCGATCCACTCCTTGTTGATGGTGATATCGCCCTCGACGTAGTGGAAACGGTCGTGGCCGAGGCACTGGTCAAGCTTGTCCCGGCCCATGTCCATGCCGTAGACCTCCCAGTCGGTGTCGCGCAGAATGCGCTCGGTCAGGCTGTTGCCGATGAAACCGTTGACACCGAGGATCAAGACTTTAAGGCTCATGCTGACTCCGTTCGAAAGATGCGTATGTTAAACCGATGCCGTCTGCGATGTCGCTTCGCCCAGAACTTGATCGAGCCGCAGGCCATGCATGCCGCCCTCCTGTTCCGGGCCGCCGCGCCACTGCCATTTCGTTATTTCCAGGGAACCGTTCCCCGCCGCCACTCGCAACGGTGCGATCGAAACCACTTGGCCCGGCCGGCCGACGCCATCCGGACGCGGTTCAGCCCACCAAATAAAGAACCGGCGGCCATCCACATCCGTGAAAGCCCCGGGATAGGGATGGGTCAGCGCGCGAATGAGGTTGAAGATTTGCCGGTTTTCGGCGTGCCAGTCGATGTGTCCGTCATCCGGTTTGCGCCCGCCGAAGTAGGTCGCCTGCGATTCGTCCTGCGGCCGGCGCGGCGCGTGACCCTGTTTGATCGCATCCAGACTGCGTTCCAAGACCCGACGCGCGGCCGCTGTCACTTTAATAAAAACATCCTGCGCCGTGTCGCGCGGGCCGATGGGCACCACCTCCTGGTCCACGATATCGCCGGCATCGGGGCGCTTGACCATATGGTGCAGCGTCGCGCCGGTCCCGATTTCGCCGTTCAGCACTGCCCAGTTTATCGGTACCCGCCCGCGATACTTCGGCAACAGCGAACCGTGCAGGTTGAACGCGCCGAGGCGCGGAATGTCCAGGATCTCCTGGCAAATCATGTTGCGGTAATAGAACGAAAAAATGATATCCGGCTTCATCTCGCGCAGCTGCGCAATCCATTCCGGCGAGTTCACGGAATCGGGCGTGTGCACCGGGATGCCGTGCCGGCGCGCGAGCTGCGCCACCGACCTGAACCAGATTTTCTCCTCGGGATTGTCGAGATGCGTGAACACGGCGAGCACGCGGCTGCCGCGGGAAATCAGCGCATCGAGGCATTCGACACCAACGTCGTGGTAGCCGAATACGACGATACCGGGCTCAGTCACCTTTGCCCGCCTTCTGGGTTTCAAGTTGCTCGTAGATATCGCGAATCATGAAGCGCGGGCGGCGGCGGACTTCCTGGTAGATGCGACCGATGTACTCCCCGATGACGCCGAGCCCCATGATGCCGACGCCGACCAGGAAGTACAGGATCGCGAACAAGGTAAACAGGCCTTCGGCTTCCGGACCGATGATCAGCCGGCGGATAAACAGGAATATCACGAACAACAGGCTGCCGGCGGCGATGAGAATCCCGAAGAATGTGAATACCTGCAGCGGCACGACGGAAAAACCCGTCATGAGATCGAAGTTGAGACGAATCAGGTCGTAGAGCCGGTACTTCGAGGTCCCGGCCGCACGCGCGGCGTGCTCGACTTCAACCTCCATGGGATTGGCGGCGTAACTCATGGCCAAGGCCGGAATAAAGGTCGAAGTTTCGCCGCTGGCGGTGATGTGTTCGACAATATTGCGGCGGTAGGCACGCAGCATGCAACCCTGATCGCGCATGCGGATGCGCGTGGTGCGCTCGCGCACCGCGTTGAGCAGACGCGACGCCTTGCGGCGGAACCAGGAATCCTGCCGCTCCTTGCGGTAGCCGCCGACGACGTCATGTCCGTTCTCGATCTCCGCCAGCAGCTTGGGTATTTCCTCCGGCGGATTCTGCAGGTCGGCGTCGAGCGTCACGATCACCTCGCCGCGCGCGCGCTCGAACGCCGCCATGATCGCCATGTGCTGGCCGAAATTGCCGTTGAAGTCGATGACGCGCACCTGCTTCGGCCGTTGTGTGTGAAAATCCTTGAGCAGCACCAGCGAGTTGTCGCGGCTGCCGTCGTTGGTGAAGAGGATTTCGTACGGCTTGCCGACCTTGTCGAGCACCGCGGCCAGGCGCAAGAACAGCGCTGGCAGGTTTTCCTGCTCGTTGTATACCGGAATCACGACGCTCACATAAGGCTTGGTCACGTCACTTCCTTCCGAACAAATCGGCCATGGCGGCGATCGCCCGGTCCTGGTCGGCGTCGCTCAGGCCGGGGAACAACGGCAGGCTCACGATACGGTCGCCGATGCTTTCGGCATTCGGAAAATCGCCGGGTTTGAAACCGTAATGTTCGCGATAATAAGGATACAGATGCACCGCGCGGTAATGCAGCCCGGTGCCGATGTTACGCTCCTTCATGCCCTGCATGAAGGCGTCGCGGTCCATGCCCGCGGCCGCGGGATTGATCAACGGCGCGTATAGGTGCCAGGCATGGCGATGCGCGAATTCCGGCGTGCCGGGCCGGGTCCATTGCGGCCAGTCGGCGAAAATTTTCTGATACCGCAGCGCGAGTTCCGTGCGGCGTTTAATGAAACCGTCGAGCGCCGGCAACTGGTGCAGCCCAAGCGCGGCCTGGATGTCCATCATGTTGTACTTGAGTCCCGGCGTAATGATCTCGTAGTGCTGTGAACCGCTCTTGCCGAATCGGTTCCAAGCCTCGCGGTCCATACCGTGAAAGCGCAGCAGCGCGATTTTTTCGGCCAGCTTGTCGTTGCGCGTCACCACGCAACCGCCCTCGCCCGTGGTCATGTTCTTATTGGGGTGAAAGCTGAATACTTGGGTGTCGCCGAAGGCGCCAATGCGCTTTCCTTTATATTCCGTACCGATGGCGTGCGCCGCGTCCTCGATCACGCGCAAGCCGTGCTTGTCCGCCAGTTCGTACAGCGGATCGAGGTCCACCGGCAGCCCGCCGAAATGCACCGGCATGATTGCGCGCGTGCGTTTCGTGATCGCCCGGGCGAGCTTCGATACATCCATGTTGTAGGTATCGAGCTCCACGTCTACCAGCACCGGCTTGCCCCCCGCGAGCACGATGGTGTTGAGCGTGGCGGCAAAGGTCATCGGCGTGGTGATTACTTCGTCGCCAGGCTTGAGTTCCAGCGCGAGCAGCGCCAGGTGTAATCCTGCGGTGGCGGAAGACAGGGCGAGCGCGTGAGGTGCATTGAAGTAGCGCTTGAGTTCTTCCTCGAATTTCTTGACCCGCGGGCCGGTGGTGATCCAGCCGGATTGCAGGCAGGCCACCACTTCATTGATGGCCTCGCGGCTGATCGAAGGCCGCGAAAATGGCAGAAATTCATCCGTCATGGCGGCATCCTAGCTGCGGGTGACCAGATACACCCCGGCGATAATGATGAGTATGCCGGTGATGCGCGTCAGCGAAAGATTTTCCTGGAACAGATAGTAACCGGCCACGGCGTTGACAATGTAACCCACGGACAGCATCGGGTAGGCGAAACCCACCTCCACGCGCGACAGCACCAGCAACCATACCGCCACGCTCAGCACGTAGGCGAACAGGCCGGCGAGCACGAACGGGTTGGCCGCCACCTGCAGGCCGATGGGAACGAAATTCGCCCAGGCGAACTCGAAATAGCCGACGCGGCGCATGCCTGCCTTGAGCAACAGTTGCGCGCCGGCGTTGAGCAGCACACCCAGCAGAATCAGCGGGAGATAGTTCATGGTAGCCCCATCCTGTTGGTCACCAGCACAGTCGATCCGGTCTGCGCGAGCAGGTAAAACTGACCGCGCCCTTCAGCCCGCAGTTTGTCATAGTTGCCCTGCCCGGTCAGCAGGTAGGCCCGGTGCGGCCCATTCCAGCGACGCCGGAAGGAGGCCTCGTCGATCATCCAGCCGCTCACGTCCTCGGCCTCGATGCCAAACCGCAGTTCCCCTTTCCAGTCGACGACGGTAATGCGCCGCTCGAGATACACCGGCAGGTCCTGGTAATACTCCTGGTAGGTCATGACCTCGTCGCCCGGCTGCAGCCGCGGCTTCAGGATCAGTGCCAGCTCCTTGACCGAACGCTTGTGATCCAGAAACACGAATCCGCGGTCGGCCACCGCCAGAAACACCGCCGCAGTCAGCGCCAGTGCCACGACGGTCCAGAGCGGGCGCCGCAGGAAACCGACGCCAAACGGCACCAGGGCCGTGGCCAGCAGACTTCCCAGAATCACCCAGGCATAGCCGCCGAACACACTGGCGTACTCGGCCACGCGCGGACGGTCGGGGGTGGTCTCCGGGACAAACACCAGCACCAGAGCGAGCATGAATCCGAGCGCGAGCAAGGCCCAGGTTCCGGCGCGCAGACTCGCGGATGACGGTGCCTCCCAGTGCTGCACCAGATAACGCGCCGTCAGCAGCGCCAGCGGCGGCAGGATCGGAAGAATGTAGGGAACCAGCTTGGAATCCGAAAACGAGAAGAAAGCAAACACCAGCCCCGCCCACAGCAGCAGAAACAGACCTTCGCGGTTTTCGTGACGCGCGCGCCACGAAACCGGCCAGCTCTTCACCACGGCCTGCGTCAGATAGGCAGTCCACGGATAGAAACCCGCGAGCAGTATCGGTATGAAAAACCAGGCGGGTTGGAAGCGGCCGTGTATCTTGGTCAGGTAGCGCTGGAAATGCTCATGGATGAAATAGAACTGCGCGAATTCCGGATTGGCAAGCGCCGCCGCGATATGCCACGGCGCGGCGATGAGCAGAAACAATGCCAGCCCGGACGGAAGATAAATCGACTTGAGCAGCCGCCACTCGTTCAGGATCAGGATCCACGCCCCGATCACTAGCGCCGGGATCACCATGCCGATGAGCCCCTTGGTCAGGGTGGCGAGCGCGGCGCAAGCGTAGAAAGTCCAGAAATAATTCCGGCGCGCGCGGCCGGGCGGTTCGCGCGTGCCGAGCAGGAACGCAAACAGCGCCACCGCAAGCAGCGCCGATACCGCCATGTCGAGCGTGACGGCGCGCCCGAGAAAATAATGGAGCGGCGCGGTCGCAAGCACCACGGCCGCGATCAAACCGGTGCGCCGGTCGTAAAGCTTGCGCCCCGCGACATACACCGCGAGACAACCGACGAGGGCGAACGTCGCCGGCCACAGGCGCATGGCCCATTCTCTGATCCCGAAAACCTTGATCGCACCGGCCTGCAGCCAGTAGAACAGCACCGGTTTCTCGAAATACTTCACGCCGTTCAATCGCGGCGTGACGTAATCGCCCGTGACCGTCATCTCGCGCGGAATCTCGACGTAACGCCCCTCGTCCGGCTGCCACAACGCGCGGCTCCCGAGCCCCCACCCGAAAAACACAGTGAGCAGCAGCGTCAGCAAAAGCATGTCGCGCCACCACGTCCGGTCTTCCGGAGCAGGAACGGGTGATGTGAGAGGTTGAGAAACGAACATTTCGGGTGACGGTTCCGTGTGCCGGAGCGAATAATTGTTCCTTGCGCGATGGCGGATTATTCCAGAAATCCCCGGCGGAACCGAGCAAAAGCAGCCGCCGGCTCCCGTGGCGCAGGGCGACTCCCTTCCGAGGCGAAGCTTTTTCGAAGGGAGTACGCCGGGCTGCCACAGTGAACGGCGTTCTTTGAGTCGCCCCGGCTGCCACCGCCGAAAGAGCTTGCGCCTCGGGCGGTGGCAGCCCCTTCGGAGACGGCGGCAGTTAGCGCCCATGGAAACATAAGTTCATATGACAAGACGAGCGAAGCAGGGCTACATTTTCTGCGGCTACCTGCGCCCATTGCCGAAAGAGCATTCGCCTCGGGCACTGGGCGCTACCATCGCGCGAGGCAAGCCGATATAGTTGACCATATTTGTCGGGATATAAACATGGGTCATTCAGCACACACCAACCGTCTCATCCACGAAACCAGTCCTTACCTTCAGCAGCACGCGCACAACCCGGTGGACTGGTATCCGTGGGGCGCGGAAGCGTTGGAAAAGGCGCGCCGCGAGGACAAGCCGATTCTGGTGTCGATCGGCTACTCGGCTTGTCACTGGTGCCACGTGATGGAACACGAGTCGTTCGAGGATGAAGACGTCGCGCGCGTGATGAATGAGCTGTTCGTGTGCATCAAGGTCGACCGCGAGGAGCGTCCCGATCTCGACAAGATTTATCAGACCTCGCACCAGGTCCTGGCGCAACGCCCCGGTGGCTGGCCGCTTAACATGTTTCTCACACCAACTGATCAAATGCCGTTCTTCGGCGGGACGTATTTTCCCAAAACACCCAAATACGGCATGCCCGGATTCACCGAGTTGCTGCGCCACGTGGCCCAGGTCTATTCCCAGAAGCGCGATGCCATCCGCGAACAGAACGACTCGCTGCGAGACATTTTCACGCGTCTACAACCACCGGGTCCGGCGCCGGGTGTGCATCCCGGGCGGGAGGTGCTCGACCAGGCACATACCGAATTGCAGCGCCAGTTCGACGCGCGCTGGGGCGGATTCGGCGGCGCGCCGAAATTCCCTCATCCCACCTCGATCGATCTGTGTCTGCACCGCTGGCAGCAGAGTGTCCGCCATGGCTCGGAAGATCAGCAAGCGCTAAGTATGGCGCGCGACACGCTCATGGCCATGGCCCACGGCGGTCTCTACGACCAGGTCGGTGGCGGCTTCTGCCGCTACTCGGTGGACGAACGCTGGGAAATTCCGCACTTCGAAAAGATGCTGTACGACAACGCCCAACTGCTGGCGCTCTACGCCGATGCCTGGCTCGCGACCGGCGACGCGCTGTTCCGGCGCATCGCCATCGAAACGGCGGAATGGGTGATGCGTGAAATGCAGTCACCCGATGGCGGATATTACTCGGCGCTCGATGCCGATTCCGAGGGCCACGAGGGAAAATTCTATGTCTGGACCGCGGAGGAGATCCGCCGGCTGCTGACAGCCGATGAATGGGAAACCGTGGAGCGTCGCTTCGGATTGAAGGGCGCGCCCAATTTCGAAGGCCACTGGCATCTCAATGTGCGCGCCGATTACGCAACCCTGGCTCTCGAACGCCAGTGCACGGAATCCGATGTCGCGACGTTGCTGGAATCAGCGTGCCGCAAACTTTATATGGAGCGCGAAAAGCGTGTACATCCTGGACGGGATGAAAAAATCCTGACATCGTGGAACGGACTCATGATCAAGGGCATGGCGCGCGCCGGGCGGGTGCTGGGCCGGCCCGATTTCATCGCCTCGGCGGCGCGCGCGCTGGATTTCATCCACGCGCAGCTGTGGCGCGACAACCGGCTGCTCGCCACGCACAAGGATGGCAAATCGCACCTGAATGCCTACCTCGACGACCACGTGTTCCTGATGGAAGGAGCGCTTGAATTGCTGCAGGCACAATGGCGCACACCGGATCTCGATTTCACTCGCGTTTTGGCCGACACTGTGCTCGAACATTTCGAGGACGAAAGCCACGGCGGCTTTTATTTCACCGGCGACGATCACGAAAAGCTGGTTTACCGTCCCAAGCCTGCGGCGGACGAGGCCATCCCCTCCGGCAACGGCGTAGCGGCGCTCGTGTTCCTGCGCCTCGGCCACCTGCTTGGCGACCTCAATTACCTGCACGCGGCTGAGCGCACACTGGAGGCGCTATACACTGGCATCCGCCAACAACCTTCCGTCCACGGGGCACTGCTGGTGGCGCTGGAGGAACAACTCGATCCGCCCCAGACAGTGGTGCTGCGCGGAACGCCCGAGACGATGCGGCCCTGGCAGGCACTGGCCGGCCGCGACTACCGTCCGCACCGGCTGGCATTCGCGATTCCGGACGGTGCGAAGAATCTCCCCGGCGTGCTCACCGAACGCAAGGCCATGGACGGAATCACCGCCTACGTCTGCGCGGGCCACGCATGTCAGACGCCAGTCACGAACCTGGCGGACTTCGAATCGTCCTTGAGCTAGCCGGGGGTTGCCGGGCTTCTCCGGCCATGGCATACGCATTATGCTGTCCCGGTTGCAAAAATTCAGTTCACGCTAAGCGAGGCGGGTTCATGGCAAAAATGCTGGCGGATTTCGTGCGCGAGGCGCGCGCCCGCATTCACACGATCAGCATCGAAGAATTCGATGAGATGATCGAGAACCATGATGACGTGCTGGTCGTGGATGTGCGCGAAGCCGAGGAGTTTCACCGCGGACATATTCCGGGCGCGCTATCGGTTCCGCGCGGAATCCTCGAAAGCGCCGCAGACACAAGCTGCCCATTGCACGTGGACAAACTGTGCGCGGCGCGCGATTCAACGATCATCGTCTGCAGCCAGAACAATGCGCGCAGCGCACTCGCGACCGACACCTTGCAGCAGATGGGTTTTCAAAAGGTCTATGTTCTCGTCGATGGAATTAGCCGCTGGGAAGCACAAGGTTTGGCGCTGGCCAGGGACTGAGGCCAGGCGCGCATTTTGTCAGCTACCTAATTCAGCAGGTAAATGCAACGGTTTTGTCGTGGTGCGAAAGTTCGTGGCATGGAATATGCAGAATTTCCTTGCAAGTAAATCAAGAACTGCCAGGAAACCACTCCCTTGCCCGACTCCAACATTCAGCCGCCACGCGTCTCCGCACTGGCCATCGAGCCCGCGGCTTCGCCTGCGCCCGCTGGAATCCTTTCGGGCTTGGGTCGTCTGTTCACGGCCGCGCGGAAACTCCACGAACGCGAGAAATCCCGCATCCGAGATGAGATCGCACAGGTACCGGGGCTGATGGCGCTGCTGATGAAGCCGCGTAATGGACAGAAATGGTCCCAGGCCGATCGCGCCGAGCTGCGCGCCCAACTGCGCCGACTGTCACGACTGGGACTGTATCTGATGACCGCGGCTATTCCCGGCACCAGCCTGACACTGCCGCTGCTGGCGTGGTGGCTGGACCGGCGTCAGCGCCGGCGTGACGGCGATCCGCCCGGCAGCATGACATCCTGATTCCGCGTCTCAGCGGAAATACACGACGTAACTGTACAGCACTGCGTAAAACAGCAGCATGGCCAGAAGATTCCAGTGGCCGTTGTTGCGGAACAATACCTGCCAACTGAAAAACCGCACCGCCGGATCGGTCAGTTTGTCGAACGCGGGCAGAAAGCGGTTCACACGCGCGCCATAATCGCGGTAGGGCTGGCCCAAAATTTCCGTCAGGCGCCGCTCCTCGCGCTGCACGCGGTTGACCATGTAAAAATAGTAGAGGACGACATAGGCAATGGTGAGATAGACATTGCCGAGCAACAGCATTAGGCCCAGGATAAGAAAGAACCGGCCGAGGTACATCGGATTACGTACCAGCACATAGGGCCCGCGTGCCGTGAGCTGCTCGTTCTTCACTAACGAAGCGAACGACCAGAGCTGGATCGCCTCGCCGAAAAGCGACACCAGAAATCCGCCCGGCAGTCGCGAGACATCGGTGTAACGCGCAAGCACCACGAGAAACACCAGGAACAAAACGTAACGCAGCCGGAGAAACAGCTTGCGCGCGAATGGGTGATTGAAAACACGATGAATGGCATCAAACATGGTCTGGTCTTATTTATTGATCCGGCACATATGTAATTGAAACGAAGGTTACGTAGGCAAATAGCTCTCCGAGGTTATCGTGGTGCCGGATCAATAAATGAACTCCTTAAAGATTGTCTGTTATTGCGGCGGCAATCGGGGTCGCGCCACGGAAGGCATCATGCCGGCCGCAATGACGGCCGCGATTATACGGGGACTCCCGCGCCATTCCTAACCGGGCGGAGCGTGAAAGTTAGAAAATACCCGGGGAAAACAATATAATCGGCCCCTGACCTCCCCGGCTGACAATGTGACCCATTTTTCATGAACGATTATATAGCGCCACAGTGCAATTTATTCTGGGCGCGGTTCTTTCCGTTTCTGCGCTGGTGGCCACTGCTTAACCGGCAAATACTCAAGACCGATCTGATGGCCGGCCTCACCGGGGCTGTGATCGTGCTGCCGCAAGGCGTGGCCTTCGCCCTGATCGCCGGATTACCACCGGTATACGGCCTGTATTCCGCCATGGTCCCGCCGATCATCGCCGGCCTGTTCGGATCCTCGCGTCACCTGATCTCCGGTCCGACCACGGCCATTTCCATCGTGGTCTTCGCCACGGTTTCCAAGTTTGCCGAACCGGGCAGCGCCCAGTACATCAGCATGGCGCTGATGCTGACCTTTCTCGCCGGTGTCTACCAGTTCGTGCTGGGTCTGGCGCGCATGGGGGCGCTGGTCAACTTTGTCTCGCATTCGGTCGTCGTCGGCTTTACCGCCGGCGCCGCGATTCTGATTGCGACCAGCCAGCTGAAGCATTTCCTCGGCATCAAGATACCGGCGGGCGAATCGTTCCTGCATACCTGGCAGGATATTTACCGCCAACTGCACGAGATCAATCCCTACGTCACGGCCATCGCCGCGATCACGCTGATCGCGGGTGTGCTGTTCATACGCTTCAAACCGCGCTGGCCCGGAATGCTGATCGCCATGATTTTTGGCAGCCTGCTCGCGGCACTGCTCTCCTATGAAACCAAAGACATCCAGCTTGTCGGCAAGCTACCGGCGCACCTTCCGCCGTTTTCCGTGCCCGATTTCTCGCTCAAATCCATCAAGACGCTGGGCAGCGGCGCGCTCGCCATCGCCATGCTCGGACTCGTCGAGGCCGTCTCAATCGCCAAATCGGTCGCGCTCAAGTCCCACCAGCGCATCGACGGCAACCAGGAGTTCATCGGCCAGGGCCTGGCCAATGTCATTGGCAGCTTTTTTTCGAGCTACGCCTCGTCCGGTTCCTTCACCCGCAGCGGCATCAACTACACGGCCGGCGCGGTCACCCCCATGGCCGCGATTTTTGCCGCTATTGCCCTGGCGTTGATTCTGCTGATCGTGGCGCCGCTCGCGGCGCACCTGCCGATCGCGGCGATGGCCGGGATCCTGCTGATCGTGGCGTATCGGCTCATCGATTTTCATCACATCTCCAACATCCTGCGCACCAGCAAGCGCGAAACGGCGGTGTTGTTGACCACGTTCTTCGCCACGCTTTTCGTGGAACTCGAGTTCGCGATATACGTCGGCGTGATGCTGTCGCTGGTGATATACCTGATGCGCACCTCGCGCCCCGGCATCGTCACGCGCACGCCCGACCCGCACTCCCCGGGACGGCACCTGGTCACCGATCCGAAGCTGCCCGAGTGCCCGCAGCTCAAGATCGTGCGCGTGGACGGTTCGCTGTTCTTCGGCGCGGTGGATCACGTTCAGGGCGAGTTTCAGCGATACCTGGAAGAGGACCCGGGGCAGAAACACCTGTTGATCATCGGCAACGGCATCAACTTCGTCGACATCGCCGGCGCCGAGATGCTGGTCCAGGAAGCCAATCGCCGTCGTTATCTGGGCGGCGGCTTGTACCTGAGCAAGATAAAGGCAGAGGCCTGCAAAATTCTAAAGCGCGGTGGATTTGTCGACAAACTGGGCGACGAACATATCTTCGTCACCAAGGCGGATGCCATTCAGACCATTTTCAATCGACTCGATCGCTCCATCTGCGAGCGTTGCGACAAGCGGATTTTCCTTGAGTGCCAGAGTATCGAGTACAAGGGGGAAAAACCGCTGGTGGCCGATAAAACGGCGGCGGCGTAAACAGCATCAGATCATCAGCCAAAGCGGTCGAAAAGCACCAACACCCAAACCAGCGCCACGAGCAGCAACGAGAGAAACACCGCCGCCGAAGCGATGTCTTTGGCCCGGCCGGAGAGTTCATGCGGTTCATTCCCGATGCGGTTCACCGCCGCCTCAATCGCCGAATTCAGCAACTCGACAACCAGCACCAGCACCAGGCTGCCGACCAGCAGCGAGCGCTCCACGCCATCTCGGCCCAGCCACAGGCCGAGCGGAGCGAGTAAAACAAACAACGTCATTTCCTGGCGGAATGCCGCTTCATTCGCGAGCGCGGTCTTGAGGCCGGAGACGGAATAACTGGCCGCGCGCCACACGCGCCGCAGGTCGAACAATCCATTCGGTGCCATCGGCTAGCCGGCCGGCTTCCAGGTGAGATCAAGTTCGCGCGCGGCACGCACGTCGTCGAGGCGCTTCACGGGCAAGGTATGCGGGGCGCCCTTGACGACCTCGGGACTGGAACGCGCTTCCTTCACGATTTCCTCCAGCGCGGCGATGAAACGGTCGAGCTCCTCTTTGGCCTCGGTCTCGGTCGGCTCGATCAGATGACACTCCGGCACGAGCAGCGGGAAATAAGTCGTCGGCGCATGGAAGCCCTTGTCGAGCAGACGCTTGGCGACGTCCATCGCGTTCACGCCGGTCTCGTCCTTGAGTTTCTTGAAGGTAAGAACGAATTCATGGGTCGCGCGACGTTTCGGAAACGCCATGTCGAAACCGCGTTTCGCCAGCTCGGCCATGATGTAGTTGGCATTGAGCGTGGAGAACTCGGCCACACGGTGCATGCCCTCGCGCCCCAGCAGCCGCGCGTACACGTAGGCACGCAGCAGCACGCCGGCGTTGCCCATGTTGGCGGACAATCTTCCGATCGTCTGCGAACGGGTTTTTTCCGTTTCCCAGAGATATTTATTCTGCACTTTGCCCACGATCGGCACCGGCAGGAACGGCTCCAGCCGCGCATTCGCCGCCACCGGGCCCGCTCCCGGACCGCCGCCGCCGTGGGGCGTGGAGAAAGTCTTGTGCAGGTTCATGTGGATCACGTCGAAACCCATGTCGCCCGGCTTCACCCAGCCGAGAATGGCGTTGAGATTGGCGCCGTCGTAGTACAACAAGCCGCCGGCCTCGTGCACGATTTTGGCGATCTCGGTGATCTTGCGTTCGAACACACCGAGCGTGGAGGGATTCGTCAGCATCAGCCCCGCGGTCTGCGGCCCCACCGCTGCTTTCAACGCCTCGATTTCCACGTCGCCGTTGGCATCGGTCGGAACCTCGCGCACGGTGTAACCGCACATCACCGCCGTGGCCGGGTTGGTGCCGTGCGCGGCATCCGGAACAAGAATCTCGGTGCGGGCTTTGTCGCCACGCGATTCATGATAAGCGCGGATCATGGCCACCCCGGCGAACTCGCCCTGCGCGCCCGCGAGCGGCGTGAGTGATACCGCCTTCATCCCTGTCACGTCCTTCAGCATTTCCTGCAATTCATACATGCAGGCGAGAAATCCCTGGCCGGTGGATTCCGGCGCGTACGGATGGCGCCCGAGCAGATTCGGCAGCATGGCGAGCTTGTTGCACGCCCGCGGGTTGTACTTCATGGTGCAGGAACCGAGCGGATAGAAATGCGTGTCGATCGAGAAGTTCAGCTGCGACAGCCGCGTGTAATGCCGCACCGCCTGCATTTCGGAGACTTCCGGCAGCAGCGGACGTTTTTTCCGGCGGAGTTTATCCGGAATGTCTTTCACCTCCGCTTTCGCGAGCGGGGCTTGCGATGGATTGCGGCGGTTGGTTTGTGACTGTTCGAATATCAGCATGACATTAACTCGATCAATTTAATTAACTAGTTCGTCGAGCCCGCTTCGCGGGCGTTTAAAAGCTACTTGCGGGTGGCTCCGCCCCTGCACCCTGGGTGACTTTCTCTTGCTTGTCCAAGAGAAAGTCACCAAAGAGAAGGACGCCCGGTCGCTTCGCCGGACTTCGTCCGGTTCCCTGTTCGCACCCGGGGCGCGCCAACATGG
>NZ_JBAVEJ010000162.1:0-4621 GCF_049587675.1 Sulfuricaulis sp. | reverse complement strand
AACCACGACAACATCCACGTCCGCGGCTACAAGGAAGAGGGCACCATCACCACGCCCTTCGACATGACGGTGCTCAACGATCTGGACCGCTTCCACCTGGTGATGGACGTCATAGATCGCCTGCCGCAGACCGGCGACCAGGGCATTTACCTGAAACAGCAACTCAAGGACAAGCTCATCGAGCACAAGCAATACATCGACAAGCACGGCCAGGACCTGCCGGAGATTCGAAATTGGCGATGGAAGGGATCAATTGTATGAGCGTCGCGCTGAAGGCCCGACCAGGATATTCGTTGCCGTGGTGGGAAAATATTTGATCTGGCTGTCGGTGAGTGCGGTACAAAAGGCACTAATAAGAACATACTGATCATCAGGTTGTGCGCTCTGCCGCCGGATTAGGAGATTGATCTATGCATAAATTCAAACAACTCTGGAGCAATTTGCGCTCGAGCTTTTGGTTCATGCCTTCGCTGATCGTCGTAGCCAACATTGCCTTCGCAGCGGCGTTGATCGAAGCAGATTCCATCGGGAGCGACCGATGGCTGGCCCAGTGGCCACGGCTGTTTGGCGCCGGGGCGGACGGTGCGCGCCAGATGTTGTCCACGCTGGCCGGTTCAATGATGTCCGTTATGGGCATCACGTTCTCCATGACCCTGGTGGCGCTGGCGCTGGCATCGAGCCAATACACCTCGCGCATCCTGCGGACCTTCATGGGCAGCCGCGTCACGCAGCTCACGCTCGGGATCTTCGCCGGCATTTTCGTTTATTGCCTGGTCGTGTTGCGCACCATACGCGGTGGTGGTGGCGTAGACGAGTTCGTGCCGAGCCTGGCGGTGTTCTTCGCATTTGTTCTGGCGCTCGGCGGCGTTGGCGTGCTGGTTTTCTTCATTCATCACATCGCCTCGTCGATCCAGGCGTCCAGCATCATCGCCTCCATTGCTCAGGACACCATCAGGTCCATTGAGCGGCTTTTTCCGGAAAGGCTGGGGCACGGGCCCGATGAAGATGAGGGCCAGGATCAGGTGCACCAGTCTCTGGTTGCGAGGACCTGGCACGCCGTGCCGGCAGAGGTGAACGGTTACATTCAGAGCGTGGATAATGATGCGCTGCTGCGCCTGGCGCGGAACAGGAAGACCATCGTGCGCATGGAGCGCGGCATCGGCGCGTTCGTTGTGCAAAATACCGTATTGGCTTCGCTCGCGCTGGAAGGCCCTCCGGACCAAAAGACGATTGAGGCCCTGAATGATGCTTACAATGTGGGCCGCCATCGCACGGTGGAACAGGACCCCGCTTTCGGTATCCGACAGCTCGTGGATATGGCCTTGAAGGCACTATCGCCCGGCGTCAACGACACCTCGACGGCGGTAATGTGCGTGGATTACCTGACGGCGATTCTGGCGCAGCTGGCCTGCCGGAAATTTCCTGCGTTGCTCCGCTACGAGGGCGACGAACTGCGTGTGATCGCCATCGCCCCGACGTTTGAAGGTCTGCTGGCCGAGGCGTTCGACCAGATTCGCGGCAGCGCCATAGGCAATGTCGGCATCATGGCGCGCATGCTCAGCGCCATTGAGACCCTCGCCAGTCTGACCGCCAGCCCGCGCCGCCGACGGGCGCTCCAAGAACAGGTGCTGTGGATTGCCGAACTCGCTGGTCGCACCACCGAATCCGCTCATGAGCGCGAGCGGCTCGCAAGGCGGCTGATGGAGGTCCGTGAAGCGCTCGGAGACAAGCCATGATCGGGCATCATGGGGGATCAGTATTTTTCGACATCAGCGACCGTTGTCGCGAAGGCGGGACGCTTCGCCGCTGCGGACAAAGCAAGAAGATCCGCGAACGTAATCGCGAAACATATCGGGAGGAGTGGTGAGTTTCTTTTCCCTGGTCAGCATCCTGATCTCACTCGCCGCCGTCTCGAGCTACATCAATTATCGCTATATTAAACTGCCGACCACTGTCGGCGTCATGCTGGTGGCCCTGGTCGCTTCGCTCGCGCTGGTCCTCATCGGGCCCTACGCCGAAGGGTTCCGCGAACAGGCTGCGACCATGGTCTCGCAGATTGACTTCAACCAGGTCGTGCTGCACGGCATGCTCGCTTTCTTGCTGTTCGCCGGCGCGATACACGTGAAGCTCGAGGATCTTGGCCGTGAATGGCTGCCCATTTCGTTGCTCGCCATTTTCGGGACACTCTTCTCCACGTTCGTTGTCGGCGGTGTGACGTGGTTGGTCCTCGGCTGGCTGGGACTGGGTATTCCATTCCTATATGCGCTAGTTTTTGGCGCCCTGATCTCGCCGACCGACCCCATCGCGGTGCTGGGCATCATGAAGTCCGTTGGTGCGCCCCGACAGCTCGAGGTACAGGTGGCTGGCGAATCGTTGTTCAATGACGGGCTGGGTGTCGTCATCTTCCTGGTGCTCCTGCAACTCGCCGGCTTTGACGAAGCTGCCGGCAACGGCGTCGCGGCGCCGCTCTCGATCGGGGTCGGCGCGGTGGGGACGCTGCTGCTCAAGGAAGTGGGTGGCGCCTTGGTGCTGGCACTGGCGGCGGGATTCATCACCTACCAGATGCTCAAGCGTGTCGACAATTATCAGGTCGAAGTCCTGCTCACGCTCGCTCTGGCCATGGGGCTCTACGCCCTGGCGGATGCCTTGCATTTGTCGGCCCCAATCGCCGTCGTGGTCGCGGGCCTGTTCGTGGGCAACCAGGGTCGAGCCTTCGCCATGACGGAGAAGACGCGTGTACATGTCGACGGTTTCTGGGAGCTGGTCGACGAGATTCTCAACGTCGTGCTCTTTCTCCTGATCGGCCTGGAGCTTCTCGTGCTCCCGATCGAACGCGGCTGGCTGGCGGCCGGGGTCCTTGCGATACCGATCGTGCTGGCGGCGCGCTGGCTGAGTGTCGCGGGAATCATCGGTCCTCTCAGTCGGGTGAGAGCGCAGCCGCAAGGGGCGATAGCGGTCCTCACTTGGGGGGGATTGCGCGGGGGCATCTCGGTGGCTATGGCGCTGTCGCTACCGGCCAACGACTCGCGCAGCCTGGTGCTGACCCTCACCTATTTCGTGGTGGTATTTTCGATCCTTGTCCAAGGCTTGACGGTGGGCCGGGTCATTCGGAAGACCAGCCGCCTGACGGCGGGTTCTCAGTCATCTTCAAGACTTTGAGCAAAGGAGTTCCAAAATGCCAATTCGACTCAATGAAGAAAGCGGCGGCACGGTACTCACCGTTCACGTCAGAGGGAAACTGGTAAAGGCAGATTACGAGCAATTCGTGCCCGAGTTCGAGCGACTCGTTCGGCAGCACGGAAAGTTGCGCGTGCTGTTCGAGATGACCGGCTTCCATGGATGGGAAGCCGGCGCGCTGTGGGAGGACACCAAGTTCGCCATTAATCACTTCGGCGACATTGAGCGACTCGCGATGGTTGGAGAAAAGAAGTGGCAACACGGCATCGCGACGTTCTGCAAGCCGTTCACGAAAGCGATAATCCGATACTTCGAACACGCTGACGCCACCAAGGCGCGGATGTGGCTGGACGAGGTGTAGCGGCTTCGTCAAAGACAAATGGATGCCGACTATGGAACCCAATACCGACCAGCTCAAAGCTCCAGAATCGAAGCCAGATGCGAAGGACGAACTACAATCCCTTCCCATGCCGGAACTGCAGGCAAAGTTGGAGTCGTCGCCGGACGGCCTCAGTCAAGTCGAGGCGCAGAAACGGCTGACCCAATATGGACCCAACGAGATTGAAGAAAAGAAAACCAACCCGTTCCTGAAATTCCTCAGTTATTTCTGGGGTCCCATCCCGTGGATGATCGAAGCGGCCGTGATCCTTTCAGCGGTCGCCCGGCATTGGCCGGATTTTTTCATCATCCTCACGCTGCTGGTGGCCAACGGCGTGGTCGGCTTCTGGGAAGAACACCAGGCGGGCAATGCCATCGCCGCGCTGAAAGCCAAGCTGGCGATCAAGGCGAGGGTGAAACGTGATGGAAAGTGGACCACCCCGGAGGCGCGTGAGTTGGTGCCGGGCGACGTCATCCGCGTGCGTTTGGGCGACATCGTGCCGGCGGATGCACGCTTGCTGGAGGGTGACCCGATCGAAGTGGATCAGTCGGCGCTGACGGGAGAGTCGTTGCCCGCCACGCGCAAACCTGGCGAGGCGGTGTTTTCGGGGTCGATTATCCGTCAGGGCGAAATCGACGCGATGGTGTATGCCACGGGTGCGAACACCTACTTCGGCAAGACGGCGCAACTGGTGCAGGAGGCGCTCACCGTC
Organism: Sulfuricaulis sp.; assembly: GCF_049587675.1. GTDB lineage: Bacteria > Pseudomonadota > Gammaproteobacteria > Acidiferrobacterales > Sulfurifustaceae > Sulfuricaulis. The sequence continues at coordinate 353 of NZ_JBAVEJ010000162.1, read as the reverse complement.
AGCCACTTTCAGCGCGCGGTGTTGAAGATCGGCAATTACCTGATCATCCTCGCGGTAACGCTGGTGGCGGTGATTATTACCGTCGCGCTGTTCCGCGGCGACCCGATCCTCAAGACGCTGCAGTTCGCCTTGGTGCTGACCGTGGCCGCGATTCCCGTGGCGATGCCCACGGTGCTGTCGGTGACCATGGCGGTCGGCGCTCGCCTGCTCGCGAAGAAAGAGGCGATCGTGAGCCGGCTGGTCGCCATCGAGGAACTGGCGGGCGTGGACGTATTGTGCTCGGACAAGACCGGTACGCTGACCCAGAACAAGCTGACGCTGGGCGACCCGTTCAGCGTGAACGGTATTCCTGC
>NZ_JBAVEJ010000161.1:0-7604 GCF_049587675.1 Sulfuricaulis sp. | reverse complement strand
CCACGGGCGCGGGCGCCGGCTCGGCCGCCCTCGGCTCGGGCTTCGGCTCGGGGACCAATTCGGGGTGGCATTCCTTGGTGGCGTTGTCTTTATTCCAGGCGGAGGTCACCAGGCATTTGCCGGCGGCGTCGCGCTCGACTTTGCCGCTCGCGTCGTAGACATATCCCGGCGACATCCCCGCCGCCTGGGCGGAAAACGCCGTGAGGGTGGCGACCAGCAGCGACGACAACGCCAGCGTGGTCGAGAAAGCTTGCTTCTGTTTGTTCATAGCGCTTATCCTCTAAATAGTTGAGTGATGGTCTGCAACCCCCAGACCGGTGGTAAGCCGTGTGGCAAGCCGGGTAGCGTCGTCGATCGGGGCCTGACGCCGGGATCCGGGTTTTGCCATGGGTGGTAGTGTGCCGGGAACGGGACCATCGGACTATTGGACCTTGGTCCAATGTTTGGCATGCTGCCGTAGCCGGGCCGTATAGCATCCATATCGCCGCCGATGATTACGGTCCCTTCGGTGCACTGCGCCGCAACTCGGGAAAGGCCGCGCCGAGACGTTGCACCAGACAATCGACGTAGTTCTCGGGGAACTTCCAAACGACGCGATTCGGCCCGGGGATCAGGCAACGATCCGCGGGGTCGATCGGGTGACGCAGAGAGAGTGCGACGTCGGTGGATATCCAGTCATTGGCGTACCAATAGCCATGCCCGCGCATGCCACCCATCTCGTGCGCACCACGCACATCTGAGACATCGACGGCCTGAAACCGCGGGTCGGCCGCGAGACGCTGGATATCCTGAACCGTGAGATCGGCGATGTCCGGCTTGCCAAGCCGCGAGGCGCCGGCGATGAGGCTGGAAAACCCGAGTGCGGCGTCGTTGCGCGACATATACACGATCGTCTGGCGCGCAAGGTCCATGACCGGCGGCATATACTCGCCCGCAAAGGTCTTGAGGTCCACGTCCGAAGCGACAAAGATCACGTTGCCGATGCGATAGCGCTGGGCGAGTTGTGCGCGGTCTTCCTGTGGGTGGCGCGCGCGCAGCCGAGCGAGTGCCTGGCCCAGCAGCGGCGAGCCGCAACTGTAGGCAATAATGTTGACGGACTCGGCGCGGGTCTCGGACAGCAAGGCAATCAGGCGCTCGATGTCCGGCACGTACTGCTCGGCGCGCGGACAGTCGGTGAGGTAATTCCAGAAGTTCTGGCCGGTTGGCCACTGGAAGGTGACGAGCGCGCCATGGCCGAGGTAGTGCGACCACGACCCCATCATCACCGTCACTTCGTCGAAGCGCACACGATAGCCGTGTACATAGAGCACCACTTCCGGGTTGCGTGTTTTCGTCAGTTGCTCGTTGATTCGGGCGACGAAGGCACGTTCGGCCTCGCTCGCGCCTTCCGCACCGCTCCAGCGACCCAGTTCCTGAATACGCTCGACGTCGCCGGGCCGGGCGTGTTCGTAGGTGTCGGCAAAGTCCGAAGCGACCAGATCTTCCCACTGCCAACCGGGCGGACCGAGCCGCACCGAAGCCACGCCCAGCATCACCCCGTCGCCGGCGGCATTCCGATAATGTCCGGGCTTGCCGGGGTCGACCGGGGCGCGGGTGGTGGCGTAGAACACCGGCACCTCGGTGGAACGTAACTCCGACGGCAGGTTTACGGTCATGTCGAGCCGAGCATCCCGAAATACCGCCGGGGTGGGAATCATGTGCGGCTGGACCGAGGCACACCCGGCCGTTCCGGCGAACACGAGCAACATCAACAGACAGGCGGCAGTTCGATTCATCTCTTTCCTCCTAATGCTGGCAGTCGTTCCTGTTGCAGCAGTGAGCGCGGCTCAATTCCGCTTCGGCCAAAACGTATCGCCAGCACCATATTGCATGGTCAGTGGCATTCCAACAACTATGCATCGAAAATTGCCATTGAGTTTTTTGACCACCGGTTGATGCTCATCATATCTTTGTTTAAATCGTTGTTGAAAAAAACTTACCGAGCCGACGCATTGAATGTCGTTGCAATCTCTGATGTACTATCAATAAAGGATATGCGCTTTGGAAGCTGGTATTCCAGCTGCACCGATGAGCAGTGGTTGTCGCAGCCCACTTCGTGACATGGCAAACTCAGCACAAAGGCGTAGCGTGGGCCCACACCTCCGGCGACATTTACCCATTGTTCACGCACGGCTTCGCGCGCCTGACTTGTGTCGAACGCATCATCAAATGTACCGGTAACTGCAAATAACGATGGAGGCAAGACGATGAAACCAAACATTGCAGTATGGGCCATATTGACATGGTGCGCGCTCATATCCCTGGCGCACGCGAGTAACGTCGGGTTTCTCAACGAAACACCGTATTTCGCGCATTTCACCGATGAGGACCGCAAGATTTTTCATGCGACAGTGGATGACCTGCTCAAGCTCGGCAAGGACCAGGACACCCGCACCTGGACGAACCCGAAAACCGGCGCGAACGGCGATCTCCGTCTCTTGCCGTCCGCCACGGGCAGCGGTGGCTGCCGGGATATCGAGGTCCGCAATAGCGCCCGCGGGAGAACCGGCAAAAGTGTGCAGCGTTTCTGTCCGGATGAAAAGGGTGTGTGGAAGTGGAAACCTAAGGCCCAATGAGCGCATTGCGCCTCTATACGTCGCGCATAGAGCACGGCCAAGCACGATGGTCTCGGAGCATCGAAGCGCCTGATACGCGCGCGGTGATGCATGGCCGGATAAGGCCAGCCAGAAGATCCCTGTGGTGCCTTATAAGAACATGCCTGGGCTGAGCGTGGGCTAAGACGCTACGGAGCGCACTGTGGCGTCGGGATCGGGTATGGTTTACCGTTCGAGTCCACGATCCATCAATATTAGAAAAATACTCTGCTTTGTCGATTGGATGACTAGTCGATGGCGCGAATAACGACAATCCGCAAGTACGTCTTGAAGACAGCGGGGATTGTACTGGCAGTATTGTTGTTGGTTGTGATTGCCGCATGGGTATTCTTTGCCACGTTGGATTTAGAGAGTCAACGCGCACGTATTGAGAAACTTGCAAGCCAAGTACTGGCGCGCGATGTTCACATCGACGGCCCCATGCATCTCAGCGGATCGGTGTTCCCCAGGGTTTCCATTGAAAAAGCACGCATCGCCAATCCGGATTGGGCGACACATCCCGATTTCCTGGTTGTAGATCGACTTGAGGTGCAGATCAGCCTTCTGTCTTTGTTGCGCGACAGATTCGTGATTCGCGATATCGAATTGACTGGCGCTAGCGTTCACCTTCAGCGTGGACGGGATAAAACTGCAACCTGGATCTTTAAGTCAGGTCCCAAACGAGAATCGTTGTCCGGCGCGATGCCTGACATAGTCGCATTACACGCCAAAAACGTTTCGATCCTCTACTACCCTCTCGATCGACCCCCCGTGGTAATCAGTATCGATGAATTGCAGGGCTCATTGGTTCGGCACGAACCGGTGGTGCTGCGGATAAAGGGAGGAGTCCGTGATTTTCCATTGAGTATCGAATTGCATGGCGGAACTTTGGCCGCTCTTTTCGATCCCGTGAAGCGCTGGCCATTCGAGGCGTCGCTGGATACTGATATCGGAATGATCGACTTTGAAGGTTATATCGAGGATCCACTTACGCTTAACGGGATTGATCTGATAATAGCTTCGGATAAGCAGAAGCCGCATAAGTCACTGCTCTCCAGGCGAAGCGATGTGCGTTTGGTTGAACGCTATCAGGCGCATCTGAGCATGAACAGAGATGCCGAGACGTATATGGCGTCTCTGGCGGGTGAGTTTTATGGATTTGACCTGTCACAATTGTATGAACAGCCTCGGCAACAGATGAAGTCGTCGATGAAGTTTCAGGAGTTCAAAATCAATGCCCAGGGTTCCGGAAAGTTAATTGGCGAGCTCCTCAAAACAGCCACCGTCGACATGACGGGTTCGGGTATCGAATTCCGATCGCCAATGAAAGATCCTGACCGGAAATTCTATTTGGCACGAGTTGACAGCTTGCGCGCAAATTCCAAGCGGGATGGCAGATTTGAACTGTTGGCCCGGGGAACGGCCAACCGTATGCCCGTGCAGTTTCGCGCGTCCCTGAAAAATATTCTGTATGCACTCTGGCAAGGCCAGGATGTCCCGCTTGATATGGATATCCAAACAAAGGCGGCGAGCGCCCATTTTGCCGGCCGGATGATGAAACCCCTGAAGGAGTTTTCGCTTGCCGGTCAGATTTCGGCGAAAGCCGACGATTTGGAAACGATCGGTGCCTTGGTCGGCCGGAAATGGCCGAAATCCGCTGCGTTGGGTGCGACGAGTCCGGTCAAATTCAGCGATAGAACTCTGGCTTTTCCCGGCGTTCGGGGTCGACTGGGTTCACAAACAATAGGTGGTGAGTTCACGCTGCGATTCGATAATGGGATTAACCTGTCGCTCAAGGCACACACTGACCGTTTCAACATTCATGATGTGATGCCAGCGACCCGGGTCCCTGACAGTCTTGTATTCGACATGAATGATTTGAATCTGAGCATTCAGGGCAAGGGTGATTCTTTCAAGCAATCCGTGCTGGGTGGCGTCTGGCAGATTACCGCCAGGAAGGGTCGGGCCGGCTGGCAGTCAAAGTCCGGAGCAGGCGAATACGTATTCGCGCTAAATGACATCCGCTTCGACACGCATGACCAGGAACCGGTCACGTTAGCCGCCCAGGGTTTGCATAACGAATTGCAGTTCAAGTTAAACGCTCAGGCAGGCCGCCTTGAGGAATTGCTGGATACAGTCCAGCCCTACCCGCTTAATCTGCATGTCACCGGGTCGGGCCTGTCGGCGTCGCTTCAGGGTACGGTCAAAAAGCCGCTTGCAGATATCGCCTTCGTTGGCGATCTGAATGCGAAAGGCCAGCTGCCCGTTATCGGCCAGATAATCCATGTCCCGCTGACGCACGAGGAGTCTGCAGACCTGCGTGCGCAGTTTGCGATGTCTCGCGGAGATTTGAGACTGAGCGATGTCGTTGCCAGGACAGATGGAACTGTCGTAAATGGCGATCTGTTTTACCAGGCGGGGAAATTGCCCAAGCTCACGATTAATTCGTCAGGCAGCATTAATCTGGCGCCATATCTGGAAAAACAGGCAAAGCCGGATCAGAACACTTCGAAAAACCGCGCACGCCGTGATCGCGTCGTACCGGAATTGGCGCTCGACTTTGGCAAGCAGAGTAAGCTTGCTGTTGTTGTCACCATCAAAGACTTGAGCATTAAACACAACGAATCGCCCATTACCGTGGTGAATGCTCGTTTTACCGCTGGCAACGGCGTATTGCGACTGGATCCGCTCGAATTTCGTTCAGTCTTAAACGACTCAAGTGTTTTGTCCCGGATTGAAGTCAACAGTTCCGGTCAACCCAGCAGGGCAAGGCTCGAGCTTGAAGCAAGAAATATCGATTTCGGTGAAATTCTCAAGAAAATGAAGGTTACCAATGAAGTTGCCGGTACCCTGAATCTGAATATGAACGTGAATGGTCAAGGCAAGACCTTGCGTGATGTGATCGGTTCCGCCAATGGTCAACTTCAAATCGTTGCCGACAAAGGCTCCATCCCGAAGTGGGCGCTGGAAATCTGGGGCGCAGACTTGGTGCGGCTCATTATTCCAATGACCTGGCTGGAAGATCCATTGAGCGACCTTAATTGTGCAGTGGGGCGCTTTAACTGGGAAGATGGCGTCATGCGCAGTCAGACGCTGTTGGCGGACACCAAGCGGGTTACGGTTGCCGGAGAACTCCTTATCAATTGGCAAAATGAGCAGGTTGACGGGCTGTTCAAACCGCAACCGAAGGATCCCACTTTATTTCATCTGGGTACGCCGATAAGACTCAGTGGAACATTGGCGCAACCCAAGACCGCATCGGCGGAATCAGGGATGTTTCGATTGGGCAAATGGGCAATCGGTCTTTCAAACCCTGCCACGTTGATCGTGCTGTTCGGAGATGTAGGCGCGAAAGAGAAAAATCCCTGCGCGGCATTGCTCAAAACGCCCGCTCATGATTGATTAATACTTGCTACTCCTCGGCGTTGGTCCGGCGGGTCGCGCCGGTGACGACAATCGCTCTTGTGGGTTCCCTAGAACAACACGCCGAGCAGCGTTTTCAGCAGTTGTTCCAGCGGCATCATGGTCAATAGCAGCGGCGCAATCGGCGCGAGTGTGGCGACCGCGAGTTGGAGGATGGCCTCCTTCGTAACAGGCGCGACGCGCATGGTCCGTACCACCTCGTAACTATTGCCCAGATCGGCGAGGGACTGGATGTCGCCGCTACCCACGAGTGGCTCATCGGCAGGCGCTCCGCCGCGCAGCCATTTGGTATCGAATTCGCGCACGTAACGCTCCGCCAGCGTGCCGTATTCGCGAAGACCCTTCCGCTTCGCGTGAGCAAGCTGAGGCACAAACACCAGGAGCGGACCGAGGACCACACACAGCAGAAAGACGACCAGGACGGCAATCTCGATCTTGAACGCGGGCAGCGCGGCCCCGAGGTAAAAAATGCGGTTGGCGAGCTGCCCTGCCACCAGCGCGCCTTGCGCTGCCGCGAGCAGGGTGAAGGCGTAGGCAATGTTGGAGAGAAATCCCAGGCCGCCGACACGATCCGGATGCGTGGGAACCAGGCTCAGCTCGATGCGCGACACCTGCCAGAGAAAACGGGCCCAGATAAATAGTCGGTAATACCAGCGGAGCAGCAGGAACTGGAAGATCGGCAAGCTCACGTAGCCATACCACATCCCGGCGAGCGAGAGCTTCGTGCCCTGGCCAGACGGTGTCGCGTACCACGTGGCCGCATCGAGCGCCATGTACTGGCGCCAGATGATCAGAACACCGACAACGTATACGGTGGTGAGCAGCAGCACCTCGGCAAGCACCGAGTTGCGCAACCGAAATGCCGACGCGATGGCGGTATCGAACCGCGTCATGGCGCTTTCGGGAATCAAATTGCGTCCCAGGAATACCTTCACCACGGAACGCATGCGCTGGTGCACCACAAGCTCGGCTGCGATCAGCAGCGGCAGTGCCACCAGGAAGCGGACGTGAACTTCCACGTCCATCAGAAACGGTACAGTTGCACCCCCGCCCAGCACCTGTCCTTCCAGCGCCGATAGGATCAAGAGCGGTAGCCAGGCAAGCAGCGAGATGACGATGATGCGTTGGCGTGCCAGCATCAGCGCATCGTCGGACAGATGCGCGCGACGCAGAAGCTGGAAGAGCGGCCCGCCCAGTACAAGCGAGAAGTCCCGCGAATCCAGGGACAGACCGTCGCTGGACACTGACGTGCGGGATTTCATTTTCGCCCTCTCCTCGCGGGAGTGATGCTCGTGTCGTTAAGCGGGCAGGCCGCCTCCCCCACGGCGCGCGGCAGACCGGGAGGTCGCCGCGCGCATAGGGAACACGGGAAGGCTCAGGCCAAAGCCAGTAATAACGTGGACAAGCTCCCCTACTTCGCGGTGCCGGTGACTTCCACCTCGACGCGGCGATTCTTGGCGCGGCCCGCGGCGGTCTTGTTATCGGCGATCGGCTTGTCTTCGCCCATGCCGCTGACTTCCATCTTGCTGGCATCGGCGCCGAGACTGA
>NZ_JBAVEJ010000160.1:0-7050 GCF_049587675.1 Sulfuricaulis sp. | reverse complement strand
TCAGTCTCGGCGCCGATGCCAGCAAGATGGAAGTCAGCGGCATGGGCGAAGACAAGCCGATCGCCGATAACAAGACCGCCGCGGGCCGCGCCAAGAATCGCCGCGTCGAGGTGGAAGTCACCGGCACGGCGAAGTAGGGGAGCTTGTCCACGTTATTACTGGCTTTGGCCTGAGCCTTTCAAGGGCTTAGGGCGAGCGGAATGACATAATCTGAGCTTCCTTCGGAATGCGACGTAACTTTTCGGCGCCGGGTGTCGTCCGCATCGCCCGCGGGAAGCTGTAAGTGTTGAGCGTATGGTTTTGACCGTGTGCGTCTGATCGCACGAAGGTTCGGTTAGTCTTGCCGCTAAGAACGCAGCACGATATCCTTATTATATATTCTGCCATGACGTCCGACCAACCCAGGCACAGGCCAGACCGGACAAAAATCCATGTGCATCAACGAACGCCAGTACAGGAAAGTATGCAGGAGAGTTCGTTTCTGCAATCACGTCAGCCGGCTTTGCGTGATTAACGAAATGAAATAATAGAGGTAATGCTGGACTATGCGAGACAAACTTTTCGACAAGTCGGACCATGCGGTAACTGACTTCGATTTCGGGGAAAAGACGGCCGAGGTGTTCGACGACATGCTCGACCGCAGCATCCCGCTTTACAGCGAGCTGCAGCGCATGATCGGGGAGCTGGCCAATGAATTCGCCGTGAGCGGAACAAATGTGTATGACCTGGGTTGCTCGACGGGGATCACGCTGCAGAGCCTGATGGGAGCGATCAAGAAGGACGTGACCTTTGTCGGTGTGGATTATTCGGCTCCCATGCTTGAACGGGCGGAGCGGCGTTTCAAGTCGCTCGGTGACACGAGACCGCACCGGACCGTCTGCGCGGACCTCAACGGTGATTGTGATATCAAGAACGCCTCGGTGATTGTCCTGAACCTCACGCTCCAGTTCGTCCGGCCGCTCTTCCGGGATCTCGTGCTACGCAGGATTCACGCGGGGCTGAACGAGAATGGCTGCCTTATCCTGGTCGAGAAGGTGCTCGGCAACGACTCAATGTTCAACCGGATGTTTATCAATTATTACTACGAGATGAAAAAGCGCAATGGTTATTCCGAGACGGAGATCGCCAAGAAGCGCGAGGCACTGGAGAACGTTTTGATTCCCTACCGGGTGGACGAGAATCTCGCGCTGCTTCGCAGCAACGGATTTTCCCACACCGACATGTTCTACAAATGGTACAACTTTGCCGGATTTCTGGCAGTAAAATAGACCCATGCTCACCGCGTTTGGAAACTTTTTCTTTCACTATCGCGGTGCTTTAGTGATGTTAGTGCTCGTTGCCACGGTGTTCTTTGTCGAACCTCTGTATCCAGCCGGCAGCCGAACCTTCGATATCGCGCTCGATGTGGCGGGCTTTATGATCGCGTTACTGGGACAGGCGCTGCGCATACTGACGATAGGCTACGACTACATCCGCCGCGGCGGGAAGAACAAGACTGTGTACGCGGACCGGCTTGTACAAGGTGGAGTTTTCTCCCACAGCCGCAATCCGTTGTATGTCGGCAACATCCTGATCATGATGGGATTAACGCTCATCTTGAGCGTACCCGTAGTATATATGGTTTACATACCATTCTTCTTGTTCATGTACGCCGCCATCATCGCGGCGGAAGAGAACTACCTGCGGGGCAAATTCGGCGCGGAGTACGAAGATTATTGTCGCCGCGTGAATCGGCTTTGGCCGAACTGGAAAGGGTTCCGGGAATCGGTAGCCGATATGTCTTTCAGCTGGAAACGTGTCGTGAGTAAGGAGCACGGCACCACTTTTGGATGGCTGATGGCGGCGGTGGGATATCGCATGTATACGGTTCACCGCATCGAAGGACCGGACGCCGTGACCGAAGTGCGCTTCCTGGCTGGAGTAATGGCCGTGCTCACGCTCGCCTACATAATCGCGCGGGTACTCAAGAAGACGGGTCGGCTTGAAGAGGCTCCGACCACGGCGTAAACAGCCCGTGCGCCCGGACAGCCGGTTCCCTCGCCGCGGTTGTATTGGTTGTTGGAATAAAACAGTTGTGAAAACCGCTGCCATCTGGTAGCTTGTGTTTCCGTTCTGCAGCAGTACCCACCTCCTGCTAAACGGGATGAAATGACAAAATTCGTTTTTGTGACTGGCGGTGTGGTGTCCTCTCTGGGCAAAGGAATCGCCTCCGCCTCGCTGGGCACCCTCCTCGAAGCGCGCGGCCTCAAGGTCACTCTTCTCAAGCTGGACCCCTATATTAACGTCGATCCGGGCACCATGAGTCCGTATCAGCACGGCGAAGTGTACGTCACGCAAGACGGCGCCGAGACCGATCTCGATCTCGGGCACTACGAGCGTTTCGTGCGCACTACGATGACGAAGCGCAACAATTTCACCACCGGAAAGATATATGAAAACGTCATCCGCAAGGAACGACGCGGAGATTATCTGGGCGCGACCGTGCAGGTCATCCCCCATATCACGGACGAGATCAAACGCTGCATCCAGCTGGGCGCGAGCGATGCCGATGTGGCCCTGGTCGAGATCGGCGGCACGGTCGGTGACATCGAATCGCAACCGTTCCTCGAAGCGATCCGCCAGATGGGTGTGGAGCAGGGACAGAGCAATGTCGTGTATCTGCACCTGACCCTTGTGCCGTACATTGCGGCGGCAGGCGAACTCAAAACCAAGCCCACCCAGCACTCGGTCAAGGAACTGCTGTCGCTCGGCATACAGCCGGATATCCTGCTGTGCCGCGCGGAACGCCCGTTGCCCGAGGACGAACGCCGCAAGATCGCTCTGTTCACCAATGTCCCCACGCGCGCCGTCATATCCGCTATCGACGTGGACAATATCTACAAGATTCCGCGACTGCTGCACGAGCAGGGTCTGGACGAGATCGTGGTGGAGAAGCTGCATCTCAATGCGCGCAAGGCCAATCTCGCCGAATGGGACAAGGTGGTGCACGCCATGGAGCATGCCACCGACACGATTACGGTTGCGATGGTCGGAAAATACGTGCATCTCACTGAATCCTACAAGTCGCTGTCGGAGGCGCTCAAGCACGCCGGCCTGCATACGCTCACGCGCGTCAACATCCGTTACGTGGATTCCGAACAGATTGAAACTCAAGGCACGGCCCAGCTCGAAGACGTCGACGCGATCCTGGTGCCGGGCGGTTTCGGCGAGCGCGGGATCGAAGGCAAGATCAAGGCCGCCCACTATGCGCGCACCAAAGGTATTCCCTATCTCGGCATTTGCCTCGGGATGCAGGTCGCCGTGATCGAGTATGCGCGTAACGTCGCGGGTCTGAAGGGCGCCCATAGCACCGAATTCAATCCCAAAACACCGCACCCGGTGATCGCCATGATCACCGAATGGACCACCTCGGAAGGTGGCAAGGAAAAACGCAACGCCGGTGGTGATCTCGGCGGTACCATGCGTCTGGGTGGTCAAGAATGCAAGCTGATGCCAGGGACGCATGTGCGCGGACTGTACGGCAAAGATTCCATCGTCGAGCGTCATCGCCACCGCTACGAATTCAACAACCAGTATCGTGAGAGTCTGCCGGAGAAGGGCTTGGTGGTTGCCGGCACATCCGTGGACGGCACGCTGGTAGAAATTATCGAACTGGCGGATCACCCCTGGTTCGTCGGCGTTCAGTTCCATCCGGAATTTACCTCCACGCCGCGTGACGGACATCCGCTGTTCACCGGTTACGTGCAGGCCGCGCGGGCGCGCCATGCCCAGGCGGTTGCGCGACCGCAGGCGGCCACCACATGAAACTTTGCGGTTTCGAGGCCGATCTCGACCGGCCGTTTTTCCTCATTGCCGGGCCGTGCGTGATTGAATCCGAAGCACTGGCACTGGACACGGCCGGTCAGCTCAAGGAAATCACCCGGAGCCTCGGCATTCCGTTTATCTACAAATCGTCCTACGACAAGGCCAATCGCAGTTCGTCGAAGTCGTATCGCGGTCTCGGCATGGAGCAGGGGCTGGCGATTCTGGCCAAGGTACGGAAACAGATTGGCGTGCCGGTGCTGACCGATGTGCATGAGGCCGAGGACATCGACGCCGTTGCCGCGGCCGTGGACGTGCTGCAAACGCCGGCTTTCCTCTGCCGGCAGACGGATTTCATCCGCGCCGTGGTCGCGGCTGGCAAGCCAGTGAACATCAAGAAGGGCCAGTTCCTCTCGCCGCACGACATGAAGAACGTCGTGGACAAGGCAGTCGAAGCCGGCGGCAAGGATCGCATTATGGTGTGCGAACGCGGCGTGTCTTTCGGTTACAATAACCTGGTGTCGGACATGCGCTCGCTCGCGATCATGCGCGAAACCGGATGCCCGGTGGTGTTCGACGCCACGCACTCGGTGCAGCTGCCCGGCGGGCAGGGCACCAAGAGCGGCGGTCAGCGTGAGTTTGTGCCGGTGCTGGCGCGTGCCGCGGTCGCGACCGGCGTCGCGGGCTTGTTCATGGAAACCCATCCTGATCCGGACAAGGCACTCTCCGACGGACCGAACGCCTGGCCGCTCGGACGCATGGGGGATCTGTTGCAGACCCTCAAGGAACTGGACAGTTGTGTAAAGAAGCAAGGTTTTGCCGAAATGGCTTTGCCATCGAAATAGATTTCACCGCAGAGATCGTGGAATACGCGGAGAATACTGAAATCGCACGGGATTAAAGAAATTCTCTTACATCCTGTGAAATCCTGTTAATCCTTTCTATTCGCCCTTTTTCTAGAAAATAAAATCATGACGACGATCGTTGATGTGCATGCACGCGAAATCCTGGATTCGCGCGGGAATCCCACTGTCGAAGCGGATGTCACCCTGAAGTCAGGCGCCGTCGGTCGCGCCGCCGTGCCCTCCGGTGCCTCCACGGGCAGCCGTGAGGCCATTGAGCTGCGCGACGGCGACGCCCGGCGTTATGGCGGCAAGGGCGTAAAAAAGGCTTGCGCCAACGTCAATGGCGAAATACGCCAGGCGCTGCTCGGCAAGGAGGCGAACGATCAGGCGGCTATCGATCGCACCATGATTGATCTCGACGGCACGGAAAACAAATCCCGCCTCGGCGCCAATGCCATGCTCGCGGTGTCGCTTGCGTGTGTGCGCGCGACGGCGGCCGAGACCAGGCAGCCGCTCTACCGTTACCTCAACGGCCTGGGGGGAGGCGTGCCGATGCAGTTGCCGGTGCCGATGATGAACATCATCAATGGCGGCGCACATGCCGACAACAACATCGATATCCAGGAATTCATGATTCTGCCGGTGGGCGCCGCGACATTTGCCGAGGCGCTGCGCTGCGGCGCCGAGGTATTTCATGCGCTGAAAAAAGTGCTGCACGGCATGAAGCTCAACACGGCCGTGGGCGACGAGGGCGGGTTTGCCCCGAATCTCCAATCCAACGAAGCGGCCTTGCAGGTAATCGTGCAAAGCATCGAGAAGGCCGGCTATAAGCCGGGCGCTGAAGTGTGTCTCGGCATTGACGCGGCCAGTTCCGAATTCTTCAAAAATGGTAAGTACGAACTGGAATCCGAACACGCCAGCCTTACCGCCGAACAGCTTGCCGACATGCTCGCCAGCTGGGTCAGCAAATATCCCATCATCAATCTCGAAGATTGTTGTGCTGAGAGCGACTGGGTCGGCTGGGAGATGATGACAAAAAAGCTCGGCAAAAATATTCAGATCGTGGGCGATGATATTTTCGTCACCAACACAAAAATTCTCGAGCAGGGCATCAAGCGGGGCGTCGCGAATTCGATTCTTATCAAGGTCAATCAGATCGGTACTCTGACCGAGACCCTCGCGGCCATCGCCATGGCGCGCCAGGCCGGTTACACGTCCGTCATCTCGCACCGCTCAGGCGAGACCGAGGACACGTTTATCGCCGATCTGGCGGTCGCCACCGGCTGCGGGCAGATCAAAACCGGCTCGCTGTCGCGCTCCGACCGCGTGGCCAAGTACAACCGGCTGCTGGGCATCGAGGAAGAACTGGGTTCCGCGGCTGTCTATCCCGGACGCCGCGCGTTCCCGATGTTAAAAAACTGAAATGTAGCCCGGGTGCAGGCCTTTAAGGCCGAAACCCGGGAAATCGCATTGAAATCCCGGATTGCGCTGCGCTCCATCCGGACTACGACCTTTCGATTGGGCGGTAATGAACTAGAATGAAGTTCGTGAAAATCGCCACCTATGTCCTGTTAGCGATACTGGTGCTGCTGCAATACCCGCTATGGTTCGGCAGCGGCGGTGTAGTTGCTGTCTGGCGACTCAACCGCGAGATTGCCGCACAGGAACAGGAAAACGCCCAGTTGAAGGACCGGAATCAGGCACTCGAAGCCGACGTGAACGATCTCAAGCAGGGGCTGGCGGCGATCGAAGAACGCGCCCGGACGGAACTCGGGATGGTGAAGAAGGGTGAAGTTTTCTTTCAGGTGATCGAACAGCCGCGCGACAAAATACCGCCGGCGGATAAAAAACCGAAACCTTGAATCACGGATACAGCAGAAACGGTCGGGTCGCTTTTCTGCCCAGTCTTTCGCCCAGGGTCTTGAGGCTCGGCCGCCCGCTGACCTGAAACACCCGCCGGCTCAGCACCAGCAGGTCGATGGAAGGCTTGCTGGCGAGTTGCAGCACCACCTCCGCCGGATCGCCCGCTTCCACGGAAAATATCGCCGCCGGCATGCCATTGACGGTGGTTTCGAATTGCTTCCGCGCCGCCTCGGCCTGCTGCTCCTGCTCTTCCCTGATGTAGTCGAGAAATCCCTGACGCGCGCCCTTGGAAGACTGCCAGTCGTTGCCGATGAAGTCCGGCCATTGGCTGTCGATGACAAAAACGCCCGTCAGATCGGCATGACTCTGACGGGCGATAGTGGCAGCCTGGTTCAGGGCCTCTTGCGAGGCCGCTGAACCGTCGATTGCCACTACTATATGTGTCACCGTTATCTGTCGGTTCGGCTATTTTGTCGTTGGTGCCGTGGGTGCGGCCGGTGCCCACCACCAGGGGGATCAGGGCCAGCATGGCCATTTTCAG
>NZ_JBAVEJ010000159.1:0-6350 GCF_049587675.1 Sulfuricaulis sp. | reverse complement strand
ATTCTTCGATCCCGCCAGTGAACAGCAATTGGCTGGCAAAATAAAGGAGCTGCATTCAAATCCGGACCTGAGGGAAACCCTGATCCGGCGTGGACAGGCGCGGTCCAAGCAATGGACAGCCAGGGATTATGTTCTCGGGATTTTTATGATAGCAGACGAGTTTCAGCCCCTCCGCCGCAACTGGAGCGACCGGGATCCGGGGAAGTACCTCTAAGTTCTGTAACAGCAGAAACCGCATATCGTTGGAAAAACCTCGAACACCGGAAGACGAAATTCGGGGAAAGTTCATTCAGTGGTAGCCGTACTCCTTTAGGTAATCACCAAGATCTATTGCAATGCGTTCACGTATTCGATCGCGCAATACCTGCGAGTGCTGCCCGGCTACACCACTGCGCAGAATGAAATCGGGATTGCCTTCCACCAGTCCGGCACGTGCGGATTCCGGACGATGAAGGCGACGCATGTTGATGAAAGAGGTATGCTCGATCAGTGCATCCAGTGCCTGGCTGGGGAAGGCAATTCCGGCTGCATCCAGAAGGCGGCGATATTCTTTTTGTGGTTCTGCGAGCAGGTTCTCGTAACGGATGCACGTGTACTTAACGCCGTCAGCGCATTTTGAATATGAAGCAGAGTACTCTCGAATGTCACCGGGCCACACCTTGCCGCGCAGGAATAGATCAACAAACTGCGGTAACTTGTACCGATCCGGCGCGGTTTCCAAAAAAAGATGGGGTAGCCCCTTCGAATAATGAAAATACGAAATTACCACGTCGCGTGGGTCGCGGAGCAGATGGATTATGCGGCGGTACCTCGGATCGAAGGGAAAATGGGTTTTCAGTATGCGCGGGGGGCCCTCGGCGAACTCGAGGCGGCGGCCGTGAACATCCGGTATCGTCTTCATTCCCGATAAATCGCTCGGGAAATTTCCATGCCGGAGATAATGTCGCGCGCTGACCAGGATAAAGCGCGCAAAATGGCTTCCGGAGCGCGGATAAGACGCAAGCCAGATGTCATCTTCGCGAAACAATTCCTCGTTGAAGTACCAATCTTCCTGGCTCATATGCCGCACGGCCTTGCGCAGGTTCTCGGGATATGATTCGATTGTCGTGACCTTCATTATGTCCCCGCAAATTTCAATATGTTGTCGCGAAAGTTCCCGTCAGACAAGTAGAATCCCTGGCCAATCTATTCAAGATACGCCCAGGTAGCATGGAGAACCACATGAACATGAGCAGTATATATAGTCACGTTGATCACGCGTTTAGCGTGCGATGTGTCCAACACTAAATGAAGAATGAAGATCGTCTGAAACTTGCGTTACTTGACGCACAACAAGGAAGATATGCGCAAGCTGAGGCGGGATTCCGCGAGATTATCGCTCTCAGGCCGGATCACACGGAAGCAAAATTCGGCCTGGCGACCGTGCTCGCCACCGGCGGACGGCTGAACGAAGCGATCCCGTTATTGCGGGAGGTAGTAAGCGCACGGCCTAATCATCTTCAGGCTCTGACCAACCTGGGAAACGCCCTGCTGCAACAGCGGGCCTATCGTGACGCGGAGCAGGCCTTTCGTGCGGCGCTAAAGTTGAAGCCGGATTTCTTTCCCGCGATCTTCGGGCTTGGATGCGCGCTTCAGTTTGGGGGCGAGTTTGCTGAGGCGGAACGTTGGTACCGGCGGGCGCTGACCCTGCAACCGAAAGATCCCGGCTTGTGGATGAATCTCGGGGCAACGTGCAGACAGCAGCGCAAACAACGCGAAGCAATCGAGTCCTTCAAAACGGTGGTCAGCGTCAAACCAGACTTTCAGCCGGGCTGGTCGGCGCTCGGTCAGACACTGTTGGAGGCCAACCAACCGCGGGACGCGGAAGAGGCATTCCATCGTGCCGCACAGCTCGCCCCGCATGCGGCCGAACCCCATATCGGGATCGCGGATGCACTCTTGAACCAACAGCGCATCGATGAGGCGCTGGAGCAGTATCTGCGCGCGATTGCACTCGATCCGGACTCGCAGAACGCACATACCAAAACAGAGTCATTGCTGTTGCGGGTGGCGCATACACCGACCGCAGAACCGGCCGTTGCGTGTCTGTCCAATGATCGTATATATGAACGTCCTGCCCATTCCCTTGCGGAAGCACACGCCCTGCTCGATGCCTATATCTACCCTTTCCCTGAGGCACTCGAGCGGACGAAGATGCTGTTGCAGCAATTTGATCCTGAGCAGATATACCCAGGCGAGTGGTGGGCTACCCAGCTTTCCCGACTTGGTGCACTGCCGGAGGCACACCAGAAAATCTTTCGAGGCATCAGCTCTGCGATCTACAGCTGGTCGCCGCCGTCCCGGGAGGCGTTGCAGGCGGTGGCGACGTTTGCCGCTGATACCCTGTTGCATTCTATTGGCGCCGGAACCGGCTATTGGGAATGGCTGCTCGCGCGGCATTTCGGCACGCGCTATCGGGCCGGTGACTTGATATTGCGGCATCGTTTTGTCGAAATGGCCATTGAAGACTATGGCACCGCAACCGTCGGTGAGGACGAGACGCTATTTCTGGCTTGGATTCCACGGGGAGTGGAAGCGGTGCTGAATCTTTTTGAGCAGATGCGCGCGGGACAGAAACTGGTCCTCATCGGCGAGGGCCCTGACGCGCAGGGTAAGGCGCGCATTTGTGCGACCGAAAAAGTCTTCAGATACATTGAAACCCGCTTCGAACCTGCAGGAACGGTTCGCCTGGGATATTTTTCCTACATCCATGACGATGTGCGGCTGTACCGGCGGCGATGATTTCCTGGGAAGAGTTTATTCAATATTTTAGCGCGTCCAGATAGTTCTGGATTCCACCGTAGGCGCCTGCCAAGGCGCATCTGTTCGGCTTGCCGGTGCCGTCGGTTAGCATGTCAGGCTTTGATGGATACGTCGGAACGACCGGAACGTAGTTCCAACAGCTCCAGACGGCGCCGCATTTCCGGACCGAAAAACCCCAAGTCGCGGATTGATTCCAGATGCAGACGGGACAAGCCTGGGGAATAAAATGACGAGTAGGCGCTAATACGCTCAAACTCCTCCACGGCGGCCGACAGAATCCAGTTTCCAAAGGCTTCGCCGGGCGGCACCGAGTCAAATCGTTCTCCCGGTAACAGAAACGGTTCGCTCAGATCCGCTGACTTGACCTGTATGAAGCGGTTGCACAGTTGCGCGAGCGCTTCCGCAGCGATCTTCCTGGCGCCGTATTCCCACGCTACCCGTGACAAGCTGGACAGACGCAAATGTGACGCGTCACTTTCGCAAAGAGCTCTGAGCTTGCCATAACTGGCTTCCAGGGCACTGAAGCGTTCCCTGGGCGTCAGCGATGCATCACGGCTAAGGGAATGGAGGACCAGCGCATCCTCCACTTGGCCGCTTTGTCCAGCGGCCACCGTCTGCTCCCAGAGTCCGGCCAGAGATGATCCATAAGGCATTTTGGTCAGAACATTACGCCAGCCATGGGAGTCGTGGCTGCCGGTTTTCCCCCGCGCCCTGTTGATCTGTTCTTCGCGTGCGCCCAATGTGTGCGTAGGTGATTCCAACAGCCAGCCGAGTTCGGCAAGCCGGGCCGCGCGATCAGGCTTGCAGCAGAACAGATTAAGCAGGAAATCGTCCGGGGGAGACTCAGCGGTAAAGGAAACCAACAGGTTGAGTCCCGGTACCAACCGGTAAGAGTTGTAACCCAGCGAGTGGAATGCCTGCAGCAGTTCCAGGTGAAGTTCTTGCCCGGCTCTGATCTCATATAGAACCAGCGGCGACTGTTCGGCGAAGAAGCGCGTGCCCCCCTTCAGGATGTTAGCCTCCTCCCCTTCCGCGTCGATTTTCACCAGCTCGATATCCTGCCAGCCATAGGTTTCCATGCAGTCGTCCATGGTTACCACGGGGACGGTCTCGTGCGCGCCCGTTGATGGCGCGCCACGCACCAGCGCATTCAATTCCGAATGCTGGCGCATGGACAATTGCGCAACGCCTTTTTCGCCGGAGAGAGCACTCTGCGCCAAGGTAACATGGGAAAAGTCGTTGGCGGCAATCCCCGCAGCGAGAAGTTTCGCCGTGCTGGTTGCTGGTTCGAAGGCCCAGACATGTCCGGTCGGCCCCACCGTGCGTGCCATGGACAGGGCGTAGACCCCGTAGTTGGCCCCGATATCAATGACTTTCTGTCCCGGTTGCAGCAGGTGGCGCAGGAATTTTATCTCGTCCTCGAACCAGTCCTGCTGCTCCCGGAGTACGTAGGGCGTGATCAGATCCAGTGAATCTGGGACTACGACACGGACACCATCGACCATGGTAAGTGTTACGGACGGAATCATGGTTCAGATCTCATCATGTTGTGCTTACCCTTCACCACATCAGCCAGAAATTCCTGAAAAGTCACAGTTGGAGTCACGTCGTCAAACAAGATGTTACCTTTTTTCCCCATATCAAGAACAACTTCATGCATCCACGACGATATGGTCCGGCGACAACCCGGCTTGATACCGTTCATGCATCTTCAGGTAAGCCGCTTCGATGTGGCGGGTGAAGCGTGGCGTGTCGAATAGCGGCTGCGTGGTTCTGTTCAAGGCCAGCTTCTGGCGAATGGCGGCCAGCCGCTCGGGCTGGGTCGCCAGTGCCAGCGCCAGGGCTTCGTAGTCGGCATGGCCGCGGGTAATCAATTCCGGCAGGCCAATGGCCTGCAGCAGGCTCGCCGCCACGCGCCCCGCCAAGGTCTCCCCCAGGCAGGTCAGCACCGGCAGGCCCGCCCACAACGCGTCGCTGGCGGTGGTGTGCGCGTTGTAATAAAACGTATCCAAGAAGAGATCCGCCTGGCGATACCGCGCCAGATGGTTCGCCAGACTTGTCATGCGCGGGGCGAACACCAGTCGGTCCGGCGCCATGCCGCGTTGCTCCGCCTCACGACGCAGATTCCGGACCGCGGTCGCGTTCGCTTCGGACAACCACAGCACGCTGCCACCGACCGCGTGCAACAGCCGCATCCAGATATCGAACAGATCCGGGGTGATTTTGTAGCTGTTGTTGAAACAGCAGAACACAAAGGCACCGTCCGGCAAACCCAGCTCGGCGCGGCGGAAGGGGTGATCGGAAATCTCCTTGGTCGGGTTGTTCACCTGGCAACAATCCGGGAGGTAGACAATTTTTTCGTCATAATACTGCTGGTGTTCCCGGGGAATCACGGTGTGGTCGGCAATCAGGTAGTCCATGTAATCCGCGCCGAGCGTGCCCGGATAACCCAGGTAATTCACCTGCACCGGGGCTGGGCGCAGCGCAAAGATACCGATTCGCGCGCTTTTGGTATGCCCGTTGAGGTCCACCGCGATGTCAATCTCCTGCTCCCGCGCCAAGGCGGCGATTTTCTGGTCCGTCCACGTCCTCACATCGAAGAAGCGATCAAACGCCTTTTCCAGTCGCTGGCGCCAGACGTCGCCCGTGGGCGGCCCAAAAGAAAAACCCATAATTTCAAATTTGGCGCGGTCATGGCTTTCGATGAGCTGGGCTATCAAATGCGATACCGGGTGGTCACAGAAGTCGCTGGAGAAATAGCCGATACGGACCCGGTCATGGGCATAGCGTTCGCCCCGCCACAAGGGCGTGGAACTCTCCGGATATTTGTCGTGAAAAAGGATCCGCGCGCTATGCAGCTGCCGCGCTGGACCGGAGGAGATCGCTAGGAGAGGAAATGGGGCCGAAATCCTTTCGCCACGATCGATCGCCTGCGCAAGCTTGGCGCAGACAGCATCCAAGTCCTTCCAATCACAACAGCGCATCATGGAATGTAGCCAAAAACCGAAGGCGTAAGGCAAATCAGGCTTGATGGCAATCGCCTTGGCATAACTCGTCACGGCTTCATCGTAGCGTGTCTGGTTTTGAAGCACGTAGCCCCGGTTGTAATACGCCTCGGCAGCATCCGGCTTGAGGGCGATGGCGCGGTCAAAGCTCACCAGGGCCTCGTCCAGGCGCTTGAGGTCCTGAAGCACATTACCCCGATTGTTATACGCCTCGGCGGAATTCGGATTGAGGACGATGGCGCGGTCATAGCTGGCCAGGGCCTCGTCCAGGCGCTTGAGATTTCCGAGCACACTCCCCCGGTAGAAATGCGCCTCGGCGAAATCCGGCATCAGGGCAATGGCGCGGTCATAGCTGGCCAGGGCCTCGTCCAGGCGCTTGAGATGTTCGAGCGCCCTACCGCGGTAGAAATACGTCTCGGCGGATTTGGGATTGAGGGCGATGGCGCGGTCATAGCTGGCCAGGGCCTCGTCCAGGCGCTTGAGGTCCTGGAGCACATTCCCTCGATTGTTATACGCCTCGGCGGCATCCGGCTTGAGGGCGAT
>NZ_JBAVEJ010000158.1:0-9063 GCF_049587675.1 Sulfuricaulis sp. | reverse complement strand
ACGGGGGTTAGGAGTCTCGAGCGAATAGCATTTGGCAAGAGCAGCGCTTTTTGTCGAAAAATAATAATTGGCAGAAAGAAGAGAATTGCTGAAAAATAAAAAGAGCAACGCCCCCAGTATCCGGGGTAAAAGAGGCAAGGAAGAACAAGTCCGGTTTGCTAGGCGTGACACAAACCACCGTACGAGGGCACTGAATCCCTGCCCGAATGATGAACGCATCGTAGCTCTCCTGTGGTGATGCGCCTCTCGGGGGCGCTTTGTTATTATTTTTTTCCGCCTAATTGTTATTTTTTTTCATTCCTTTTATTTCTGAGTGCAACTGCAACTGGTGGCAATTTTTGCGCGTCGATCTCACCGCGATTTCAGATACCTGTCAAGTTCCCTTCAGAATAAAGCTTTATCAGCAAATGCTGAAATAGCAGCAAAACAATGGCTGGGGGGTAACTTTAAACAAACATGGTTTTGCTGATTAGAGCCTCATCATAAAAATCCTGGATTCGCTTTCTCTAGAATGACAATCAGCGCGCGTTCTTCTGCTCTTTCGGCAACCGAACCAGTCGCGTCCCCGACAGCCTGTCATGCCACGCCAGCTTGTCGCGATCGTAGAGCACCCACAGAAATCCCAGCCCGAGACAAAGCAATGAGAGCAGGGAATAAGTAAAACGTTTCAACGCAATTGTCCACGTAATCGGTCCGCCGTCGCCCCGCACCAGTTTGATGCGCCAGGTGCGCATGCCCAGGGTCTGTCCGCCGCGGACCCAGAAGCCGCCGTAGAACAGAAAACAGATGGTGAGCAAGTACAATTGGTAAAGCGTTTTGACAAACAGTCCGGGCTTGGCGCCGCCGGTCAGCCACACGTAGGGATAACTCAGCATCATTAATAGGGCGAGCAGCAGCAGGGTGTCGTAGGCCATGGCGCCGAGGCGGCGTAGCAGCCCGGGTGGAGGCAAGGGAGGTGGCGTGGCGGTGTCGGACATGTTCTTGGCGGCAGAAAAAATCTTTTGAACAGAAATTGCGCCGGGATGCAAGTGCGATTTGATTCAATTACCTGTGGCGTGTGAATCCGGCCAGTCGGCGCCTGGCAAAACGCCGGCGCATGTTTAAAAAATGTTCAATCTAACGGCGGTTCTGCGGTCAGGCTGCTTTCAGTCCTCCAACCGGCGATTACACACAAACTTATGCACACAATCTGTGAGTAGTTTTGTGGTTATCGTCAAAACCAGCCCGTTTATCCGGGTACAAAAAATCAGTAACGGCCATGTTCTGCAACTCTATACGAATGCACCCCGATAGGTTAATCTTGTAACCCACTGATAGACGAGGAAAGGCTTCCTACCTTGCGTAACTTCCCGCGGTTATCTCCTCACAAGGACTTTTTAAGTGCTGGCCAATAACCTGGCGTTGAATTTTGTCGAGCTGGGACACTACTGTGCCTATCTCGCTTTCATCGTGGCGCTGATCCAGGGGCTCGCGCCGATTGCGGCGCATTACCTGCGCCAGCCGCGGCTCGCCCAGCTCAGCGTGAACGCAAGCGTGGCGGTATTCGTGTTGACCTCGATCGGCGGCCTCAGCTTGGTGCATGCCTTTGTGACCAGCAATTTCTCTGTCCAGTATGTTGCCGCCACCTCGAATACGTTGTTGCCCATCTTCTATAAAGTAGCGGCCCTGTGGGGTGGTCACGAAGGTTCGCTGTATCTGTGGGTGTGGATACTTACCTTATATACGTTGGTTGTCGGCTGGCACGGGCGCAAGCATTACCCGGAACATCTGCCCATCATCCTCGCCGTTCAGGGATGGCTGATGGTCGGCTTCTTCGGTCTCATCCTGTTTTTGTCCAATCCGTTTACACGCATGTTTCCGGCGGTGGCGGAGGGGAACGATCTCAATCCCTTGTTGCAGGATCCGGGTATGGTGTTTCATCCACCCGGGCTGTACATGGGTTACGTCGGCTTCTCGGTGCCATTTGCCTTCGCCATGACCGCGCTCATTACGCGCTGGCGCAGCGAACTCTGGGTCGGACTGATCCGGCGCTGGGCGCTGATCGCGTGGGGGTTCCTTACCACCGGCGTGATCCTCGGCGGCTGGTGGGCTTATTATGAATTGGGTTGGGGCGGGTACTGGGCCTGGGACCCGGTGGAGAACGCTTCGTTCATGCCGTGGCTGCTCGGCACGGCGCTGGTGCATTCCATCACGGTGCAGGACCGCCGGCGCATGTTGCATGCGTGGAATATCTTTCTGGTGATCAGCACGTTTTCGCTGTCGCTGCTCGGCACCTTCCTCGTGCGTTCAGGCATTCTTTCCTCGGTGCACGCGTTTGCCGTGGACCCGGGACGCGGCGCCTACATTCTCGCTTTCATGACCATCGTGCTGACCGTGTCGTTCGGGATTTTCATGGCCAAGGGCCGTTTCCAGCAGGCGGAGGAAACCATCACCTCGTTGTTGTCACGCGAATCGCTGTTCGTCTGGAACAACGTGCTGTTCACGGTGGCTTGCGCCAGCGTGCTGCTGGGCACGCTCTATCCGCTGGCGCTGGACGCTTTCAGCGGACAGAAAATCACCGTTGGCGCGCCGTATTTCAATGCCGTCATGGTTCCGCTATTTCTCGTCATCATTCTGCTGATGGCCGTGGGACCCCTGGTCCCGTGGCGCAAGGTCAATCTCGAACGTTTGCGCAAGCGCCTGCTATGGCCGTTCATTGTTGGTGTGGCCGCGGCGGCTGCGGTGCTGATATTCCTGCCTCCGGTGCACTGGACCGGGCCGGCCGCGACGGGGCTGGCGTTGTTTGCCTTTTCCAACCTCGTGGCTGATTTTCTTCGAGCGGTACGGCAGCGCCGAGAGCAGATGAAAGAGGCTATTGGTCGCGCCTGCCTCAAGACGGTGCTCGGAAACCGGCGGCATTACGGTGGCATGATCGTGCACTTTGGTATTGTCATTATCGCTCTCGGATTGATCGGCTCGGGCCTGTTCCGTTCCGAGGAGATGGTATCCATGGGTCCGGGGGACGTGGTGGAAGTGGCCGGCGAGCGGCTGCGTTTTGACGGTATCGAAATGTTCCACCACGACAATTACGACGCGGTTCAGGGCCGTCTGACCTTGCTCAACAGCGGCCGCCTGTCGACGCCGGAGCGACGCCGCTATCCGCGCCAGGAAGCGCCGACGACCGAGACCAGCATCGATTCCACGATGTTGCGCGATGTGTACGTCGTGCTTGCGGAGTCGAACGAAAAGGACAAATGGGCAGTGCACATTTATGTCAATCCACTGGTGCGATTCATTTGGACCGGCGGCGCCATTATTCTGTCCGGTCTCTTCCTGTCTCTCAGCAGCCCTCGCCGGCGTGAAGTCAATGTCCTGGCCGGCGCCCCGGTGGTGAAATAATCCCTGATGCGGTTTCTGACTATTCTATTTCTCCTTGTGGCCATGCCGGTGTTCGCCACGCAGGTGACGGAAGATCCCCTGGAGCGGCAGGTGCTCGACATCGCCAAGGATCTGCGTTGCACCGTGTGTCAGAACCAGCCGGTGTCGGAATCCAATGCTGATCTGGCGCACGACATGCGCGCCATCATCCGCGAACAGCTCCAGGCCGGTAAATCGCGCGACGAGATCGTAAAATATTTTGTCGACCGTTATGGCGATTATGTATTGATGAAACCGCCCAAGCGCGGATCGGGTGCCATCGTGTGGGCCGGACCGCTGGCGCTGATCATCGTCGTGGGCGCGTCCGGCTTCGTTTTCCTGCGCCGCCGGCTGCGCCCCTCCATGCCGCCCACGCCGCCGCTGTCGAAGGAAGACGTCGAACGCGTGCGCAGTGCGCGTAAGCAAAGCAAGTCATGATCTGGTTCGCCGTTATCGCTGCGCTGATCGTGGTCGTTACGGTGTGGTACGTGGCGCGCCCGCTGGCGCGGCCGACCTTGCCGGACAGCATGGAGCATCGCGATCAATTGCAGCAGTTGCGCGAGCGACTGCTCGTGCAGCTGAACGAGCTCGATGTCGAAGAGGGCGACCGCAACATCGACGCCGACGTCGTGAGCGACGAGCGCCGCCGCCTCGAGGCCGAACTCGCCAGGACCCTGCGTGAACTCGAGACGCTGGGTGGCGGCAAGAAAAAGAGAAAAGCCAAAGCCGAGTCACGCCGTGCCTGGGTGATCGGGCTTGTGACGCTCGGGGTGTTGCTGCCGCTGTGTTCCGCCGGCCTTTATGCGCTGGGTCAGCGTCAGACACTGACGTATCTTTTCAATCCCCAAGCGTCGGCGACTGGCTCGATACCGCCCCAGGCGCTGGAGATGGTCGCGCGCCTGGAAAAGCGCCTGGAAGAGCAGCCGGACGATGCCGCCGGCTGGTTGCGGCTGGGCCGTGCCTACGGGGTGATGGGTCGTCAGGAGGCGGCGGAGGCCGCCTACGCGCGCGCCTACAAGCTCATGCCCGACGATCCGGAGGTGGTGGCCGAATATGCCTCATTCCTCTACAACACGGACCCGCAGAATACCGGCGGGCCGGTTTTTACTCTTTTCAGCAAGCTCCTGAAACTTGACCCGCAGAACCAGGATGCCATGTGGTTTCTCGGCTTGGCCGCTTTTCAAAAGGGCGATTACAAGCAGGCGCTCGGTTATTGGGAGCCGTTGCAGAAAGCCCTGCCGGCAGGCAGCAATGAGGCGGAGCATTTGAGCCGTATTGTCAGCAAGACCCGCGAAAAAATGGGAAAAAAGTAAAGCCCGCCGTAAGAAGGTTTGCCCTGGACGCGCGTTTGGCTTGACCGTCGGCGGCGGGTTAAACTACGAGCGTTCGCAAGATATCTGGGAACCCTGCAATAATAACTATGCGACTCCACGGCGCCCTGACAGCTTCGGTGTTCACCCTCGCGGTCCTGATGGCCGAATCGGCGTGGGCGGTGGTTTATACCTTTACGGACGCCAGCGGAATTACTCACTTCACCAACGTGCCCTCCGACCCACGCTACGCGGGAGTGGCGCGCGCGTCATTCAGGGCGTTGACTGACAAGTCCGTAAAAACTACTTCTGGGTATCACACTGCTTCGGATCGGTATGCGCCGCTGGTGAAGAAGGCGGCGCGCGAACACAGTCTCGATCAGGCGCTGTTGCAGGCGATGATCGCGGCGGAATCCGGATTCGACCCGTACGCCGTTTCGCCCAAGGGTGCCGTCGGTCTCATGCAGCTCATGCCCGAAACCGCCCGACGCTACGGGGTACACAATCTCTATGACCCGGCGGAGAATATCCAGGGTGGGGCGAAGTACGTGCGTGACCTGATGCGGAAATTCAACAACGACCTTTCGCTGACGCTGGCCGCCTATAATGCCGGAGAGGACGCCATCATCCAGTACGGCCACCGCATTCCTCCCTATCGCGAGACGCTGCAGTACGTCCCGCGTGTTTTGACCTTGTACCGGCAGTATCAGCGCAACGTCCGTTAGTCACGCTTCCCTCAGAAGTCCCAGCGATAGCCCAACGACCAATAGCGTCGACGGGTCGTGTCCTCGGTCAGTGTGCCTCTGCTGGTCGTGCTCTCCTCGCCAAATTCCGCCTCCAGCGTGATGTTCTGCTTCCACTTGTAACTCGGCCTCAACGTAGGCGAGAAGCGATCCGTGTCGGTATTGGTGCTCGAATCGTGCGAGGTGTACCAGTTCAGGGTGGTATCGAGAGCCCAGCTTGCACCCCAGAGCAGGCGGTTGGTCAATGAATATGAGTCGCCGGTGAGCGTCTCGCCGGCGATATGGCTGATGCTGATCACGTTGACATCGCGCTGCGTAAAGATACCGTTGCCGATGAGGTTTGCGGTGTAGGTATAGATGGTGCCCGTGTCCGGCTGGCCCGGCTGATTCACGGAACCCACTGTGCTCGAGGTGTGCGCCGACTGCGCGTCAAATCCTGCCTGCCACCGCGTGCTTAACGGTTGCGAAATTCCCAAGTTGTACAGATCGGTCGTGGACGTCAGATCGAGCGCCTGTTGTTTGAGCTGTTCATAGGTTTTGGTCTGGAGCTGTGATTTGATCGACGTGTCGGATTCGCCGATCAAGGCGTTGGTCAGCGACAATGACGGTGTTTTGCGCCGGTCGAACAAGGCGTGCACGGTCGTGCCGCTGGTGGCAGTCCAGTTGCCTTGTACCAGCGCGATATTCGAGGTCTTGAATTCCGTGTCATAGTCGAACAGTCCATACAGGGTGAATATCTGGCTGAAGTAGCGGAGTTCGCCTCCCACGGCATGTCGGTCCGTGACGTCGTCCACCTTTTGTTCCATCGTGTACAAGCTGCCGCCCCAATTTTCGGCAAAAGGACCAATATCCATGCCGGCACCGAGGAATTTCAGGTGAGAATCGTTTGAGATGTCGGTCGGTACACCACCCACGACATTGATCCGCCATTTGGGCGAGAAGTTATAGCCGGCGAGCAACCCCTCAAAACGCCCGAGCACTCCGCCGGAACCGCCGGGTTGGCGGCCGAGGCGCGCCGAATAGTCGAGCTTGCGGTCTTTGAGCTCGTAGTAAATGTCGCTGGGACGATTGGTGTCGTCCTGTCCCTCCAGGTAGTTTTTGGTGAAGGTGTCACGTATCACCAGACGGTTGACGTAATCCTCGCTCCGGTAACGGTGCGTGAAGTTGAGGCTGGTCACCAGCGAACTCTGGTCGGTCTGGGTCAGGCCGGGGAGGTTTACTGCATTGGCGGGCGGGGTCAGCGTCGTGGTGTCCAGCCTGCTGGCGCCATGATAGTAATACTGCGATAGATTTCCGACGATGGTGGATTGCGCCTCCATACGCGGTTTCACGGCCTTGAGTTCAGGGGGAGGTGTTGTCGTTGTCGATACCTCCAGCGCCGCGATTCGCTGCCGTACGCGGTCCGATCCTTCGCCAGTCGGGTAAAGACGCAGGTAAAGTTCATATTCCTTGCGTGCCGCCACGGTTTCTCCGGCGCGCTGGCGGGAGAGGCCGATCAATTCCTGTGCGTCCTGGGAATAGCGATTCGGCGGCAGCCGCAGCAATTGATCGAGCGTGGCAATGGCTACATTGTTATCCCCGCGCGCGAGTGCCGCACGGCTTTTGTCGAGCAATGCGAGGGCGTCACGATCGTAGGAGGTTGCGGGCCCTGCCGCGGCGCTCGGCGTGATTTCCGGAACAGCGGCGGGCAAGGTCGGGGTCGGCACCGGCACTTTTGCGACTGCGCTTGGTGGCACCTTTGGTACCGGTACCGCGACCGGTGGCAGCGCAGTGGGCGCGCTCAAGGCGGTTTGTATGGAATTGTTTTGTTCGCTCAACGAGACACGCACGACTCTCGTGCCTGGGTAAACTTCTTGCATCTGTTTGCGGGCAGCATAGACGTCTGACTCATTTTCGAAGAAGCCGAGTTTCAATTGATAGAGCGTTTTCTTCTTGTCGCGTGTGTGCGTGGTGTACAGACGGTATTTTTTCAGCGATGCTGGGAGCGGTGCGCGTACCGCTGGTGCGACCCGATCGCTTTCCTCGAGAAGAATGGCGAAGAGAGCTTTCGGTGAGTATACGCTTGCCCTGGCCGGAGACGCCGGCACAGGAGCGGGTGCGGGTGCGACCGAAGGTGCCGGCACAGGAATGGGCGAGGGTGGCACCGAGGGCGCCGGCTGGGGCTCAATCTTTTTGGCTGTCACTGTCGGTGCGGCCGGTTTCGGGACCGGTAAAGTGCGCTGGATAGTAAGAAATTCGTTGCTTGTGATCTCGGAGACTTGTGCCGCGGGATACTTGGTAACCGCACTCTCGCGAAACGCCATGGCATCGGCATAGTTTTTGAAAAAGCCCACGCGCACGAGATAGACGGTCTTATCAAATGCCTTGCTCTGAATTAGATAAACCGGACTGTCCGGGAAATCACGCTTGGCCTGTTTGTCCGAAATGGGCGTGAAGCTGCTGCGCAGTGTCACGACGAAATGCTTGTCGATTTTTACATCGGCATCGGTACCAGCGCTGTTTTTCTCATCGGATGCGGCGAGAACGGGCGTTGCCGACGAAAGATGCACAAGTAAAACGACAAACACGACAAGGGGAACAGCCCACATAGAGTTATTCTCAAACTGAAAGTAGTTGAATGAAACTGAATACTTTTACTTTTCCGGTTTATTTTTGGTGGCACCGTTAGGCTTGGTTTCTGCGGGCACGATGGGCAGGTATATGACCAGGCTGCGACGATCATCACCCATCCGGACTTCGTAATTGACTACACGGTCGAATTGCACCTTGAGCGATGAAGGCTCGCGTTGTAAATTATGAGACATGGGCGGCTCGTATGTGATAATGGTGCCGGGAATGACGGGCGTAGCGCGCACATTCCGGACCTCTTCCTGCAGAGTGACGTTTTGTGCTTGCAGGAAAGCGATATTAAAGAATATCTGCAGTAACTGTCCGCGTTCTTGCGGAGAATGGCGCAAGTAGTTCACCGGAAATGAAAAGCGAATACGAATCCGCGCCCAGTCTCCTTCCACCGAGGTGTCCACGTCATCCATGATCGTGTTGTCTTGCGCGCGGGCAATGTTGCCCGCGCCCAGTGTCAGCAACAGCAGGGACATCCCAAGAAATATTGTTTTCATATATCCATCCCCTTTGCTTGCCGATTGTTTCGCATGCGCGTCAGGTCAGTCCCAGTTATTGTAGGTGCTGCCCTTGGTACCCAAAGGCCGGTGGCAACCGGACTGGGAACAGTCCGTAACTCCGGTGCTCTTTTCATGGGTCAGCGACTTCTTCTCCATGCTTCCAAGATAGCTCGTTCCGCTGGCATGGCAACCTTTGCACCAGCCCGAACCATTACCCTGACTGTTGTTGTGATTCATCGTCTGAGTCGCAAAACTGGTCATGCTCTTGTGGCAGGAATCGCAGTTCATGCTTGAGCCGGCAACCAACTGAGATGCGTAGGGGATGTGATTGGTCGGCGCGGCCAAGCCCGATCCGCCCTGGTAGTGACAGGTAGAGCAAGTGCCCGGGCTCACGCCGGTGTGACTGAACGTCGCGCCGGTGAAGGTTGTGTAACTCTTGTGACAGGTGTCGCACGAGGCCGTGGTGGCGACATGACCGGACGGCTTGCCCAATGC
>NZ_JBAVEJ010000157.1:0-23868 GCF_049587675.1 Sulfuricaulis sp. | reverse complement strand
TGACGTTCCTGCTGTTCCTGACTTTCTACTTCCCCTGCGTGTCGACGTTTGCGGTCATGCTGAAAACCATCGGCCGCAAGGAGGCGTTGTTTTCGGTATCGTTGTCCGTGGGCGTGGCGCTGCTGGTCAGCGGGATTGTTCGGTTACTGCTGGAAGGGGCGCAATACCTTTCCGCCTGAAGTAATGGCGGGTGGCGCTGCAGGCAAGCGGGATGAAATGACTGCTTCGGGTAAGCGTCGCCTGATAGTCAAGCCGCCGCGGAATATTCCTTTAGCGCCTTGGCATCGTACTCATAATAGCCGTCGGTGCGCGGACGCAGAATATTCTGGCGCTTCAGCTCCGCCAGGATCCGGCTGACGCTCTCCGGCGTGATATCCAGTATCGCCGCGATGTCCCTGCCATTCAGCATCACCACTCTGGATTTGTGCGCATGGTCTATTTCACCGAGCCAGCAGATGAGCTGCACCACACGCTGCTTTACCGTGCCGGAAAGCAGCATCATGATGTAGTCATCCGCCTGAAACAGCGCGTTCGCCCAGCGCTCCATCAGCTTGCGGTAAAAGCGCGGTTTCTCCTCGCCTAATTGCCGCAATACCCCGATCGGAATCCGGC
The DNA here is from genome assembly GCF_049587675.1 of Sulfuricaulis sp. Lineage (GTDB taxonomy): Bacteria > Pseudomonadota > Gammaproteobacteria > Acidiferrobacterales > Sulfurifustaceae > Sulfuricaulis. The sequence goes on along the minus strand of NZ_JBAVEJ010000157.1, from coordinate 23,256 downwards.
ACGCCGTGACCGGTTGAAGGGCGATCGCCGTATGCCCGTAAGGACGTCCGAGGAGGCGCTCGAGCCCGATGGTGTCCGCGGTTTTCATCAGGCGGATAATCCGCCCCTCGCCATCCGACTGATGGCGCACCAGTTTCACCAGTCCGTCACGGATGGTGTAGATGGCATTGTCCTCGTAACCCTCCTCGTAGATAACCGCGCCTTCCGCATAGTTGAACTCATCGATGGGCTCATATATGCCCTGGATGATCGTCTCGAGCTCTTTTTTTGACAGGTCGCTGAACAGCACCTCTTTGAAAATTTTACAGCTCCGGCAATCCGATCTGCCGAGCCATGTCGGTCTAACCTGGCAAGAATTGAGAATTCTATGGTTCATCGCTCATTCTCCCACTCGCTTTTTCACGACCTTACTCCTAGGCTAAAGCGTACTATCCGAAACAGGCACGCTGCTCGCGAAATTCCTCTCAGGTTCCTGTTACGACACCAGAATTCCACATTTATATCATTGCGTCACGTCAATTCACCCCACTCGCGGATTATTAGCCCATGAACAATAAGGTAAATTACTGCCAAAACCCTTGGGCTTCTTGCCCGAGCCCGAATTGGGTTCAGTTCGGCATCAGCGGGGGAGCGCGCCCCGATTGCGCTGCTGAAGGGGATATTTCATGGTCCCAAACGCTGACAGACCGGCGCAGGCACTGAACTGGCGCGTTTCAGGGTCCCATCGGGTGAAATAATGTGGTACACTGCGTTTTCGGGTTTTCGACATAGCACGGTCGGCCCGGATTTTTCGGTAATTCCCAGAATGGCAGTACCCGTTAACCACTCGCGATTCAGCCGCAGGGACGCACATGACTCAAGAAACGACCGACGCAACTAAATCCCCGGCCATGATAGCCGCTTCACACCAGGCCAAGCTGCGCCCCTTTAAAGTAGCCAGCGTGGAGAAAACCGATGCGCCGGATGGCAGCGACGGACAGGACTGGTACCGCTACGTCCTCGACAGCGGCCGCTCCAAAATCGCCGGGCAACGCCGCGGATCGCGCAAAGACGTGCTCGCGTACGCCGCACAATGTGCCGAACAACTCAATACCCGCGGACTGACCGGGCAATCCATCTGGAGTCCACGCGGCCGAAAACCGGCAGCCGCCACCAACGCCTCCAACGGCTGAGCACCACAGAAAAACAGACCCCGCCAGTTGGCGGGGTTTCTGTTTGTGCCGCTCAATTTCCCGTTTTCAACAATACTCGACTCAAAAAAAAGACCCCGCCAGTCGGCGGGGTCTTTCGCTCAAATCTGCTTGCGCAGTAGTTTAAGTCTTAGGCAGGCTGAACGTTTGCCGCTGACGGACCCTTCGGGCCCTGAGTCAGTTCAAACTTTACCTGCTGTCCTTCGGTCAGGGACTTGAAGCCCGAACCCTGGATGGCGGAGTGATGCACGAAGACATCCTTGCTGCCGTCAGACGGGGTGATGAAGCCGAAGCCCTTGGCGTCGTTGAACCACTTTACTGTACCTGTATTCACGGAAATTCCTCTTATTGGTTGAATTGCGATGGTATGCAGTTCATTCCTTGAAAGCTAACGCGGGGCTGGCTACCGAAAAAGCGCGGAAGAGCTACCGTACTGACTACAAGAACTGTACTGCAACAGCGCCACTATACATGAATATGGCCTTCCCGCCAGTGCTATTTCGGATAACCCGTGGCAAATGGACATCTTCGCGGTACACCTCACCGCGCGCCATTGGCAGCCATCGACATGACCCTCACGGCTATTGAATCTTTTAAAGATCAGAGAGTTAACCCGAGATCAGATTGGGAAAGAATTTTGCCAGATGAAATCATAATTCAATGACGTCAACCGCGCCACGCGTCGCGGACGCAACGCCGTCATCAAGCTGGTGTGCTGTAAAGGTTTTGCGATTCGACAGAGCTGTCCTGAAACTTTTCGCACTTCAACAAGCTCCGGCACCAACGGGTCGAAGCCTGCGGTGAGCCAGTCGAACCGGGCTCGCCACGAACGAATTTATTCAGCGGTTCCCTAGGCACTGATTTCCTCGTGCTGTTCCTCCACGTGCAGGATCGAGTTGAAACCTCCCGAGAAATTCTGTAACTGCTCAGGGTTCGACGGATCTTCCTGCCACACGCCGTCGACGATATAACGGTATTGATAAGTCCCGGGTGCGAGCATCAGGATTTTCTCCACGTCGTCGCCCGCCGTGCGCGTGATCACGCCGCGGTCCGGCGTCCAGTCGTTGAAATCGCCGGCGATCTGCACGTCCCTGGATGCGTAACCGAAAAGCCGCAGCGTCACTTTCTGCCGCGCGTCGCTCGTGTTGATTCGCGCCCTGGCCTCCTCGAAGGCGTGTTTCATGCCGGCGACGTGCGCCGCGTGTTCATGCTTTGATTCCGTCTGCGACTGTCCCGGCAGGCTCGACATGAGTTCATCGGCCAGGCGCAGGTATTGCACGGTCACGGTCGAGGTGGGGTCGTAGGCGATGATCGGCACGCCCTGACGCACGGCCTCTTTCAAGCGCACCGTGAATTGGACCATCACGGATGAAACATCGTCCGCAAATCGCTCACCGACCTCATGCAGGAATTGCCGGCACAGGCGTGTGCGACTGTCGACCAGCGTCGGCACCACGCGAATCGAAATCTTGCGCCCATGACGTTCTCCGAGACGCCTGATGGTTTCGTACATGTAGTCGATGCCGTTGAGACCGAACAGGCTCATCTCAATCGGAATCAGCACCAGATCAGCCACCATCAACGCATTCAGCGACAACAGGCCCATCGAGGGCGGACAATCGATGACCGCGTAATCGTAGCGGTGTCTGATTCCGGCCAGATGAATTTTGAGCTGGTGATCGCGCGCGTCGCTGCGCACCGGCAGATGCTCCGCTGCCGCCAGCGTCATGGTCGCCGGCACCACGTCCACCCCCGCGAACACGTCCGGTATGATAATGTCCTCGAGCTTTACCTCGCCGGTAAAAACATCATACAGATCACGTGCATCGTCGCTGTAAACCCCGAATCCCAACGAGGCATGGGCCTGAGGATCAAGATCGAGGAGCAACACACGTTGCTCCTTCTTTCCGAGACAGGCGGCAAGATTGATGGCAGTGGTGGTTTTCCCGCACCCGCCTTTCTGATTGGCAACGGCAATGATCTTCATAGAGCATGCACCTCCGGTTTTCGGTCAATAAAAAAGGGAACGATGATTTGCTCCCCGGTTCTTGCGCTCCGCCCGATGACCGGCAATCGCGGCCAGGGTATCGCGGAGCGCGATTCGGTTTGATGCGATATTCGAAATAACAACGGATCAACGCGTCCGGGGTAAACAGAAACGACTGCGGCCGCAAAACCGGCGGTGGAAAAAACTACGTGATGGGAAAGATGGGAAAGACATCGCCCCCGGTCGGGGCGTGACGGTGCGACGAGGCCAGTTAAGCGGCGGCGGATGAGGAAACTCCTCGCCACACCGGACGCACCGATGAGATGCTGCTTTGCAGACCCGTGTTGGCCAATCCGTTGAACCTCCAGGGAAGCAATCGCGAGAAAGTTTATGGGCTCGCTGAAAAATGTCAAGAAATACCGGCACAATCTGCACGTGGCGCGGGCCCCGCGCCATCAACGCCTCGCGTGTCCGTCAGAAATTCATCAGGCGTGATGCGGATTTTCTGTAAGCGCCTCATGCCTGCCGGTCAGGCAGGAGCATGATTCGAGCAAACGCGGACGTTACGGCTTCAGATCCTGGCCAGTCAACTCGCGCCGGACATCCCGCAGTCTGGCTTTGATCCTGGCCGCGTTCTCGCTGCCCAGGCGGATCATGATCTTCTGACCGGCCGACAGGTCCTCCAGATTGGGATCCGCGAACTGATACAAAACATTCGGCCGGACCAGTTTGATTTGCCCCGGAACATCCGGTGCCGCCAGCAGATCGTCGATTGCCTCCACGAGGCGGTCGTTGAAATATCCCTTGGGGTATCCCAGGTTTTGATATTCCTGCTGAAACAACGGATAAAAGTGGACATACACCGCGACAAGCTTCCGGGTATCGATGGCATTCGTCAGAAAGACGTATGGAGTGTAGCGCCGATAATTCTCGGGACTGGCCAGAAAGTTTTCCCCTTCGCCGGTCACGAGAAACTTGCCCAGTACCGGTTTGAAAAGCCGGTATTGCATCGGCACTTTCTTGCGCGGCAAATTGTCCACCGTCACGACAAAGCGGCGGACGATATCCTTCAGATCAAAAACCTCTTCGGCCAATTTCCGGGTAAACAGTTCCGCCAGCGTGTCCCGCATCGCCGCGTCACTCTCAGCCAGCGGCGGCAGAGGTTCCCCGGCGGAGGGAGCCGCTTGAACCGGATGGCGTATCGCCGGCTCGGCCTTGGCGGGCGCCGGCGGTGCTTCGGTTTGCGACACGGGCGCCGGTGGCGGTGTCGCCTGCAAATGCCAATAATAATAAGCGGCGGCAATGCCGCCCAATATCACGAGCACCACTACTGACCACATTGTGTTTTTCATGAGCGGGTATCCGTCATCGAAGGGTTTTGCCTGGCATCCCAGCCGCGTCCATATTACGACGTCGAGGAGGATAACCCAAGAGCCCCGAAATTGGCCTGATCAGAACTTTATTTTAGAGAGCGGTATCTCAAACTGACAGATTGAAACGAACCGGGACAAGTGCGCATAATTCACCCATCATCAGCCCGGTCACTGGATGGCACAATTGCAATTAACCCTGGATCTGGTCCCCGCCGAAACCGCCGGGGAGAAAGACGCAATGGAGTCACTGGAGAATCGCGTGCGTGCCGCGGTCAACACCTGCTTTCGCCGCGCCGAGATTCATTTCCAGCGTCGCTTCGAGCGTGCCCAGCTCGCCTTCAACCTGCGCGGGATGGCAGCCGCCGTGGCCTACCCGACACGAAATGCGATTCGCATCAACCGCCGGTTACTGGATCAAAATGCCGAAGACTTTCTGCTCAACACTCTCCCGCATGAGGTGAGTCACCTCATCGCCTATCGCGTGCACGGCCAATGCATCGCACCGCACGGCGTGGAGTGGGCCGCGATCATGCGGGAGGTTTATGGGCTCGAGCCGCTACGCTGCCACAATTACGATGTTCGTCCCAGCCTGACGACGGCGTATCTTTACCGCTGCGGGTGTAACGCGGGACATACATTTACTACGCGTCGTCATAACAACGCCCGGCGCGGACAACTCTACCTCTGCCGCCGCTGCCGCCAGCCCCTGGTCTTCTCGCATATCGAAGAACCGCGCGTTGGACGGGAAATCGAGGTATGAGACTCCGGCCGCATACATAGCGCGCGCCGGGTTATTCACTCCGAAACTATCTCCATCCAATCTGGAAGAAGTAGCTTTATCCGCCTGGGCGCGGAAGCAGGGACTACCGCGCTCTTTCCACCGCCAGGCCCCATACCCCTATGCCTTTGTGGCGGGCGATCTTCTCGAGCGCGATATATTCAAACGGCGCATCCGGCAGCGCTAATGCCCAGCCACGCTCAAGTAAATAGACACTTAAATCGGCGCCGCCTGCCCGGCAGAGCGCTACGTCGCTGCCGTCTTCGTTTTTCGACTTTGGTTCACAGTGGACAAAATCGGCCCCGATCTTGAAATCGAGCGCAAGAGCCGCTTGCGGCGCACAGATAACCGGTCGTTCGAAGCTGCGACAAGACTGAGCGGTCGGCGGAATGTATATGCCGAACAATCGGAAAATGCGGCCGCTTATTCTCAGCGAGCCGTCATCTTGTACAAACGCGTAACCGGAAATGTCCGCCGCCGAAACTGTCGTGGCCAACGGCAGTGAGATCAGGCTCAACGCCAAAGCCGCCATCAGAGATAGATATTTCATGACATTGCCGACACCTTCCGCGCGGAATAATCACGCGAGACCCGGAAACAATTGTATCAGCCCGCCGGCGATGAATTCGACCGCGACGGCGGCCAGGATCAGCCCCATGACTCGAGTCGCGACGCTGATGCCATAGTGTCCGAGCCGGTTGGCGATGGGTTCCGCCAGGGCCAGGACCGCCCAGACACTGCCCGCCACCAGCAGGGCCGCGAACAGCAGAAACGCGATATCCCAGCCGGTGCGGGCCTGGTGCGCGTACACGATCGTGGTGCTGATGGCGCCGGGACCGGCCAGCACGGGGATCGCCAGCGGCACGACGGCGTTGCTGTCCTTGTCGTCTGTGCCGATGCGCTCCTCGGGCGTATGCCGGGTTTCGCCCGGATATCCACGCAGCATGGCGATAGCCATTATCATGATCAATATGCCGCCGCCAACGCGGAACGATGGCAAGCCGATGCCGAAGAAGTGCAACAGCGGTTGGCCCAGGAACATGCTCACGACCAGGACGACGGCAACGGCAGTGGCCGTGATGCGCGCCGTATTCTTGCGCGCGGCCAGCGCCTGATCGCGGGTGAGTGTGATGAACACAGGCAGCGCGCCGATCGGATTCGTGATCACCAGCAAGGCCGTGAGTATGTGGATGTAATCCGTCCAGTTTTTCACGAGCGAAGGCGGCCGGCTCAGGAGATCGTCTGATAATATAAATTCTGCGGGTGATTGGCCTGCGCGAAAAAGAACCAGCGCTCCACCAGCAGGCCCAGATACTGAATGACAAACGCGACGGTGATCAGCGTCACGCTGCGATCGATCATCCCGGCAAACAACAACGCCAGCGGCACCGGAAACACCAGAACCAGGAATATCCATTTGATCGAGCGGAACAACCTTGGCGCCACGCCGTGAAAAAAGTCGCGTGTATTGAACGAGCCGCCCATGAAACCCTGGGACTTCTGTACGATCCGGGCATGGCGCACGCCGATAGCCGTCTGGATCGTCGACTTGTGCTTGAGACGGTGGTTGCGGATCAGCGAGACAACGCGCGTCGCCATAACTGCCAGCGTGGCAACAATAGTCCAGCCACCGTAGAAGAAAGTCAGCTCCGGCGCCCGGTACGCCGCGTACGCAGTCGCCAGCAGGAAACCCGAGGCCAACCCGAACAGCGTGTAATTGACGACCGTCAGCCAGGACGCCCACTCCTGCAGAAACTTGATGCAGGCGTAAATCATGCCGGTGCACAGAAACAGCAGAAACGCCAGCGCCGCGCCCCCGGCGCCGACGACCAGCGAAAGATCCCCATGGGCCGATGTCTTGATGCCGATTATATTCAGATCCCATTCGTAATGATGAACCAGGCCGTAGGCCGCCACCGCGCCCATCAGCGCCGGCAGCACGATCACCTCGCGCGACAGCCATGAAGTGCGCCAGCGGACCGCCGAACGCCAGGCGCGTTCCGGGTGACCCAGATGAAAGAAGGATGCGACCAGCCCGGCGATCAGGAACGCCAGCGCGATGACACTGCCGATTGTGTAGAAGCTGGCCGGTTGCGGCGGCAGCAACTCGACCACCGAATAGACCTGCTCGGTGTAAAGCGCCAGAAAGAATCCCTGGCCGGTGCCAATCAACGTCGTCAGAAAGATAACCGAGAAGGCGGGGTGCATATCCGATTTCCCGTGGCGCTACCAGCTCGTGACATCGTCGAGCGACGGCTCGCTGATGGCCGGCTTGGGCAACACGCCCTCCTTCTTGAGCGGATTATCGGCGCGCACGAGCTCGTCGGCGTGGATCTTGATGCGCGTCTTGCGGCGCGGCAGATAATGGTTGGCCGGCTTGGTGCCCCACTCCGGCATGAGCGCGTAACCGCCGTTTTCGCTGATCGCAATCGACACCGCCGATTCCGGATCGTGCACGTCGCCGAACAGGCGCGCGTTCGTCGGGCAGGCAAGCACGCAGGCCGGCTTGCGTTCCGACTCGGGTACCGACATGTCGTAGATGCGATCCACGCACAAGGTGCATTTTTTCATGACCTTCTGATGCTCGTCGATCTCGCGCACGCCGTAGGGGCAGGCCCACGCGCAGTACTTGCAGCCGATGCACTTGTCATAATCAACCAGTACGATGCCATCCTCGGGGCGCTTGTAGCTCGCGCCGGTGGGACATACCGGCACGCACGGCGGATCCTCGCAGTGCAGGCACGACTTCGGGAAGTGCACGGTGTCGGTATTCGGAAACTCGCCGACCTCGAAGGTCTGCACCCGGTTGAAGAAAGTGCCGGTCGGGTCCTGCCCGTACGGACGATCATCGGACATATAGCCGGCTGCCCCCGAAGTATTCCATTCCTTGCAGCTCGTGACGCAGGCATGGCAGCCCACGCACACGTTGAGATCGATCACCAGTGCGAGCTGAGTCATAAAGGTAGCCCTACTCCGCTTCGCTGCGTTCGTCCTTTCAAAAGATGGCGCCCTACTCCGCTGCGCTCCGTTCGTTCTTTCATATGATTAGGTTCCCATCATTTTGCCAGCCACGTAGGCCAGCCAGTTTTTGCGACGCGGCTCCTCGCCGGGTACCGGTGTGAGCGTCGCGAACTGCGGCCAGGTCACTTTTTCTTCCGCCGGGTCGGCTTTGTAAAGACGTACGCGCACATCGTACCAGCCGGCCTGGCCGGTGACCGGATCGGAATTGGACAGGTGCTCGCCCTCCGGTTGTGGCGGCAGTTCCTCAGAGATCAGGTGGTTCAGGAGAAACCCCTGGCGGGCTTCGTTCGCGCTCGGTTCGAGATTCCACGCCCCGGGCTGTTTGCCGATGGCATTCCAGGTCCACACCGTGCCGGGCTCGGTTGCTTCGCTGTAACGGCACATGCCGCGCACCTTGCCCCAGGGCGATTCTACCCAGACCCAGTCACCATCCTCTATTCCCTGGGATGCGGCGGTCTTCGGGTTCACGAATAAATAATTGTGCGTATGAATCTGGCGCAGCCAGGCGTTCTGCGAATCCCACGAGTGGTACATCGCCATCGGCCGTTGGGTCACCGCATTGAGCGGATATTTCTGCTTGTCGGTCAACTGGGCTTCGAGCGGTTCGTAATAGAACGGCAGCGGATCGAAATAGGTCTCGATGCGCTTGCGCAGATGCGGCGGCGGCTGCTTGCCCTGAGTCTTGCCCTGCGCGGCGAGGCGGAACTGCTGCAGGATGTCGGAGTAGATATGGATCAGGATCGGTTCGGCATAGCGGGTCAGCCGGTGACGCTGCGCCCACTCGAGGTAACCCTTGTTCCAGTTGCGCATGTACTGAAAGGACTTGGGCAGCTCGTAACGGAACACGCAGTTGTTCTTTTCATACATCTGCCACTGGTTCGAGTTCGGCTCGCCTTTCATGAATTTCTCCCCGCCCTTGCCGCGCCAGCCGGCAAGAAAGCCGATGCCCGATCCCGGCTCGATCTCGTAATTGATGATGAAGTCCGGGTAATTCTTGAACTTGCGCTGCCCGCGCGTATCGACAAACGCCGGCAAATTGAGGCGTGAGCCGAGCTCGATCAGCACTTCCTGGAACGGCTTGCACTCGCCCTTGGGCGGCACCACCGGGATGCGCACGGAATCGACCGGGCCTTCAAACTCGGAGATCGGCCGGTCGAGCATGCTCATGACATCATGGCGCTCCAGATAGGTGGTATCCGGCAACACCAGGTCGGCGTACGCCACCATCTCCGACTGGAACGCATCGCACACGACAATAAAGGGAATCTTGTATTCGCCGTGCTCGTCCTTGTCGTTCAGCATCTCGCGCACCTCGACCGTGTTCATGGTCGAATTCCACGCCATGTTGGACATGAAGATCATCAGCGTGTCGAGCTGGTACGGATCGCCGCGCCAGGCGTTGGTGATGACATTGTGCATCAGGCCATGCACCGACAGCGGATACTCCCAGGAGAACGCCTTGTCGATGCGCACCGGCGTTCCATCCTTGTCGACGAACAGGTCATCGGGGTCGGCCGGCCAGCCGAGCGCCATGCCATCCAGCGGTTTGCCCGCGCGCACGCCTTCAGGGCCCTTCGGCGTCTTGGCGCAGGGCGGGATCGGGCGCGGGAACGGCGCCTTGTGCCGGAACCCGCCCGGCCGGTCGATGGTGCCGAGGATGCTCATCAATATCGACAGTGAGCGTATCGTGTGAAAACCGTTCGAATGCGCGGCCAGCCCGCGCATGGCGTGGAAGGCCACCGGATTGCCGGTGACCACCTCATGATCCTTGCCCCAGATGTCGGTCCAGGCGATCGGCAGCTCGATTTTCTGATCGCGCGCCGTCACGCCCATCTCGTTGGCCAGGCGCGTAATGGTCTCGACAGGAATGCCGGTGATGGTGCTGGCCCACTCGGGCGTGTAGTTCTTGACGCGATCCACCAGCAATTGAAACGACGGCTTGACCGGAGTGCCATCGGGCAACACAAACCCGCCGCGCAGAAACGGATCGGCGCCCGCGGTATGCGTGACCACGGCCTTGTTGGCATGGCGGTCCCACCACAGCTTGTTTTGCGGATCGAAGCAGCCCTCCTCGACCGGCACCTCGGCGCGCACGAACATGCCGTACTCGCTCGAGTTCTTGTCCATGTTCACGAGTTGAGCGGAGTTGGTGTATTGCACCAAAAAGTCGCGGTCGTACAGGCCCTGCTTGATGAGCACGTGGATGAGCGCGAGAAACAGCGCCCCGTCGGTGCCGGGCCTGATCGGCACCCATTCATCGGCAATCGCCGAGTAGCCGGTGCGCACCGGATTGACCGAGATGAACTTGCCGCCATTACGCTTGAATTTGGAGATGGCCATCTTGAGCGGGTTGGAGTGATGATCCTCGGCGGTGCCGATCATCACGAACAGCTTGGCGCGCTCGAGGTCCGGTCCACCGAACTCCCAGAACGATCCGCCAATGGTATAGATCATGCCCGCGGCCATGTTGACCGAGCAGAAGCCGCCGTGGGCGGCGTAGTTGGGCGTACCAAACTGTTTGGCGAACAGGCCGGTGAGGGCCTGCATCTGATCGCGGCCGGTAAACAGCGCAAACTTCTTGGGGTCGGTGGCGCGAATCTTTGCCAACCGCTCTTCCAGTATCGCGAACGCCTCATCCCAGGAAATGGCCTCGAACTCGTTGGCACCGCGTTCGCTGCCGGGTTTGCGCCGCAGAGGTTTGGTCAGGCGCGCGGGCGAATGCTGCTTCATGATGCCCGAGGCGCCCTTGGCGCAAATCACTCCTTTATTGATGGGGTGATCGGGATTGCCCTCGATGTATCGGACCTCGCCGTCCTTGAGGGTCACGCGGATGCCGCAGCGACAGGCGCACATGTAACAAGTGGTGTTCTTGACCTCGCTACGGCCGGAGGAAGTTTGGGTCATGAGAGCTGGGCCAATCCAGAAAGATTGTCGGACACAAGGATACTGACGTCAGCAACGATACTAAGCCCTGACAGTAGGCGCAATTATTGATCCGGCACAAATGCAATTGAAACGAAAACAACTTAATTATACAGCCAACATCTCCAGATTTTCGTGTGCCAGATCAATAATTAAAATTCATAAGATTGCCTGTTATTGCGGCGGCCAGCGTCGCTTGATTAAGGATCAATCCCTTTAAGTGCCTCCACTTTATGATATCGATTCACGCCGCCGCAATAACAATATTCAATGCGGCGACAAAAAATACTAGTGCGACTACCGTGGAATTCCACCGGGTTTAGTGTGTTATAGCAATCCCGGCTCAATTCATTGGTTCGATCTCGTAGCGCACCCACAGGTGATGCTCGCCACCCGGCGCGATGGTCACTACGTCGTCCGCAGCGTTGGCGCTTTCCACGCACAGCATATTAAGGTAACCGTTTTCGCCGAAATCTCCCATCTTCAGCGACTTTTCGATCCACGGATTCCAAACCACGGTTGAATGACTGCCGCGTTTGCGAATACGGATACTACGCTTCAGGCTGGGATCGTCGATCAGGCAATCCGCGCTGGAATCTAGGTAGATGCGATCAGTTTCGGCGCCGATCGTCACCGGTCCGGTCTGCGTCTTGCGCTTGCCGCCGTCCATCTTGTCAAGATAAGGACAGCCTTCGAGACCGCGGATTTTCACCTGGCGCACGTCGCTCACCTCGAAATAGGTATGCAGCGCATCGCCGATGGTGATGGCGCTGCGGTCGGCGTTGCGCGTCACGAGATCGATCTCGAGCGCCGCGCCTACGGTTATGTGGCTTTCGAGCAGCGTGGCATGCGGCCACTGGGCGCGGGAGGCCTCGTTCAAGACGAGGCGAAAGTCGAGACGCGTGGCGCCATCCGCCAGGGTTTGTGCACCGATTACTACCCACGGCACGGTGCGCGCGAATCCGTGCGCCGGGAGCGTGGCCACGGTCGCATGCGGACCGAACCACGGCCAGCAGACCGGTACGCCACCGCGGATCGATTTGCCAGGCGCGAATTTGGCGGCGCGCGACAGCCAGATCACCGGCGGCGACCCGCGTGGCGCCCAGGTCAGCACTTGCGCGCCTTGCAGCGCCACGGTGGCACTGCCCCGGGAATTGACCACTTCCACCACGTCCAGCCCGCCTGAGCCTTGCTTGAAAACCACCTGACCGGAAAGGCCGAAACGCGCGTTCAACGTCGATAAATCAGTCATACCGCTTAGTCCTTGAAAATATGTTATAGCGTTATTGTTGGCTGCCGGGGAAGGTTAATGAATTTTGGTGTTGAGTTTTTTCGCAGGTGCATTCGCCTTGCCGGCCTCAGTCTGGCGCTTGATGAAGGCTTCAAGGTCGGCGGCCGTGACGGCACCCCCCTGCTGCGCCACGAGTTCACCGGCCGGAGAGATGATAAAAGTGGTAGGCAACATGATAATGGCGCCGAAGGGGGTAACCTGTTGCGACGGGTTGGAGGGCAACACCGGATAGCTCATGGACATGCTGTCCATGAAATCTTTCAGCCAAGCCAGAGAAATGTCCTCAAAGTCGACGCCCAACACAACGGCATCGTGATCCTTGTGCTTTTCGTGAAACTTCGTGAGCTGCGGAATTTCTTTAATGCAGGGCGGGCAAGAGGTCGCCCAGTAATTGACGACCACCCATTTCCCGGCATATTGCGACAGCGTGTGGACCTTGCCATTCGTGTCTGGCATGGAAAAGACCGTCTTTCCTTCCGCCATCACTGTCATCACGGGCGCCAGGCAAAGCAGCCACACTATAAGAAACCGTTTCATTTCAATCTCTGACTCACAAAACGTTATTCTGATTACTTCCGCTCGTTATCACGTGGTGTCGGTCCGGCGCCAGCTCGCAGCACATGCTGGAGCTCGACGGCTTTGTCATAGTTATCCCAGGTCGGCCCTTTCTTGCCGATCAGCTCCTGATGACGAGAAGGCACACCGTACTTGTTGACCGTATGGCAGGCCGCGCACTTCACCGGGCCATGCGAGCCATCGGGATTCAACAACGCCGCCTGCTGGTAACTGGAAATATCCACTTCCGGGTTGACGGGATAAAGACCGTGAGTCGATTCATGGCAACCCTGGCAGGTGATTCCCGCGTGCCCCTTGGAGTGGCGCATGAGCGCGTACTTCCCCGGCTGGTCTAGGGGAAAGGCGCCGCCACCCATGCTTTCGACGAAGGGCGGTCGATGGCAATCGGCGCAGTGGGGTTCACCGGGTGCCAGCCAGTAATCCTTGCCGTGGGTGGCCGCTTCATACGACGCCGCCACGCCTTCGGTCCCGTCCGGGTCTTTGTCCACAATAATGACAGACCGGTTGCCGTCTTCATCGGGCACCGTCAGCACCGGCTTTCCCTGCGTATCCGCCTTGATCCGGCCGACGGCGGCGAGGGTCTGCCCGGAGCGATCCCAGGTACGGTAGACGCCGCTGGAAACATCTTCTCCCTGCATCGGGCTTTTGGGATTGAGGTAGTCCCTTTTCAGTTGCTCCACCGAAATGCCGAGGGCGGCGGCCATCGGAGCCAGCGGCTGGTTACGAAGCGTCCGGCCTGTCTGCGTCACCGCGTCGGTAAGATGATCCGCCTTGTACAATTCGCGCGACAGCATGTTATGACAGTTGGTGCAGTATAAGCCCTTGTCGTTTCCCTTGGTGTTCATCACCTCGGAAAGCAGCGCGCTGCCCACGGCGTTGAGATAACTCGGGGTCTCGGCCCCGTCCTGGTGTCGACGGGGATTGCCGTGCACGTCGCGACGGGTGAAACAACCTTTGGCGTCGCGCACGTCTCCGGAGGCGAACTGGTTTTTCCCGTCCGCCGTCAGCGGAAAATCGTTCATGGTACGGTCGCTGCGGTGCGCCGGATGGCAGCCCTGGCAACCGCCGGCAAAACCGAGACTGTCGGGGAGTGGATTGTGGCGCTGATGGCTCTTGTGAATCGCTTCAGTCAGGGGCGAAATCAGGTGATCGGGATCGGGCAGCCGGGGATGTTTCGGCTGAATATCACTTTTCTCCATGGCGCCGGCTTTCCGGGATGACAACCGGCCGATGATATTGTCCGCGTGGCAATCCTGGCACAGGACCGAATCCCGTCCGAGCCGCAGATACGTGCTCGAACTTGCGGGCCATTTGGCCAGGAAGTTCGTGCCGTGATGGTCGTCATGAATTTCCAGAATCGAAATCGCCGCGGCCTTGATTTGCGCGTAATACTCGCCGGTGCCGCGCATCTCTTTCCAGAAATCGTGCTCTGTCTTGTACTTGGAATATTTGTTGCCATTGGCGCGTTCGTTCGAATGACAGCGCGTGCAGTTGGGCACGTCGATGGGATTCACCCCGAAAAACCGCACGACCTGACCGGACGAATCGATCACGGGTTCGCGCGTCTTGGCGTCCACCAGCGTCACCACGGATTTCTGGAACGGCTGAAACATGGTCTCGTCCAGCGTCGTCAGCGCCGTGAATTGATCGTTGAACGGCGTGAGCGGAAGCCCGAGCGCCTCCCATATCCCGGGACCCGTGAGGGTGATCGGCACGTTTTCCATGACGGGTGAATCGGCGAACACCACGGTTCCGGTCGTCCCGGAATAACGCAGAAATCCCTTCCCCACATACTGGCCGGTCGGTCCCTGATTGATCTTGATCGGGGTGTCGATACCGACATGAAGTTTCTTGGCGTTGGCGCTGGTGTGCTCCGGATTGGAGCCCTCGAGATCCTTGTAAATATAAAGACTGCTGAACTCCTGGTCAGGTAGCGCTTTGCCGCGATACGCCACTCCCCAGTAGGCCAGCTTCTTGGCAGCCGAATATGTATTAGGTATACCCTCCGGGTCCTCATGGGTGTAGGCCAGCCGGAAGCGTTTGTCGCCGTCCACCAGCACCTCGGGGTCGTGGGGGTCGGAGCCGAGCAGCACCGGTTTCTCGCCTTTGCTCTCGGTTTTCACAACCTGGGCGAGAATAGAATTGTACGGAGGCAGGATACAACAGTAGGAGAAATCAAAACCGGTACAGTGCATCCCCAATTCGTAATTGATGAGGATGACATAGTCCCGGGGAGGTGGCGTGTCGCGGCGAAACCAATCCATGACCCCTGCCTGGATCACGCCGGCAAAGGCAAACAAGAACAATGCAAACAATCCGCAGCAAATCAGACGGCGATTCATGGTTCGCCATTATCCTCCCGTCCCGAGGATATTACACTTACTGGCTAACCTGATTAACGCCGCTCTTTCCGGGAAGTTTCTGCTCAGTCAACGGGGTCGATTCTGATTTCTTCTGGTTGGCCCTTATTTTTTCTTCCTCCTGCCGGACGATTTGCTGAAACCTGTCCGTGTAGACTTCCACCGGAAAGACATTCTTTGTCCTCAGGTCGGCCACATACCGATCGCGCCGCTCGCGCCAAAGCATGTTCTTGGTCGTCTTCCATGTATCCTTGTCTTCAATGTTCTGAAGCCGGGGTTCCCGGACCCCCATGACCTTCACCAGGTGCCAGCCCACCGGGGATTCAACCGGACCGCCCAGTTCATCCGGCTTCAGGGAGAACGTCAGACGATCGAGCCCAGGAAAGCCGCTACCCTTGGCGACCCAGCCAAATTCCCCCAAGGTCAGCTTTGCATTCGGATCGATGGAATACTTCGTGACCGCCTCGTAAATCGAGATCTTGCCGGATTGGATCTGTTTCTTGATGTCCTCCGCTTCCGCCTTGGTCTTCAAGACCACCATCTGGATCTTCCGGGATTCCGGAACCTGGATTTTTGTTTTGTTCTTTTCGAAATACTCCCGGACTTCCCCGTCGGTCGGCTCCATTTCCGGGAGAAGTTTCGCTTTGTACACGATGATCAAATGGACTTTCTTGAATTCACCTACCTGGGCAAGATAAGTCGGATCCTGATCCAGGTGGGCAGCCTTGGCCTTGTTCACGGCGACACGCAGGTCGATGAGTTCGTTCAGGACATCGCGCCTGACAGTTTCAGAGTCGCTATTTTTGAGATTCGTCAGCGACGGCTTGAGTTCTCCCCAGGTGATGGTCTCCTGACCGACTCGGGCCACGACGTCGGTGCCGGCGCGCGATGCATCCCCTTTCGAATCCAGTTTCGTGGCATCGATGGCTATCTGCACTCCTTCGCGCAAGCGCTTTTGCATATCCGCCTGCCTGGCCTTGAACCGCCCTTCCCGGAGTCGGGCTTCGATAGACTTCCGCACGTCCGGCGTGAAGGGCGTGCCCTTGGCGATATTGTTCTTGTAGAAATTCCGGACCTCTTCGTCGGTCACCGTGATGTCCTTGTCCAGATTTCGCCGATACAGAGAACCCAGCATGGCTCCGGAAAAGTTTTCCACGTCGCGCTGGTAAACCGGGTCATTCTGTATGCCCTTCTTCAAGGCATCCAAGTACAGCAGATTGGCGCTGATCACCTTGTCGAGCACCAGCAGCCGTGTTTCGTTTCTGGCCTGAGTCCCCGGAGAGGGAATCGGCATGCCGACGACGTCGGAACTGTTGATCATGATGTCGATCTGGCTGAAGGTGATGGTCTGGTCGCCGACCTTGGCGATGACGTCCTTAGGCTTCGCGAGAGCATTCGCGCCCAGCGGGAAAGCGGTACCTAAAAGAAACAATGCGAGCAGCATCGTTGCGAGGATGTTTTTCGATGAGTTTATCATTTGAATGCTTTGCCTCGCGGTTTGATCTATAGAATTTATATGCGCAGTGGTCTAAACGTACCGCCAGCCTGAATCCCGGTTTGCTCTTGAGATTGTAACCCTAAAAATGGAGGGGAGTTACCTCCCCTCCATCGCTTACAACTCCGATACTGCTCTAGCCTGCCGCAGGCTCAGTACCCGCAGGTCGAACCCGTCTTCTGCTTCGATACGTATTCCCAAACCGACTGAGAAACGGCACCGAAGGGAACGTGTTGTTTCCATATATTGTTGTTGCAGGCAACCTTGTTGCTGAAGTTGACCTTAAGTATGTGGCAACTCTTGCAGACTCCCTGGAGCGGATTTCCGGACGCCGGATCGCCGGAAACGTGGCCAAGCTGGCTGGTCTCCACGTTGTCCATGGCGCCCCGCGCCACAAAACCCAAGGCGCTGTGCACCAGCCAGCCCGCGTTCGTATCGGACACTTTCGCCGCACGATCCCGGTGGCAGCTCACGCACACGTCCTTCCTCGGGTCGGCCTCTTCCGTGTAGGTGTGGGCCCAACTGACGGCGGAGTCGAAGTCAGTGGCGATTTTCGTTCCGTTGTACATGATATTGTTTGTCGCCAATGCCACGCCCTTGCTGTTGGAGATATGACAGGCCCCACACTTCAGCGGCCCATGCTTGCCATCCGGGTTCATGCCGGCCGCCTGCGCATAGGTGGTGGTGTCGATCTTCGGGGTGACCGGATAGAGTCCGTGCGTCGACTCGTGGCATCCTTGGCAGGTGATGTCCTGATGACCGCGCGAGTAGCGGAACAGCGAGGCCTTGCGCGGGTAGTTGAACGGCGGGAAGGCGTTGATGTTGCCGCTCTGCTCCGTGTACGGCGCCTTGTGGCAATCCGCGCAGTGCGGCTCGCCGGGGGCCAGCCAGTGATCGCGGGCATCGTCCGCCGCCTGGAACGGAACGGGTACCGCGGTGCTGCCATTGCCCTCGCTATTTAATTTCGTCTGGGCCGCCGCTACGCAATCGGACGTGGTGCAGAAGTCGAGAATTCGCACGCTGATGTCGCCATCGATGTCGGAAGTGACTACTGGCCCACCACCATTGACCTCGATCGTGGCTACGTTGGCGTCCGGATAATCTACCGCGTCATTCCAGGCGGCATACGTGTCGTCATTGCTGTTCTTGGGATCGAGCCAGGCGATGGCCTGCGCTTCCGAAACACCCACCGCCGAGGCGATGGCGCCGAGCGACGACAGTGCACGGATATTCACCGCATTCGTCGTCCCATCGGCCTGCTTTCCGGGCACGCCACGAATCAGGTCGACCATATTCTCGTTGCGCCAGATCTCTTGACTCAACTGGGAGTGACAGTTGGTGCACCAGATGCCCTTGTCATGGCCCGTATCGTTGGCCACGTTAGTTTTCAACCACTGGCCAATGGCGTTCAAGTGGATCTTTCCACCCAAATCCGCGCCCCGGCCCGGGTTGGAGTGAACGTCCCGACCCACAAAGCAGCCACCTGCGGCATCGCGGTTGTCCGCATTCGCAAAGTTGTTCAGCCCGAGCAAGGTAATCGGATAATTGCTGAGATCGCCATCGGAGCGGTGGGCCGGATGGCAGCCCTGGCACGCGCCGTTGCGGCCTTTCGAGTCGTCGAACGGAAGATCTTTGTGATTGTTGTGCAGGGCCTCGGTCAGCGGCGGGATCAGGCCGCGGCTGGTGCTCGCCGATTTGACCACAGCGATCACGTTATCCGCATGGCACCTCTGGCACAGTACGCTTTCATGCCCGAGTCGGGTGAGCTGCGGAGGATTCCCGCCCGTCTGCGGAAAGTTCAAGGTGAAATCCGTGCGGTGCTCGTTGTCGTGGATCGACAGGATGCTGATCGCCGCTGCCTTCAACCGCGAGTACCAGTCGGAGTCGCCGGCAGAGGTATCGATGTCGTAATACACGTTCCAGAATTCGAGCTCGAGCTGCACCTTCGCCGCCGTGTAGGGACGATAGACATCGGTTCCGCTGACTCCCAAACCTTGGTTCGCGTTGTTCGGCGAGGCAACGGTAGCGGGCAGCGAATGGCAACGCTCGCAGTTGGGGATATCGATCGGGGCATCGCCCATGCCGATGACCGGCTTGCCATTTTGCAACACGGCAGTGCCGATGCCGCCCGGCTGGCTCGGATCGTAGTTATGCAGCGCGGCCTTCATCTGGACATATGGCCGGATCGATTCCTCAGTGACCTTCCCCGGATCTCCGAAGAAGTTGATGGTGTCTTCAAAAGGATCCAGCGGCAGGCCCAGGGCTTCCCAGATGCGCGGAGAGGTCAGCATTACGGGTAGATTCTCCAGCACCTTCATCTGGGTGAAGACCACGGTGCCCGTGTCGCCGGAGAAGGTCAGGACATTCTGCAAGCCCGGTGCAGATCCGGGTCCCATGGGATGGAAGGCGGGACCGCTGTTCTGCGGCAAAACCGTCGAAAATGCAGTGGACGCATTCTGATTGCGCAAACCCAGGCGGATCTTGTCTTTCTCGGCGCTGATGTTTGCGGTGGGATTACTTCCTTCCAGGTTGGCGTAGATGTACAGATGGTTCAACCACGCGTTGGCATAGTTATCCTCGGGATCGGCGTAACTGCCGTTACCCTGCAAGACATTATTCTTAGGAGATGAAGCTTGATGCGCGTTAGCAGCCGGAGGAGGAACAGCAGCAACCGTTGACCCGTAGTCGCCGTAGATCAGCTTGTTGCCGCTGTCGGGGGCGGCGGCGTCGAATTGGGTGTTCCACATCAGCAGGGAGTTGCCCTCCACGTGGCTGATGAGCGTGCTGGTCTGCAACGCGCCGCGTCCGTCGTTCCGCGGCTGGGCGTCATGCCAGTATCTTAATACGTACTTCTTGAACTTCCCGTTCGAATCCAGCTCGGTATCCCGCAGCACCGTGGGCCGGCCGAGAAAGTCGCGACCGACATTGGGATCGCCCTCCAGCAGTCTGGGGAATGCATTGGCTCCCAGAATACCTTGCTGGGTCTTGACCACCTGGGCCAGGATCGAATTGTACGGCGGAAGCACGCAACAATAGGAGAACTCGAATCCGGTGCAGTGCATGCCCAGTTCGTAGTTCATCATGATATTGAAGCTATTTTTGGGAATCGTAGGCCCGGTACTCTTTGGGGGGCTGGGAGAGAATAGAGTTGATAAAGATGTAATAGATACGGATGTATCGGACACATCAGTCGTGGACGTGGTAGCCGCCCATCCCGTTCCCGAGTATCCCAGCATCGATATCAGCAACATCCCGAGCGTCGCCAGTAGCCGATTGCCAAACTTGATCTTCAGATGCGGTTCCATTTACTCCTCCTTCTTGTTTATGCCCATGGTGGTGGTCATACTTTTCTGAAACTTAAGCAATCCGCATGCCAGCTATTTTTTGCAGAAATAGCCGTGAAATCAGCAAATATATTAATGCATTGACGAATTTGTCAGTCAGGCGTATGACATCCATGTCAGTCACATGACAGCAATGTCAATTTGGATTTATTACTGACAATCTACCGGAATATCGAAGCTTCATGGGTTATCACTGTTAACAAGAACGCTCAATAGCACAATGAGCAATCAAGCCGTGTCTTTACAGCTAGCGGCGGTGCACTGCAGGAGGGAATTATGAAACGGAATACCGTGATTGAGTCGCTAATCAACGCCCAAGATTTACCCGCCGTGGTCATCGACAAGCATTACCGGATCATCGCCGCCAACCGGGCCTACTGTGACACCTATGGCGTCGATGTGGATACTGTCGTGGGACGTTGCTGTCATGACATATCGCATCATTCGCCCGTCCCCTGTCATCAGAACGGAGAAGATTGTCCGCATAAGGCGGTGCTGACTACCAATAACCCGTTCGAGGTCATGCATACCCACTATGATTACGCCAACCGGCCCGACCGCGTGCGCATCAAGGCCTATCCCATCGATACAGCGAATGGTGACCGGTTTGTCCTCGAAACCATCCATCGCCTGGCAAATCCGATTAACCTGTCATGCGAGGAGATGCGCATGGTCGGGCACGCTCCGGTGTTCCTGCAATCCGTGGAGACCATGAGGCTGGCTGCCAAATCCTACATACCCGTGCTGCTTTACGGTGAAACCGGCGTGGGCAAGGAAATGGCCGCGCAGTATATCCATGAGCAATCAGCACGCCGTGCCAAACCCTATGTCGAGCTGAATTGCGCGGCGATCCCGGAAACGCTTTTCGAGAGCGAGATGTTTGGCCACGAGCGCGGCGCCTTCACCGGATGCGTGGGGCTCAAGCGAGGATTGCTCGAGACGGCGGACACGGGCACGTTTTTTCTGGATGAGATCGGCGAATTGCCCTTGTCCATGCAGGTAAAGCTGCTGCACGTATTCGACTCGGGCGAGTTCCGTCGCCTGGGCGGCACATCAACGATCAAAGTTGACGTGCGCATCATCACCGCCACCAACCAGAACCTGATGGCCATGGTCTCTGACGGCAGTTTCCGGGAGGACCTCTATTTCCGCATTGCCGGCATCAAGATTGATATTCCACCGTTACGCGAGCGGCGAACGGACATACCCGCATTGGCAGAGGCGCTGATCAAGCGTATGTGCCAGCGGGACAAGATGGAACGCTGCCATCTCACCAAGGCGGCGATGGAACGCCTCATGGGTTATAACTTCCCGGGCAACGTGCGCGAATTGCTGAACATTCTGGAACAGGCCCGCGCTATAAGCCCGGACGGAATTATTGCGCCCGAACATATCCATCTTGGCGGGAATGATCATTTGCCACGTGCCACCAACAGAAACTTGGCAGCCCTTCCAGCCCCGGCAGCACGATCAGTAGCCGCGATGGAAACAGATGCGCCCCACTCGCTGGCGGACGCCGAAGCCCGCTATATCGCCACGCTGCTGGAACGTCACGACCACAACCGGCACGCCGTCGCGGAGGCGCTGGGTATCAGCGAGCGCACGCTATATCGCAAGATCAAACGCTATCAGCTAAATTCCCACGCAGTGGTGGAATAAGGTCAGGTTCGCAACCCGGTCCACCGCGGTTTGGCACGGCCTCGTCAACAAATGCCGGAGCCTCAGTGACGTCTTCTCACGCTACGGGATTCTCAAGCGTGCCGATGGGATCGATGGTGATCGCGACCACGTCGCCCTTCTTCAGGAACCGGGGCGGGTTGAAGCCCATGCCGACACCGGCGGGCGTGCCGGTGGCGATGACGTCACCCGACGCGAGCGTCATAGTGCGCGCGAGCGTTTCTATCAGCGCCGGAATATCAAATATCAACCCCGAGACCGGCGCGTCCTGGCGCAGCTCGCCGTTAACACGCGTCTGCACACGCAGTGTTCCCGCGTCCGCGATCTCGTCGGCCGTCGCAATCGCCGGGCCCATGGGACAGAAACCATCTAGGCTCTTGCCGAGAAACCACTGCTGGTGACGGCGCTGCAAGGCACGCGAGGTGACGTCGTTGACGATGGTGTAACCGTACACATGGCGCATCGCCTCCGCGCGCGCAATGCCGCGGCCGCCGGGGCCGATCACCACCGCAAGCTCACCTTCGTAATCGGTGGTGTTTGTCGGGTCGAGCCATGCCGGGATCGGCTCACCCGGCCCGATCACCGACGAAGTCGCCTTGGTGAAAAAAATCGGCAGCTCGGGAACTGCTTCTGCGCTACCGCCTTTAAGCCCCGCCGTTTGTAATTCCTGTGCGTGTTCGCGATAGTTCTTGCCGACGCAGAAGACATTGCGAACGGGCTTCGGGATCGGCGCCGTCAGCCGCACTTGCGCCAGCGGCACACGCCCCGCCCCGCTCACCTCGGCGCGGCGCGCCTCAGCCAGTCCCGGCTCGCCGAGCGCGATGAACGCCGCCATGTCTTGCGGCAGTCCCGATGCCGCACGGAATAGATCGACGACCTCGTTGCGCGTGCGGTCGAGGATGCCAAGTCGGCGCTTTCCACTTTCTATAAATGTAACAAGGAGCATAGATGAACGACAGATTCAGTTTTTCAGAGAATACGCTGAAATATCCGCTAGTACTAATCTGCGGTTGCGGCCATATAGGTCCCGGGGAAACTTCCGCAGTGAAAATGTGGCAGCTATCCCGTTTCTTTTGTGGCTTGCGCTATTTCCTTTTCCCGTTTCGCCGAAGCGACGCGGCTGCCCTCGAATCGGGATAAAAGTTCGTATACGCATGGCACCACAAACAGGGTCAATAGCGTCGACACGAAGACGCCGCCAATGACCGCTATCGCCATCGGCGCGCGCAGCTCGGCGCCGGG